>DATHCO010000030.1:0-41705 GCA_035319505.1 Steroidobacteraceae bacterium | reverse complement strand
CGAGCGTGCACAGCCAGATCGACATGGCGTGCTCGCCCATGAGCTCGCGAGAGACACCATAGAAGGCGGCCGCGGAGATGAGGCCCGAGACGATCACGCCCTTGTACAGGGCATTCATGATCTTGCCGCCCTCCCGGGTGGATACGAAGAACGTGCCGACGATCGAGGAGCCGATCGAAATGGCGCCGAGCAGCAGGGGGAAGAGCACCGCCTTCTTGCCCATGTCCACCATGACGAGGCCACCGAGCAACATGGTCGCAACCAGCGTGACCGCGTAAGTCTCGAACAGGTCGGCCGCCATGCCGGCGCAGTCGCCCACGTTGTCGCCGACGTTATCGGCGATGACCGCGGGGTTGCGCGGATCGTCCTCCGGAATGCCCGCCTCGACCTTGCCCACGAGATCGGCGCCCACGTCCGCGCCCTTGGTGAAAATCCCACCGCCTAGGCGGGCGAAGATCGAGATCAGGGAGCCCCCGAAGGCAAGCCCGACGAGCGAGCGCAACGCCGCCTCCTCGTCGCCGAATACGTGCAGCATCGCCAAGTAATAGCCGGCCACGCCCAGAATGCCGAGCCCCACGACCAGCATTCCCGTGATGGCGCCACCGCGAAAGGCGATCCTGAGCGCGGAGTTCAAACCCACGCTCGCGGCCTGCGCGGTGCGCACGTTCGCGCGCACGGAGATGGACATGCCGATGTATCCCGCAAGCCCCGAGAAGATCGCGCCCACGGCGAAGCCGCCGGCGGTCGCCCAGCCGAGACTCGCCCCGAGGGCGATGAAGAGAATCACTCCCACGATCGAGATCGTCCGGTACTGGCGATTCAGATAGGCACGAGCTCCGGCTTGTATCGCAGCCGCGATCTCCTGCATACGCGCGTTTCCGGCCGGCTGCGCCAGGATCCAGCGCACGGAGAGGACGCCGTACACGATTGCAAGAAGGCCGGCTCCAATGGCCAGATCCACGGCGTGGTCAAGAAGCATCGTTGATAATCCCGGGGTTATGTTGTTGAAAAATATGGATTTATTTGAATTTTGGGCGCCGTATCATACCACAAACACATTGCTCAGGCGCTTGGCCACGGGGACCGCCTTGAGGGCGACATAGGAGGGCATGCCGCGCCGATACGGCGGATAGTCCTCGCCGCCGATGAGGGGCTCCAAATAGCGGCGGCAGGCCGCGGTGATGCCGAATCCGTCCTCGCTGATGAAATTGCGCGGAACCTTCTTCTCCTGGTTCGCAATCGCCGCGAGCGGCGCTTCGCCGATGCCCCAGCGATAGGGGGCATGCGATTTGCGCACGATCGTCGGCATGACGGCGTTCTTGCCGGCGAGCGCGAACTCGACGGCAGCCTTGCCGACCGCATAGGCTTGCGCGACGTCGACTTTCGATGCGACGTGGCGAGCGGAGCGCTGCAGGTAGTCGGCGACGGCCCAGTGAAATTTGTAGCCGAACGCCTGCTGCGTCATCTGCGCGACGACGGGTCCCACGCCCCCGAGCTGCGCATGACCGAAGGCATCCGTGGTGCCGGCCTCGGCGAGGAACTTGCCTTCGGCATTGCGTACGCCTTCGGAGACCACGATGACGCAATACCCGTAGCCCTCGACGCAGGATTTGACCTTGGCGAGAAAGCTGTCGTGATCGAAGGCGATCTCGGGAAAGAGAATGATGTGGGGGGCATCGCCGGGCCGCTCGCCCGCGAGGCCTCCCGCCGCGGCTATCCAGCCGGCGTGCCGGCCCATGACCTCGAGCACGAATACCTTGGTCGAGGTACGCGCCATCGACTCGACGTCGAGCGCCGCCTCGCGAGTGGCCACCGCGATGTACTTGGCCGCGGAGCCGAACCCGGGACAGCAATCGGTCACGGCCAGATCGTTGTCGACGGTCTTCGGTATGCCGATGCAGGTGATCGGGTAGCCCATTTGCGCGCCGATCTCCGAGACCTTGTGGGCGGTGTCCATGGAATCGTTGCCGCCGTTGTAGAAGAAATAGCCGATATCGTGGGCGCGAAACACCTCGATCAGGCGCTCGTACTGAGCGCGGTTCTTGTCGATGCTGGAGAGCTTGTAGCGCGCGGAGCCGAACGCTCCGCCCGGCGTGTGACGCAAGCCCCGGATCGTGGCGCTCGACTCCTTGCTGGTATCGATCAGATCCTCGGTGAGCGCGCCGACGATGCCGTGGCGCCCCGCGTAGACCTTGCCGATTCGGTCGCGGTGCTCGCGGGCGGTCTCGATCACGCCGCAAGCGGAGGCGTTGATGACCGCGGACACACCGCCGGATTGGGCATAGAAGGCATTCTTTCGGGTTGCGCGCATGATCTGCTCGTTCGCCTGATAGAGCCGCGCAGCATAGCCGATGCGCCCCTGGTTTGACGATGGGAGCCTCCCGAAGGTACGGTAGCTCCCTTGGGGAAACCATGCGAATAGTTCTCTTGGGCGCGCCGGGATCCGGCAAGGGCACGCAGTCGCAACTGCTCGTGCGCTCCTACGGCGTGCCTCAAATTTCGACCGGCGATTTGCTGCGCGAGGCGGTGAGCAAGGCGACTGCGCTCGGGCTCGAGGCAAAGGCCGCCATGGACGCCGGAAAGCTCGTCGACGATGCCACGGTGCTGTCGATGATTCGCGAGCGCCTGGCGAAGCCGGATGCGGTCAAGGGCTTCATTCTCGATGGATTTCCGCGCAACATCGCGCAGGCGCAGGCCCTGGAGAGACTGCTCCTCGAGCTTGGCACTCCACTCGATGCGGTGATACTCCTGAGTCTCGATCTCGGCGTGCTGTTCAAGCGGCTCACGGGGCGGCGCATCTGCGAGGGCTGCGGGCGGGTGTACAACATCTACACCACGACGCCACCCGGCGCGCCCCTGCATTGCGACGGCTGCGGCGAGACGGCGCGCTTCATTCAGCGGCCGGACGATCGGGAGGACGTCATCGCCAAGCGGCTGGAGGTGTTCGAGGCGCAGACCAAGCCCCTCGTGCAGTACTACCAGGATGCAGGGCTCCTCAGAGTCGTGGACGCAGACGCCGACGTGGACACGGTGTTCAGAGCGATTCAACGGGCGGTCGAGACCTAGGGCTCGAGCGCTCCGAGGAGCCTTTGCCCGATTTCCTGCCGCCTCCAGCCGGTGAGGGAGGCCGAGTTGCGCTGGCCCATCGCGAGCGCCTTGAGCTCGGCCCGCGGTGCGAGAATCTCGGGGCTCACACCGAGCTCGGATGCGCGGCTTTCGAGCACACGGGTGAGCCGCTCGATCGCCGCCTTCTGTTCGGGCGTGGGGCGCTCGTCGGCGGCCGGCTCCTCATCCGGCGCTGCTGCGCCAGGTCGGTGCAGCGTCTCGAGCAGGCTCTCGGCGACGGCAGCAGCCATCGGCCGCTCCCCTTCGAGCGCGGCGGAAAGCGCGGCGCGTGTGGCGGGAGAGGTCTCGGCGAGCCGCAGGATCGCCGGATCGGACACGATCCAGCCGCGCGGGAGATTCAACTCGCGCGCCATTCTCTCGCGCCACACGGCAAGCGCCCTCCCTCGCGCGCGCAATGCCGGCGCGAGCTTGCGCAGGCCGCGGAGCCGTTCCCAGGCCTTCTCGGGATCCGGCTCGTAGAGCCGCACATCCTCGAGCGCGGCGCAATCCTCGAGCACCCACGCCTCTCGGCCGAGCGCGCGCAATCGCTCGGTCAGCCTGTCGGCCAACTCGTTCAGGTACTTGACGTCGTCGGCCGCGTACTCGAGCTGCGCGGCCGTCAGCGGGCGTTTCGACCAGTTGGTGCGCGTCTGATCCTTGGCCAAGGTCACATCCAGGAATCGACTGACCAGCTCGGCGTAACCGATTTGCGGCTTGAGTCCGATGCAGCCTGCGGCGATCTGCGTGTCGAACACCGGAGAGATCACCCGTTTTGCCTCGAGATAGAGCGTTTCGAGATCCTGCCGCGCGGCGTGAATGACCTTGCGCGAGGCGGGATCGGTCAGTGCCGGTACCAGAGGGTCCAAGCCGCCGCACTTCAGAGTGTCCACGCACCACACGCGCCCGCCCGCCGCGAGCTGCAGCAGGCAGAGCTTGGGAAAGAACGTTCGCTCGCGCAGAAACTCGGTATCCACGCCGATCGAGCCTCCAGACTCGAGGGCACGCGCGAGCGGCGCGAGTTGCTCGTCTCGATCGATCCAGATCACATCAGCCATGCGGTCGATCCAGTACAATCAAATATTCAATTATGTAGTTTCAGCGATGCACGTGCACATCTTGGGAATTGCGGGGACCTTCATGGGGGGCGTGGCCGCGCTCGCCAAGGCCGCCGGATTTCGCGTGACGGGCTCCGACCGCAACGTCTATCCGCCCATGAGCACGCAGCTCGCGGCCCTCGGAATCGAATTCACGGAAGGCTACGGCGAGGAGCAACTCAAAGTACGACCCGACCTCGTGATCGTCGGCAACGCATTGAGCCGCGGCATGCCGGTCGTCGAGGCGATGCTCGATGCCGACCTTGCGTACGTTTCCGGCCCGCAATGGCTCGCCGAGCACGTGCTCCGAGGCTCGCACGTGCTGGCGGTGGCCGGCACACACGGCAAGACCACGACGGCGAGCATGCTGGCGTGGATCTTGGAGCACGCGGGCCTCGAGCCCGGATTTCTCATCGGCGGCGTACCGAGTAATTTCGGATCGACGGCGCGGATGGGGTCGTGCGGTGCGGGCGGGCGGGCGAGCCTGTTCGTCATCGAGGCGGACGAGTACGACACGGCGTTCTTCGACAAGCGCGCCAAGTTCGTGCACTATCGGCCGCGCACCGTGATCCTCAACAATCTCGAATACGATCACGCCGACATCTACCCCGACCTCGCAGCCATCCGCCGGCAATTTCATCAGCTCCTGCGCACCGTACCCGGCTCGGGTCGGATCGTGCAGAATGGCGACGATGCCGAGCTCGAGGCGACGATCGCGGCGGGCTGCTGGACGCCGCGCGAGACATTCAGCCTCTCGCGGGCCGATAGCGAGTGGAGCGCACGCTCCGCGCCCGGTTCGGCGTGGGGAGAGTTCACGGTCCTCAAGGCGCAGCGCGACGTCGCACGCATCCGCTGGCCACTTTTGGGCGAGCACAACGTCATGAACGCGATCGCGGCGATCGCCGCTGCTCATCAGGCGGGCGTCGCGCCCGAGCGGGCGGCGCTCGCCCTGAGCGAGTTCAAGGGCGTCAAGCGGCGCATGGAGATCCGCGGGGTGGCGGGGGGCGTCACCGTGTACGACGATTTCGCTCATCATCCGACGGCGATCGAGGCGACACTCAAGGCGCTGCGCGCGCGCTTGCCAAAGGCGCGCATCGTCGCCGTCCTCGAGCCGCGATCCAACACCATGAAGCTCGGTGTGCACCGCGATCAGCTCGCACCCGCGCTTGCGCAAGCCGACAGCGCCTGGCTGTTGAATTCGCCCGACCTCGGCTGGGACCTGCCGGCTGCGCTCGCTGCGCTCGGTGCGCGCGCGCATTTCGCAGGGAGTGTCGATGCCCTGGTCGCGGGGTTAACCGCGCAGTCGCTGCCGGGTGATCAGCTCTTGGTGATGAGCAACGGAGGCTTCGGCGGCCTGCACGATAAGTTGCTCGCGGCGCTCGAGGCGCGGGGGCCGACGCGCGCCGAGGGGTCCGCGTGAGCGAGACTGCGCTCTTTCCCTTGAGTCTCGTGCTGTTTCCGGACGGGCCGCTGCCGTTGCGCATCTTCGAGGCGCGCTACTACGATATGGTGCGCCGCTGCATGCGCGAGGGCCGCGGCTTCGGCGTGGTGTTGATCCGTGAGGGCCGCGAGGTGGGAACCCAAGCCACGGACTTTCACGACGTCGGCACGATGGCCGAAATCACCGATTTCCACCAGCTGTCGGACGGCCTCCTCGGACTCTCCTGTGTGGGGCGGCAGCGTTTTCGCGTCGAGACGCGCAGCCGCCAAGCCGACGGACTCAATCTCGCCCAGGTGCGATTGATCGATGCCGAGCCCTCGCTCGCCGTGCCGCCGCGGCACGCGCCGCTCGCCGATCTCCTGCGCCGCGTGCTGCCGCAGCTCGGGGAGGTCTACGAGGGGATCGCGATGCGCTTGGACGACGCCGCCTGGGTAGGACATCGACTCGCGGAGATCTTGCCGATCCCCTTGGAGGACAAGCAAGCTTATCTCGAAATCGACGATCCCGTGGAGCGCCTGGACAGGCTCGCATCGATCGCCCCGCTCAAGACTCCGACGCCCGCGGCGTAGGGCGCCCAGCGCGAGCGTGTAAGCCACAGGACGAGCGCGATGGCCGCCGCCCACGGCAGTATCCAGTAGCCCAGCAATCCGTCAAGCCGCCCCACCCAAGCGCTCGAGGCCGCGCCCGCGCCGGGGGCGGTACCCTCCGAGAGCAAGCGCAGCACGGCCACCCAGCCCGCGTGCAATCCGACGGCCGCGGCGATATTGCCGGAGAGTACGCGCGTCAAGCTGAGCACGAGCCCCACGGCGAGCCAGGCGAGAAAGGCATCGAACACCACCGCGGGGTGGCTCCACGGGGCAGCCGAGCGCGCCAGCAAATCGAAGCCGCTGGCCCAGCTGAGCTGGTCCGGCGGAATGTGTGCGTTGGCGAAGAAATGCAGGATCGCGTACAGAGGCGCGGTCGTCGCGACCGCGCACCATTGCCCGGACTCGCGCGCGATCGCGGTGTGCATCGCGCCGCGCAGTACCGTCTCCTCGAGGAGCGCCACCGCGATACCGGAGGAGAGGCCGATCGCGAGCAGCCGTGCGAGGCTCGGGGCCGAGAGGAGCGCCTCGGGGTCGGGAACGACGCGCAAGCCCGTCGCGAGCAGAAAGCACGCGCCCGCACTCGCTGTCGCGACCCCGATCACACCCCATAGCGCGGATACCTTGAGAAAGCGGCCCCAGGGCAGGCCGTAACCCAAGTCACGCTTGGTCGTGAGGCCGAGATGTCGAAAGAGCCACACGAGCAGCGCGAGCAATATCAGCATCGCGACACGGCTCGCCACTCGATGAAACGCGAATGGAGCGATGCGTGAGGCGAGCTCATAGGCCGGGTAGGCGAGGAGCGCGCCGATGAGTCCCGCCGCGAGCAGCGTCCCCAAGAACCACGCGAGCGCACGCATCGAGGTCAAAAGTCCTACCGCAGGCTGGCGAAGGTTCTCGTCGCTGCCGCAATCGTGGCGTCGACATCGACCGCCGAATGCGCCGCCGACAGGAAACCCGCCTCGAATGCCGAGGGCGCGAAATACACCCCTTCCTCGAGCATGCGATGGAAGAAGCGCTTGAAGCGCTCGACGTCGCAGGCCATCACCTTGGAGAAGCTGTCGACGCGCCGCTCGCCGGTGAAGAAAAATCCGAACATACCGCAGACGTGATTGGTGGCGAGCGCGATGCCCTCGCTCGCTGCCGCTCCCGCGAGGCGCTGAACGAACGCGTCCGTCGCGGCGTTCAGGCGCTCATGAAAGCCCGGCGCGGCGACGAGCTCGAGCGTGGCGATGCCCGCCGCCATCGCCACCGGATTGCCCGACAAGGTCCCCGCCTGGTAGACGGGACCCAGAGGCGCGAGCAGCTCCATGATGTCGCGCCGCCCGCCGAACGCGCCGACCGGCATGCCGCCCCCGACGATCTTGCCGAGCGTCGTGAGATCGGGCCGCACACCGTAGAGCGCCTGCGCCCCTCCCAGGGCCACGCGAAAGCCGGTCATGACCTCGTCGAAGATCAGGAGCGAGCCTGAGCGGTCGCATTCCTCACGCAGCGCCTCGAGAAAACCGGGAGCGGGCGGGACGCAGTTCATGTTGCCGGCAACGGGCTCGACGATGACGCAGGCGATCTCGCGCCTGAGCTGGCGAAACGCATCGCGCAGCTGGCGCACGTCGTTATAGCTCAGCGTCACCGTGTGCGCCGCGAGCGCACGCGGTACGCCGGGCGAGCTCGGCACGCCGAAGGTGAGCGCCCCCGAGCCGGCCTTGATCAGCAAGGAGTCGGAGTGCCCGTGATAGCAGCCCTCGAACTTCACGATCGTATCGCGCCCGGTGAAGCCGCGCGCCAGTCGAATCGCGCTCATCGTCGCCTCGGTACCCGAGCTCACGAAACGTACCAGCTCGATCGAGGGCACGAGTTCGGTGACGCGCCGCGCAAGTCGAGTCTCGAGCTCCGAGGGCGCACCGAAGCTCAGGCCGTGGGAGGCCGCGAGCTGAACCGAGGCGATCACGTGGGGATGCGCGTGACCCAGGATCATCGGCCCCCAGGAGCCCACGTAATCGATGAATCGCCGACCGTCCGCCGCGACCAGGTGAGCGCCCGATGCGCCCGCAATAAAAATGGGCTCTCCGCCCACGCCGCGAAACGCACGGACCGGCGAGTTCACGCCTCCGGGAATGTATCGACACGCCTCCTGATACAGGCTCATCACGCTTCCTCACATCTACGCGGCCGCAGCCGCCTACGCCGCCAGCGCCGCCGGCGGCACGCTGAGCCGCACCTCGAAACCGCCGCCGGCGCGGTTGCTCGCCCTCGCCGATCCGCCGTGCGCTCTCATGACCTGGGAGGTGATAGCGAGACCGATTCCTTCCCCGCCGCTGTCGCGGTCACGCGATTCGGCCACGCGATAGAACGGCTCGAATATACGCTCCAATTCGCTCGCCGGTACACCGGGCCCGCTATCGCGAATCGAGACCGCGAGCCCCTCGTTCCCGCGCTCGATGGAAACCTCCACGAGAGCACCGGCGGGGCTGTAGTGCACCGCATTGCGCAGCACGTTCTCGATCGCGCTGCGCACGAGCTCGCGGTTGCCGAGCACGCGACACTTCGCCGCACCTTGCACGCTCACTCGGCAGCCCTTGGCGGCTCCCTCGAAGCGCGCATCGCGCACCACCTCCTCGATCACCTCGTCGAGGTCGAATACCTCGCGCTCGAGCGGCGCGTCGGTGCCGTGCAGGCGCGCGAGCTTGAGCACCTGACTGATGAGGCCGTCGAGGCGCTCGATCTCGCTATCCATCCGCTCCAGCTGGCGTGCGAGATCGGCCGAGGGCTGACGCGCGAGGCCGAGCGCGAGTCTCATTCGCGCGAGCGGTGAGCGCAGCTCGTGGGAGATGTCGCGCAACAATCGCGTGATCGCGCTGCGATTGGCGCGCAGCCGATCGGCCATCGCATCGAAGTCCCGCGCGAGCACCGCGAGCTCGTCCTTGCGGCCCTCGAGTCCCGCGCTCACACGCACATCGAGGTTCTCGTCGGCGAGCGCGCGCGCGCCTTCCTGCAGGCGCCGGATGGGGGCACTCAAGTGCTGCGCCAGCGACCAGCTCGCAATCGCGCTCACCACCAAGGCCACTGCGAGTATGGTGAGCGAGATGCCGGGCAGGCTCAAAGCCCCGAAGATGCTCGGCCGGCGCGGCGCGATCAGGACCGTGTAGGTCGTGCCGTCCGGGCCGACGATCTGCGGAGCCGCGCGCTGCGGGCGAAAGTTCCCCGGTGGCGGACCGGCGAAGCGCGACGGGGTGGGCTCGTCGGCCTCGCGAGTGAAGTACTCCAGGCGCCGCGTCGCGCTGTCGGAGAGTCGCCGGCCGAGGATGTCCTTGCCGTCCGGCCCGATGATGAAAACATCCCGGTCGGCGATGGAATGCTGGTTGGCGGCGAGCCACTTGCTGAGTGCCGGGAGCCCGCCCTGGCCGAGCACCTCGGAGGCCTCGATGGCGATGTTCGGTCGGCGCTGCCACTCACGCGAGTCGTATTCGCGTGCGGCCACCGCAAAGGTGATCGCGATGCTGCCGCCGACGATGAGCGCCATGGCGATCCAGAACAGCACGAAAATTCTCAGAAACAGGCTATGCATCTCGACCTTCTAACCCGCATTATTCATGAACGACAACGGATTCCCTGGCCGGAGGCTCGATTCGGAAAGGCATTTCCCGGACCGCCGTGAACCCATCCCTGGGGGCTGCGGGAAAAACATCCTGTTTTTCACGCTCCGGGAAATGCCTTTCCGATCGAGCCTCCGGCTTGCAGGTACGCCGTTCATGAATAGTCCGGGCTAAGGCGCTGCGCGGGTGAGCATGTAGCCCGAGCCCCTCACGTTCTTGATCTCCGGGTTCTTGCCCATCTCGAGGTTGAGCTTGCGCCGCAGGTTACTGATGTGGGTGTCGATGCTGCGATCGTAGGGAACGAGCTTTCGGCCGAGTGCCTGCTCGGTCATCGATTCGCGCGAGATCACCTGTCCGGCGGAGCGCATCAGCAGCTCGAGAACGCGAAACTCCGCGCCGGTGAGCGTCACCGGCTGGCCCGCGACCCGCGCCTGATGCATGCCGGCATTCAACGTGATCGGGCCGACGACGATCTCGTCAGTCGCCGCGCCGCGCGCCGACCGCGCGCTCGCGCGACGCAGTATCGCGCGGATTCGCGCGACCAACTCGCGCGGATTGAAGGGCTTGCTCAGGTAGTCATCGGCGCCGAGCTCGAGCCCCACGATGCGATCGACGTCATCGCCGCGAGCCGTGAGCATGAGGATGGGAGTGTCGTAAGAGGCGCCGAGCTGGCGCAGCACATCGAAGCCGCTGACGCTCGGGAGCATGACGTCCAAAATCAAGATTTGGTAATCGCCTTTGCGCAATTCCTCGAGCGCATCACCTCCGTCGTGCACGCTCTTCACCTCGAAATGCTCGGCCTCCAAATACTCGGTGAGCATCTGGCAGAGCTCCCGATCGTCGTCCACGAGCAGTACATGCGCCTCGCTTGCCATATGTGCGCAAGGATACGCCTATATTCGCAAGCATACGCAGTTGACAATTCTTTGCATGACGCTCACGGAAAATTGCGTCAACGTGGAGCGACCGGCCGCCGTTTCCGCCGTAGACTATCCCTCATCACAGTGACAGGAGAAAGAGCTTCCATGAACAAACGAAAATTGATTCCTGCCTTATGTCTCGCGGCCTCGCTGTCGGGCCTCGCCGTCTACGCGGCGACGGCGCCCGCGAGCGATCCCTCCGGCGGTGCGCATTGGCGTCATCACGACGCCGGCCTCGGCCCCATGGGCTTCGTACTGCACAAGCTAAACCTCACCGCGGACCAGAAGACCAAGGTGAAGGCGATCGTCGCCGAGCAGAAGAGCCAGTTCGAGGCGCTGCACACGAGCTCCAAGGCGAATCGCGAGGCGCTCGCGAAGACCGCACCGACGGATCCCTCGTATCCCGGGCTCGTCCAGACGGCGCAGAACAACGCTGCGGCGCGCATCAAGCTCGGGAGCGAGATCTGGACCTCGGTCTACACGAGTGTGCTGACCAAGCCGCAGCAGGACGCAATCCCGGGCATCGTCGCCGCCGCCGAAGCGGCGCGCGCGTCGCGGATGGAGGCCTGGAAGGCGCAGCACAGCCGGCCCGAACCATCCACCTCCGACTGAGGTCCCGACTCGGCGCTGGGCGAAGGAGTCTCGGCTCAGCGCTGGGTCGCGCCGACCCCGTCTCTCTTGAGAAGCTCGAGCACGCTGTCGCGCCCGACGAGGTGAGCGGTGCCGACGATGACCAGGTAGTTCTGATCGTCGTTGAGGAGCGACTCGATGCGCGCGATCCATTTGCGGTTGCGCGACACGAGGAGTGATTGGTAAACGGCGGGATCTCGCCCGAGATCGGATTTGAGCTCGGATTCGAACCAGCTCGTGTCCCCGCGCTGCCAGGCGTGCACCATCTCGTCGACCTGCTTGGGCAGGTCGTGAGCCTGTTCCAGGCTCGACATCAGATACTCGATCTGCGTTTCCATCGGCAGGCTCTCGAACAGCGCGATTTGCTCCTGCGCGGTCTCGAGGCCCGAGACGCGCTTGCCGTCGCCGTGCGCACGCTCGAGAAAATACATCTCGACCCCCGATTGTGCGTCGAAGCCGAGCTGCATGAGCTGCAGCTGAGAGATGGCTTCGGCGACGAACCACGGCGCAAATTGATCGAACATCGATAGCTCGACACCCACGTCGCGCGCGAGGGCCTGCGCGCGGGCGTAGCGGGTCGGCCCCAGAATCTCGGACAGACTCTTGCCGTCGGCCAGCGTGGCCCCGGCGAGCATCTGCGATTGCACCTGGTCGGAGTCGACCTCGTCGAGATTGATCTCCATGAGCAGGGACTTGGCGTTACGGTACGCGTCGAGCACGGCGGGCGCCAGCGGGTAGTCGCCGGAGCGAAGCGTGTGTATCGACCCGAGGAGGTAGACGGTGTTGTGCTTGCCGTGAAGCTCCCAGAGCGAATGAAGCTCGGGAGCGGCGCTCGCCCACTCGCTGCCGAGCGCAATCGCGCAGAGCGCAATCGAGGAGAGCGCCCACGAGCGCAGCGCGAGGCGAGGGCGCCTCAGCGTGCCGCCGCAGCCTGGCGAATGGGAAGCGGCTCCACCCATCGGACGTCGCTCTCGATGCGTCCATCGGAATGCAACGCAAAGCGCCGATAGGCAGGCGGGCGCGTGTCGATCGCGTAGCGCTCGCTCCCCGGCAAGAACTGGGCACAGGTCGAGGGCGTCGCATAGAGTCGCACACCGCCGCGCACGCCGTCGTACTCCTGGTGCACGTGACCCCATGCGACGGCGCGCACGTTGGAATGCGCGTCGATCACGCGCCAGAACTCCTCGGAATTGGCGAGCCCGATGGCATCGAGCCAGCGACTTCCCATGTTGATCGGATGATGGTGCAGGCACACCATGGTGTGTGCCGGCGAGCTCGCCAACGCGCCATCGAGGCGCGCGAGCTCCTGCGCTGCGAGGCGGCCGCCCACGTGGCCCGGATCGTAGCTGTCGAGCATGACGAACTGCCAACCTCCCACGGCGTGGGTCCCGCACATTTGGAACGGCGGCAGCGCGAGCGCCTGGCGCATCGCTTGCGGCTCGTCATGATTGCCGGGAATGCACAAGACCGGCTTCGCCGAACCGCCGAGGATGGCGCGAAAGCGCGGATACCCCGACGGGTCGTCCTGGACGATGTCGCCGGTGACCAGCACGGCTGCGAAGTCCGGCAGGCTCGCAAATGCATCGTCGAGCACGCTGCGCAGACTTTCATCGGTCAGAACGCCGCGGAGCTTTCCGGCGGCGTTGCCGTACAGATGTGGGTCCGTTATCTGTAGGATCTTCATCCGCAAAATTTAACGATCTCGCCCGCGCGCGTCGGTGAACTGGGTCATGACCGTACAGCGTTGCGCATCACAGAGCTAGGACAGCAAATCTGTGAACACGGTTCCACGAGAAGCGCGAACTCCGTCCCGATATTGCTGCTAGCAAGCGCATCGGGGACAATATCGGCCCTCTCGTTGAGAGGAAGTTCCCATGCCAACCCGCCGCGAGCTTGCCAACGCCATTCGTGCCCTGTCCATGGACGCCGTACAGAAGGCGAACTCGGGTCATCCGGGCGCGCCCATGGGCCTCGCTGACATCGCCGAGGTGCTGTGGCGCGACGTACTTAAGTTCAATCCGGCCAATCCCGCCTGGTGGGACCGCGATCGATTCGTGCTCTCGAACGGTCATGCGTCGATGCTGCTCTACTCGGTGCTGTATCTCACCGGTTACCCGCTGCCGCTCGAGGAGCTGAAGAATTTTCGACAATTCGGCTCCAAGACGCCCGGCCATCCGGAGCGCGAGGTGCACTTGGGGATAGAGACCACGACGGGGCCCCTGGGTCAGGGATTTGCGAATGCAGTGGGCATGGCGCTCGCCGAACGTGCGCTCGCCGCGACGTTCAATCGCCCGGGCCACACCATCATCGACCACCATACGTATGTTTTCATGGGCGACGGCTGTATGATGGAAGGCATCTCGCAAGAAGCCGCATCGCTCGCGGGCATGCAGAAGCTCGGCAAGCTCATTTGCGTTTACGATGACAACGGGATCTCGATCGACGGCAAAGTTCAGGGGTGGTTTACGGACAACACGGCGCAGCGCTTCGAGGCGTACGGCTGGCATGTCGTGCCGCACATCGACGGGCAGTCGAGCGAGGCGGTGGCGGCTGCGCTCGCCCAGGCGCGCGCGGTAACCGACCGACCGTCGCTAATTTGCGCCAAAACCACGATCGGCTGGGGCGCTCCCAACAAGCAGGGCACTGCGGCGATGCACGGTGAGCCGATGGGCAGCGAGGAAGTTGCGGCAACGCGGCTGCGCCTCGGTTGGACGTCGCCGCCGTTCGAGATACCGGCCGAAATTCGCGCGCAATGGGACATGCGCGAGAAGGGTGCGCGCGCCGAGCAAGGGTGGCGCACGAGGTTCGCCGCCTACAGGGCGGAATTTCCCGCGCTCGCTGCCGAGCTCGAGCGTCGCATGGGGGGTGATCTTCCGGGCGGCTTCGGCGAGCTCGTGGGCGCCACCGTCAATCATGCGCAGGCCGAGGGCAAGTCGCTCGCCACGCGCGCTTCCTCGCAGGCTGCATTGAACGCGCTCGGGCCGCAGCTGCCCGAGCTCCTCGGAGGCTCCGCCGACCTCACGCCGTCGAACCTCACCTTGCGCAAGGATTCGATCATCCTGTCGCCGGCGGCGCCGGCCGGCAACTACGTTCATTTCGGGGTGCGCGAATTCGCGATGTCGGCGATCCTGAACGGGATCGCGGCACACGGCGGATTCATTCCCTACGGCGGCACCTTCCTCACCTTCTCGGACTACGCGCGCAACGCCGTGCGCATGTCGGCGCTCATGGATCTGCGTGTGATCTTCGTGTACACGCACGATTCCATCGGGCTCGGCGAGGACGGCCCGACGCACCAGCCGATCGAACACCTCGCCTCGCTCCTTGCTATTCCGCGGCTCGAGCTGTGGCGGCCCTGCGATGCGGTCGAGACCGCCGCCGCCTGGGGCGCCGCGATCGAGCGTCGTGAGGGACCGACCTGCCTCGTGCTGACTCGCCAGGCGCTGCCCCATCAGGCGCGCCGCCCGGATCAGGTCGCCGCGATTGCACGCGGCGCCTATGTGCTGATCGACTCGGACGGTCCCCCGCAGGCCATCGTCATCGCCACGGGCTCGGAGGTCAGCATCGCCGCCGAGGCGGTGCGGGGCGCGGCCGCCAAAGGACGGCGGGTGCGACTCGTGTCGATGCCGAGCAGCACCACATTCGAGCGGCAGGACGCGGCGTACCGGGAGAGCGTATTGCCCGACTCGGTGAGGCGCCGGGTGGCCGTCGAGGCCGGCGCGCGCCAATCGTGGTGGCGCTACGCCGGCCTGGACGGTGCAATCGTCGGCATCGATCACTTCGGTGCATCGGCGCCCGGCAAGGAACTCTTCAAGCGGTTTGGGTTCACGCCGGAGCACGTGCTGGAGGCGATCGAGAAGGTGCTGGCTGATTCGTAGAGGTGAGAGAGATGGCAATCAGAGTGGGGATCAACGGCTACGGTCGCATCGGCCGCAACGTGCTGCGCGCGCTGTACGAGGGCAGGCGTTCGGGGGAGATCGAGATCGTCGCGATCAACGATCTCGGTGACGCCAATACCAACGCGCATCTGACGCGCTACGACACGGTGCACGGCCGCTTCGGCGGGGAGATCCGCGTGGACGGCGATGCGATGGTCGTCAACGGCGACCGCATCCGCGTGATCGCGCAGCGCGACCCGGCGAAGCTCCCCTGGCGCGAGCTGCAGGCGGATTTCGTGCTCGAGTGCACGGGCCTGTTCACGAGCAAGGCAAAGGCATCGGCGCACATCGCCGCGGGCGCCAAGAAGGTGCTGATCTCGGCGCCGGGGGGCGAGGACGTCGATGCCACCATCGTCTACGGGGTGAATGATCAGCGCCTCAAGGCCTCCGACACCGTGGTGTCGAACGCCTCGTGCACGACCAATTGCCTCGCGCCGCTCGTCAAGGTGCTGCACGGGGCGATCGGCATCTGCGCCGGGGTGATGAACACCATTCACTCATACACGAACGATCAGGTGCTGACGGACGTTTACCACACGGACCTGCGCCGTGCCCGCTCGGCGACCAGCTCGATGATTCCGACCAAGACCGGCGCGGCCGCCGCCGTCGGTCTGGTGCTGCCGGAGCTGAAGGGAATGATGGACGGCTTTGCGATTCGCGTGCCGACCATCAACGTCTCGCTGGTCGACTTGTCGTTCACGACGGCGCGCAAGACCACGACGGAGGAGATTCACGCCGCCATGAAGGCGGCGGCGCAGGGACCGCTCAAAGGCATCCTCGCGTACAATGACCAGCCGCTGGTCTCAGCCGACTTCAACCACGATCCGGCCTCCTCGATCTACGATGCCACGCTCACTAAGGTGATCGGGGGCACCCTCGGCAAGGTGTGTGCCTGGTATGACAACGAGTGGGGATTCTCCAATCGCATGCTCGACGTCGTTGCGGCTTGGTCGAAAGCCGCCTGAAGCGAGGAGCTCCGAGGGCGGGCGGCACGCGGGGATGCACATGAAGATTACCAAGATGACGAGCTTGGACCTCTCGGAAAGGCGGGTGCTCATTCGCGAGGATCTGAACGTCCCCATCAAGGACGGGGTCGTGACCAGCGATGCGAGGATTCGGGCTGCGCTGCCGACCATTCAGACGGCGCTCGCAGCCAAGGCGCGCCTCATGCTGATGTCCCATCTGGGACGTCCCGAGGAAGGCGAGTTCAAGGAGGAGTTTTCGCTCGCTCCCGTGGCGAAACGCCTGGGGCAGCTCCTGGGCGTGCCCGCGCCCTTGAAGCGCGATTGGCTGCAAGGAGTCAACGTTGCGCCGGGCGAAGTCGTGCTCCTCGAGAACGTGCGCTTCAACAAGGGCGAGAAAAAGAGCGACGACGAGCTGTCGAAGAAGATGGCCGCGCTCTGCGACATCTACGTGATGGACGCCTTCGCCACCGCGCACCGCGCGGAGGCGAGCACGTACGGGGTTGCGAAGTACGCGCCCACGGTGTGCGCGGGTCCGTTGCTGGTGAGCGAGCTCACGGCGCTCGAGACGGCCCTGGAAAAGCCGGCACGGCCCCTGCTTGCGATCGTCGGCGGCTCCAAGGTATCCACCAAACTCACGGTGCTCGAGGCTCTGCTCGCGAAGGTCGATCAGCTGATCGTCGGCGGCGGGATCGCCAACACTTTCCTCGCGGCGCTCGGGTATAACGTCGGCAAGTCCCTGCACGAGCCCGAGATGCTCGATATCTGCAGGCGCTTGATCGAGCAATCGCAAAAGCGCGGCATCGCCATTCCGATGCCGAGCGATGTCGTGGTGGCCACCGAGTTCTCCGCGGTCGCCGAGGCCGACGTCAAGCCCGTGGACCGCGTGGCCGCGAACGAGATGATCCTCGACATCGGCCCGGACTCGGCCGAGCAGATGTCGGCGCTCATCGCCCGAGCGGGCACGATTCTTTGGAACGGCCCGGTCGGGGTCTTCGAGATCGACCAATTCGGCGAGGGCACGCGCACCCTCGCCAATGCGATCGCGCGCAGCAAGGCCTTCTCGCTCGCCGGGGGCGGGGATACGCTTGCCGCCATCGAAAAGTACGAGCTGGAGGACAGCATCTCCTACATCTCGACCGGCGGCGGCGCGTTCCTGGAATTCGTCGAGGGCAAGAAGCTCCCGGCGGTCGACATTCTCGAGCGCCGGGCCGCTTGAGCCGACGGGCCGCATGAGCTTCATCCTGCGCCGAACCAAGATCGTCGCAACGCTGGGTCCTTCCACCGACGATCCGAAGGTGATCGCCGACATGATGTGCGCCGGCGTCGATGTGGTGCGGATCAATTTCTCGCACGGCGCGCTCGCCGATCACAGGCGCCGGGTCGAGGCCGCACGCGAGGCCGCCGCCCGCGCGGGCCGCTACGTGGGAGTGCTCGGCGATCTTCCCGGCCCGAAGATCCGCATCGATCGATTCGCCGCCGGCAAAGTGGAGCTCGCGGACGGCGTCGAATTCACCTTGGACGCCTCGCTTCCCGCCGATGCCGGCACCGAGCAGGCGGTGGGGATCGCCTACAAGAGGCTCCCCGCCGACGTGTCGGTGGGCGATGTACTGCTGCTGAACGACGGCCAGATCAGCCTCAAGGTGCTGTCGATCGACGGGCCCCGCATCAGGACCCGGGTGCTGGTGGGCGGGGAGCTCGGCAACAACAAGGGGATCAATCGACAAGGCGGCGGCCTCTCAGCCGGCGCGCTCACCGACAAGGATCGCGAGGACATCGTCATCGCGGCCTCGCTCAGGGTGGACTACCTAGCGGTGTCCTTCGCCCGCGACGCCTCCGACATGAACGAAGCGCGCTCGCTCCTGCGGGCGGCGGGCGGCCACGCACTGCTCATCGCCAAGATCGAGCGCGCCGAGGCGGTGAAGCACCTGGCCGAGGTGGTCAAGGCGAGCGATGCCGTCATGGTGGCGCGCGGCGATCTCGGCGTGGAGATGGGCTTCGCCGAGCTCGCCGGGCTGCAGAAGCAGATCATGCTCGAGGCCCGTCACCAGAACCGCGTGGTGATCACCGCGACGCAGATGATGGAATCGATGATCGTCAATCCCATCCCGACCCGCGCCGAGGTGTCGGACGTGGCCAATGCGGTGATGGAGGGGACCGACGCGGTGATGCTCTCGGCGGAGACGGCCGCGGGCAAGCACCCCGCCAAGGTCGTGGAGGCGATGGCGCAGATCATCGTCGGCGCCGAGAAGTATCAGGGCGCGCACGTGCGCGTCCGTCAGCGCAATACCGGCTATTTCGAGCGCACCAACGAGGCGATCGCCGCCGCGGTGATGTACACCGCGAATCACCTGCACGTGCAGGCCATCGTCGCGCTCACCGAGTCCGGTGAGACCGCGCTGATGATGTCCAGAGTGCGCTCGGACATCCCGATCTACGCCTTCACGCGCCAGGAGATCACCTTGAGCCGGGTGACTCTGTATCGAGGCGTCTATCCGGTCTCCTACGAGGTCGCCGACGAGGACCGCGAGGCGTTCTATCTGACGATCTTCCGCCTGTTGCTCGAGCTCAAGCTCGTCAAGGAAGGCGATCTCATCATCCTCACCAAGGGTGAGCGCGTCGGCGTCGCGGGCGGCACCAACTCCATGCAGATCCTGAGAGTCGTCACCAAGTAGCATGCAGCAGGAATTTCGCGGAACCGAGCGCTACATAGCGACCGAGGAACTGATGGCGGCGGTGAACGCGGCGATTGTGCTGGCGCGCCCCTTGCTCATCAAGGGAGAGCCCGGAACGGGCAAGACGCTGCTCGCGGCGGAGATCGCCCGCTCGCTCGCAAGGCCCTTGTACGAGTGGCACATCAAATCGACGACCAAGGCGCAACAGGGGCTGTATGAGTACGATGCGGTGTCGCGCCTGCGCGATTCGCAGCTCGGGGACCCGAAGGTCAAGGACATCCGCAACTACATCGTGAAGGGCAACCTCTGGGAAGCCTTCGAGTGCGACATCCAACCGGTGCTGTTGATCGACGAGATCGACAAGGCGGACATCGAGTTTCCGAACGACCTGCTGCGCGAGCTGGACCGCATGGAGTTTTTCGTCTACGAGACACGCGAGACGGTGCGCGCCAGGCATCGCCCCGTCATCGTCATCACCAGCAACAACGAGAAGGAATTGCCCGACGCGTTCCTGCGCCGCTGCTTCTTCCACTACATCCGCTTCCCGGACGAGGCCACGATGACCCGCATCGTGGACGTGCATTTCCCGGGCCTGAAGCGCGAGCTCTTGCGCGAGTCGCTGGCGACATTCTTCAAGATCCGCGAGACGCCGGGCCTGAAGAAAAAACCCACCACCTCAGAGCTCCTCGATTGGATCAAGCTGCTGGTCGCCGAGGAGATACCGCCGGAAGCGCTGCGCAGCGATGACGCCAAGAAGCTGATTCCGCCCCTTTACGGGGCGCTGCTCAAGAACGAGCAGGACGTGCACCTGTTCGAACAGCTCCTGTTCCTCAATCGCCGCAATGCTCGTTAGGTTCTTCCTGCTGCTGCGAAGCGCCGGGATACCCGTATCGATCACCGAATTGCTGACGTTGCTCGAGGCGCTGTCCCGGGGCCTCGCACAGGCGAGCGCCGAGCGCTTCTACGCTCTCGCGCGCACCTGTTTGGTGAAGGACGAGCGCTACTACGACCGCTTCGACCAGGCATTCGCGACACATTTCAACGGAGCGCAGGAACTTTGCGCTTTGCTCGCGCGCGAGCTCCCTGCCGATTGGCTCGAGAAAATGACGGTGCGCGACTTCACGGACGAGGAGAAGGCGCAAATCGAGGCCATGGGCGGGTTCGATCAATTGATGGAGACGCTCAGGAAGCGGCTCGAGGAGCAGCGCGGCCGCCACCAGGGCGGCAGCAAATGGATCGGCACCGCAGGGACTTCCCCGTTCGGCGCCTACGGCTATAACCCGCAGGGTGTGCGGATCGGGAACAGGGCTCGCGCAACCGCGGAGCCGTCAAGGTATGGGACCGGCGTGAATTCGCCAATCTCGACGACGGCGTCGAGCTCGGCACCCGCAACATGAAATTGGCGCTGCGGCGCCTGCGACGTTTCGCCCGGCGCGGCGCCCCGACCGAGCTCGCCCTGGCCGAGACCATCGACGCCACGGCCCGCTGCGGAGGCTGGCTCGACATCAAAATGGTGCCGGAGCGGCACAACGTGGTCAAAGTACTGCTGCTGCTCGACGTGGGCGGCTCGATGGACGATCACGTCAAGGTGTGCGAGGAGCTGTTCTCCGCCGCGCGCAGCGAGTTCAAGCATCTCGAGCACTTCTATTTCCACAACTTCCCGTACGAAGCGCTGTGGAGGGACAATCGGCGACGCTTTCGCGAACACGTGGGGACCATCGAGGTGCTGCGCACCTACGCGTCGGATTACAAGCTCATCCTCGTCGGGGATGCGACCATGAGCCCGTACGAGATCACCTCGGTGGGTGGAAGCGTTGAGCACTGGAATCCCGAGCCCGGCGCCGTTTGGCTCGAACGGCTGATCCGAGCCTATCCGAATTGCGCCTGGATCAATCCGCAACCGCAAGCCCAATGGGAGCATACGGCCTCCATCGCGCTTACCCGCGAGCTGTTGGAGGGGCGCATGTACCCGCTGACGCTGTCGGGGCTCGACGACGCCATCGAGGCCCTCGGCTAGATTAGACTAGCGCAGGTGAACGCGAGCGAAGAGCCCTACGAGCCCATGCTCGGGCTGGTACTGACCGGCGGCGGTGCGCGCGCTGCGTATCAGGTCGGCGTCCTGAAGGGGATTGCCGAGCAATTGCAGCGCGGCTCCGGCAGCCCGTTCCAAGTCCTCACCGGGACCTCCGCCGGCGCGGTGAGCGCAATCGCGCTCGCCTCCGACCCCGCGCATTTCAGGCACGCGGTGTACGCGATCGAGCGCGTGTGGCGCGAGTTTCGCGTGCACCAAGTGTTCAGGGCGGATGCCCTCTCGATGCTCAAGTCCGGATTGCACTGGATTCTCGCGCTCGTCACCGGAGGCGCTCTGGTGCGTCCGCCACGCTCACTGTTCGACAACACGCCCTTGTGGGAGCTGTTGCGCAAGAACCTGAATTTCGACGGCATTCCCCGCGGCATGTACAAGCAGCACCTGCAGGCCGTGGGCATCTGCGCGACCAGCTACTCGGACGCGGACTCGGTCACCTTTTACGCGTGCTCCTCGCCGATCGAGCCCTGGACGCGACCCGCGCGCAAGGGCGCCCGCGTGCAGCTCACCCTGGAACACCTCATGGCGAGCCTGTCGCTCCCCTTCCTGTTCCGACCGATCTTCCTGCATCAGCAGTATTTCGGCGACGGAGCGATGCGGCAGACCTCCCCGCTGAGCCCGGCCATCCACCTTGGCGCGAACCGCCTGCTCGTCATCGGGGTGGGAGATCCCGCCGCGGCAGGGCTCGGCATGCCTGCGCTGCGAGCCGAGCCCACGTTCGGCCAGATGTTCGGCTTCATGCTCGACTCGCTCTTCATGGACCAATTGCAGTGGGACCTCGAGCGGCTCTCGAGCTTCGGTGCCGATTCCAACGTGCGCCAGGTCGAATGCCTGGTCCTCACTCCGTCCGAGGACCTCTCCGAGATCGCGCGCCGGCACCGCTCCGAGTTGCCGCGTAGCCTGCGTGCGCTCCTGCGCGCCATGGGAGCCCAAGCCGGCAACTCGAGCGCGGGCACACTGCTCAGCTATCTGCTGTTCGAGCGAGGCTATACGCGCGAATTGATCGCCCTGGGATTGCGCGATGCGCGCGCACGCGCCGAGGAGATCCGCGCCTTCCTCGCGCAGGCGCGCGTCAGGCTTTCTGCAACGAATCGTGCCGTGTGAGCACCTGCGGGTAGCTCAACCGGAAGCGCCTCGCAAGCTCCTCGGCGATGTACACCGAGCGGTGCTGACCGCCCGTGCACCCGATCGCGATCGTGAGGTAGCTGCGATTGGCTTGCACGAACTCGGCGATGCGCGCGCTCAGGAACTCGCCGATCGCCGCGATCATCGAGCGCACGCTCTCCTGGGCGGCGAGGTACTCGATCACCGGCGCGTCACGGCCGGTCAAGTGGCGAAGCGACGGCTCCCAGTACGGATTCGGAAGACTGCGGACGTCGAAGACGAAATCGGCGTCACCCGGGATGCCGTGCTTGTAGCCGAAGGACTCGAACATCAGCGACAGCCGCTCGTCGGAGCGACGATCGATGCGCTGGAGAATCCGCTCGCGCAGCTCGTGTACCCCCATGTTCGAGGTATCGATCACCAGATCCGCGGCGGTGGTGATCGGCTCGAGCAGCTTGCGCTCGCCGGCGATCGCCTCGCGCAGGCCCACCCCGGGCGACACCAGCGGATGCTTGCGGCGCGTCTCCGCGTAGCGCTTGAGCAGCACCTCATCGCTCGCGTGCAGGAACAGCACCTCGCAGCCGATGCCGCTGCGGCGCAGCTCCCCGACGAGGGCGGGTATGGTATCGATCTCCTTCGGGTGGTTGCGGGCATCGAGCCCGACGGCGGTGCGCTGATAGGTGTCGTCGATGCCTCGAACGGTGTGGGAAATGAAAGATTTCAAGAGCGCGGCGGGAATGTTGTCCACGCAGTAAAAATCGAGATCCTCGAGCTGATGCAGCGCGACGCTCTTTCCGGATCCGGACAGACCGCTGACGATGATCAGTCGCATGCGGTCCCTTCACGCGCGCCGCGGCGTCACGGCGAGGAACGAGCCTTGATGACTTCCCCGGCGTGATGATCGGAAACTTTCTCCTTGTGCTTCTTGACGCAGCGGTCCAGCTTGTCGGTGAGCGCATCGATGGCAGCGTACATGTCGGCGTCGGTCGCGTCGGCGTAGATCTTGTTTCCCCGCAGCATCAGCGTGGCCTCGGCCTTGTGGCGGAGCTTCTCGACGGTGAGCACGCAATGCACGTCGATCAGGTGCTCGAAATGACGCGAGATCCGCTCGAATTTCTTGAAGACGTAACCCCTGAGGGCGGGCGTGACTTCGACATGATGACCGCTGAGATCGAGCTGCATGAGGTTCCTCCTACTGCGACAAATGCTTCCGGGCGAAGTGAATCTACGATGCGCGCACCTGAGCGCGCTTGCGTTCGTTGGACGGGGCGATCTGCATGCCCTCGCGATACTTGGCAACCGTGCGCCGCGCCACCGGTATGCCTTCCTGGGACAGGATCTGCGCGAGCTTGGAATCGCTCCAGGGATTTTCCGGGTTCTCCTGCGAGATCAGTTTCTTGATCTTGGCGCGGATCGCCGTGGACGACATCTCGGTGCCGTCGGCTGCGGCCACGTGACTGGAGAAAAAGTATCGGAACTCGAACACGCCGCGCGGGGTGTGCATGTACTTGGCGGTCGTCACTCGGGAAATGGTGGACTCGTGCATCTCGACGGCCTCGGCGACGTCCTTGAGGATCAAGGGCTCCATCGCCTCCTCGCCCTGCTCGAAGAAGCCGGTCTGGCGCTGCACGATGCAGCGGGCGACCTTGATCAGCGTCTCGTTGCGGATCTCGAGGCTGCGCATCAGCCAGCGGGCCTCCTGCAGCTGCGTGCGCAGCATCGCGTGATCGGGCGTGCGCGAAATCAGATTCGCGTAGCTCTGATTGACACGCACCCGCGGCACCGTCGCCTGATTGATTTCGACCGACCATCCGTGCTCGGTGCGGCGCACGAAGACGTCGGGAATGACATATTCCGCCTGCGCGGGATTGACCGCGGCGCCAGGGCGAGGATGGCAGGAGCGCAGCAGCGCGATCGCCATCTCCAGATCCGTCTCGTTGCAGCGCAGCTGCCGGCGCAGCAGCACGAGCTGCTGGCTGGCGACCAGATCCAGATGCTCGAGCGCGATTCGGATCGCGATGTCACGGCCCGGCGTGTCCGGGTGGAGCTGGCGCAACTGCAGGGCGATGCACTCGCCCAGGTTGCGCGCGCCCACGCCCGCCGGCTCGAGCGACTGCACCGCCGCGAGCGCACGCTCGACGTCCTCGCGGCTCGCCTCGATCTCGGGTTTCAGGCTCTCGCGGATCTCCTCCAGATCGTCCTTGAGATAGCCGTCATCGTTGATGGCGTCGGCGATCACGCGCGCGATGGCGAGATCGATGGGCGTGAGCTTGGCGAGCTCGAGCTGCTCGATGAGCTGCTCCTGCAGCGTCTGGCCATGCTGATCGCTGAAATCCCCGCTCCGGTCATCGTCACTGGACCAGGAATTGTCCGCCGGACCGCTCGACTGCTCGCCCCAGGCCTCGTCGGCGATCTCCACGAGGGGCTCTTCGCGCTGGTCGGCGGGGACGGCGCCCTCGGCCTCGAGCTGCGCATATTTCTCCTCGACTTCGCCGCGCTCGCGTGGCTCCTCGGGCGCTGCATCGAGCGCGAGCTCGTCCTCGGCCTCGAGCATCACGTTCGTCTCGAGGGTCTCCCGCACGTGCGCCTGCAGATCGAGCGAGGGGAGCTGCAGCAGCCGGATGGCCTGTTGCAGCTGCGGGGTCATGGTGAGCTGCTGACCGATACGAAGCTGCAGACTTGGCTTTAACATGGTTCTTTAACGGTCCAAGCCTACAATTTGAAATCCTGGCCCAAGTACACCTCACGGACCTGCGGGTTGGCAAGAATCTGATCCGCAGAACCCGAGGCGAGCACCGTACCCTGGCTCACGATGTAGGCGCGCTCGCAGATTCCGAGGGTCTCACGCACATTATGATCGGTGATCAAGACCCCGATTCCCTTATCTGATAAGTGCTTGATTATCCTTTGGATATCGGCGACCGACAGCGGGTCGACGCCGGCAAAGGGCTCATCCAGCAGGATGAATCGCGGGTCCGCCGCGAGGGCCCGGGCGATCTCCACCCGCCGCCGCTCGCCGCCCGAGAGGCTCATCCCCAAGCTCTCCCGCACGTGTCCGATGTGGAGCTCTCCGAGAAGCTCGGCGAGCCGGGCGTCGCGCTGTGCCTCATCGAGCCCGGGGCGCGTCTCGAGAATCGACAGGATGTTGCTCGACACGGACATACGGCGGAACACCGAGGGCTCTTGCGGGAGGTACCCCAGGCCCAATTGCGCCCGGCGGTGCATCGGCAAGCGGCCGATGTCCTTGTTGTCGAGGTAGATCTCACCGTGCTCGCAGCGCGTGAGGCCTACGATCATGTAGAAGGCCGTGGTCTTGCCCGCACCGTTCGGTCCGAGGAGGCCCACGACCTCGCCGCTCTCCACCTCGAGCGATAAATCCTTGAGTATTTGGCGCGATTTGTAGCTCTTGGCGAGATTCAACGCCCGCAGCACGCTCATGGCTTGTTGGGCGCAGCGGAGTTCGGTGGAGGCGTGATGATGATGTGCACGCGCTGTGAGCCCTGTTCGGCTTGATCGGCGATGATGGTTTGCGCGAGCACGTTGTACTTGAGCGACTCGCCGCGAACCTCGTTCTGCCCGTCGCTGAGCCAGGCGTTCTTGATCAGGCGCACCACACCTTTGCCCGCATCATAATCGATCGTGTCGGCACGCCCGTGCGCGGTCTTGCCGGTCTTTGCGACCCACTGCTCGAATTCGGCCGGCTTGCCGTTCGCCACCGCGGTCGCGAGGGCCTTGTTGAGGAAGGTGATCTGGGCATCCTCGGCGCTGAGCTGGCCATCCTCCATGATGATCTTCACATTGCTGCGAAACACCCACCGGCTATTGTCGAAATTAAGCCCCGAGGCCTGCCCCGTCGCCTGCCCCTGATCCGCGGTCACCGTCATGGGGCCCTGGACGATGCGCACCTTGCGGAACGTGACGTTGTTGGTGCGCAAATCCAGCTCCGAGGATTGCGCATCGAGCGTGATGATCTCCTGCTTGGTAGGGGGCGCCGCGAGCGCGGCGGCTCCCAGGGCCCATCCCAAGCAGAGCGCACCCGATTTACGGTTGAAAGCGGCCATTGACCTTCGATTCTAGGCGCACGGTGCGGTCTTTCAAATTGGCGACTAGACCGCGCGCGGTGAGCGTGTGCGCGCCGAACTCGATGCGCACATCGCTGCGCGTGCTCGCGACCCCGTCGGGCACGTCATAGCGCAGCGTATCGGTGCGGATGATGGCGGTACCCTCGTGCTCCGGCGTCTGTCCCTCGAGACGCACATTCCCGGCGACATCGACGATTCTGCCGTCGGAACCCACGTGCCCGGTGTCGCCGAACAAGACCCACGACTGTCCGCCGGGCGCCTGGTAGTCGAGCCGGACATCGTAGAGGGCGACATCCGAGCCATGGTCGACTTGATCGATGCGCTCGGCCTGTATGCGAATCGAGGGGGAACCGCTCGCGTCGTACTCGGTCAATATGGCGTTCTTGAGGTAATAGCCCGGCAACCCCTGCGTGGCCGCCGGCTGCGCAGGCCTGCGACTCGGGGAGCTCAGGATCCAGGTGCTCACCGCCAAGGCGATGACGGCCAGCAGGGTGAAAATTCGAAACGCCACGCTCATGAGACTTCAGCGGCGCTCCCGCGGCACCCGTGCGCGCAGTATCGCGTCGCAGAGCTCGCGCACTGCACCGCGCCCCCCGCGCGATGTGCTCACCCAGTGCGCCGCTGCGAGCACCAGCGGATGCGCATCGGCAACGGCCGCGGCAAAGCCGACCGCGGCCATGAGCGGAAGATCCGGCGTGTCGTCCACGAGGCAGGCGCAGGCGAGCGGGTGGACACCCAGCCGCTCGGTGAACCGCTCGAGCGCTCGAAGCTTGTCGCCACATCCCTGCAGGACATGAGGCACCTTGAGCTCGCGCATGCGTGCGGTCACTGCGGCCGAGCGGCGGCCGCTCGCGGCCGCAACGGCGACGCCGCTCCCCATCAGGAGCTTCAGGCCGTGACCGTCGCGCACGTGGAAAGCCTTCAGCTCCTCGCCACGGGCGGAGAAATACAATCTCCCGTCGGTGAGCACTCCGTCGATGTCCAGCATCAGCAGCTCGATCTTGCCGAGCGGGGTGGCGCGGCGCGGGCTCAAACGACACCGGCACGCATCAAATCGTGGACGTTGAGAGCACCCACGAGCACATCATTCTCGTCGACGACGATGAGAGAGGTGATGCGGTGAGTTTCCATAGTGAGGACCGCCTCGGCGGCCAGCGTCGAGGGGCTCACGCGTTTCGCCTGGCGCGTCATGACCTCATCCATACGCGTACGATGCAGATCCGCCGCGCGATCGAGCGCGCGGCGCAGATCGCCGTCGGTGAACACGCCGAGCACCCGGTCCGCCTCATCCACGATGGCCGTCATGCCGAGGCCCTTGCGCGTCACTTCCATCAATCCGTCCGCAAGAGGCATGGAAGGCGGCACCTTCGGCACGGCGTCGCCGGTGCGCATCACCTCCCTGACGTGCAGCAGCAAGCGCCGGCCGAGGGTGCCGGCGGGATGGGAGCGCGCGAAATCCTCCTCGGTGAAGCCGCGAGCCTTCAAGAGCGCGACGGCAAGCGCATCGCCCACCGCCAGGGCCGCCGTGGTGCTCGCGGTGGGCGCGAGGTTCAGAGGACAGGCCTCGGCCGGGACGCCGATGTCCAGATGGACGGTGGCGATGCGCGCGAGGGCCGAATTGGGGTTGCCCGTGAAGGCGATGAAAGGCACGCCCAGACGCTTGATCGCGGGTACGATGGTCAGGATCTCGTCGGTTTCCCCGGAGTTGGACAGGGCGAGCACCGCATCCTCGCGCGTGATCATGCCGACGTCGCCGTGGCTCGCCTCGCCCGGATGCAAGAAGAAAGCGGGCGTTCCGGTGCTCGCCAGGGTGGCTGCGATCTTGTGGCCGATGTGGCCCGATTTGCCCATGCCGGTCACGACGATTCGCCCTCGGCAGCTGAGACAAATCCTGCAGGCGCGTGCAAACTCCCTTCCTAAGCGGGGCAGCTGCGCCTTGAGACCGTCGATCTCGACGGCGAGGGCCTGACGGCCGAGGTCGATGAGGCCCTCGTCCGTGTAGTCAATGTCCATGCATGAATGATACAACTTGAGGAGAGCGCATGAGTCCACTTGAGGTAGCAGAGCTCATTGAACGGGGGTTGGCGGGGAGCCGCGCCTCAGTCACGAGTCCGGATAACGTGCATTTCGACGCCGTAGTCATCGCGGAGCGGTTTGCGGGCCTGCGCGCCCTGCAGCGACATCAGCTCGTCTACGCGACGCTCGGGCCCGCAATGGGCAACGAGATTCACGCTCTCGCCCTCAAGGCGCTCACGCCGGAAGAATATGCGAGCCAGGTCCGTGGATAAGCTGCAGATTCAGGGCGGAATGCCTCTCGAGGGCGAAATCCGCATTTCCGGCGCGAAGAACGCCACTCTGCCCATCCTCGCCGCGTGCCTGCTGGCGGACGGGGCGGTGACGGTGTCGAACGTGCCTCACCTGCAAGATGTCACCACCATGATCGAGTTGCTCGGGCGCATGGGAGTCTCGGTGACCATCGACGAGAAGATGCGCATCGAAGTGGATGCCTCGACCATTCGCGAGTACTTCGCCCCCTATCAGCTGGTCAAGACCATGCGCGCGTCGATCCTCGTGCTCGGGCCGTTGCTCGCGCGTTTCGGATCCGCGGATGTATCGCTTCCCGGCGGCTGCGCGATCGGGGCAAGGCCGGTCAACATTCACGTCGCGGGCCTGCAGGCGATGGGGGCGGACATTCACATCGAGAACGGCTACATCAAGGCGCGCGCTCAGCGGCTCAAGGGAACGCGCCTCGTGCTCGAGACCGTCACCGTCACCGGCACGGAGAATCTCATGATGGCGGCGGCGCTCGCAGAAGGCGAGACGGTGCTCGAGAACGCCGCGCGCGAGCCGGAAGTGGTGGACCTTGCGAACTTCCTCTGCGCCATGGGGGCGAAGATCACGGGCGCCGGCACCGACAAGATCGTCATCGAGGGGGTACGGCAGCTGCGCGGCACCTCCTACGAGGTGCTGCCCGACCGGATCGAGAGCGGCACCTATCTGGTTGCCGGTGCGATCACCGGCGGCCACGTCAGAGTGAAGAGCGCGCGGCCCGAGCACCTCGATGCCGTCATCATCAAGCTTCAGGAAGCGGGGGCCAAGGTGGCAGTCGGCGACTCCTGGGTGGAAGTCGACATGCGCGGGCGGCGCCCGGCGGCGGTGGACATTCGCACTGCTCCCTATCCGGCTTTTCCCACCGACATGCAGGCGCAGTTCGCCGCGCTCAATACCGTGGCCAAGGGCGTCGGCACGATCATCGAGACGGTATTCGAGAATCGCTTCATGCACATGCTGGAGATGCGGCGCATGGGCGCCGAGATCCGTCTCGAGGGCAACACCGCCATCATCAAGGGAGTGGAGCGTCTCACGGCCGCACCGGTGATGGCCACGGATCTGCGGGCCTCGGCGAGCCTCGTCCTCGCCGGGCTGATCGCCGACGGGCGAACCGAGGTCGAGCGCATTTATCACATCGACCGCGGCTACGAGGCCATCGAGGAGAAACTACAGCAACTCGGCGCCCGTATTCGCCGCATGCCGGCCTGAGCGCTACTCTCGGGCGAGGCGGGTGGGACGCTCGATCACGGCGAGCTTGACGAGGTAGGCGTCGCTTCCGTGACGCCCGGCGAGCTCGACCTCGGTGCCCGGCTTCAAGGCGGCGAGCTTGCTCACCAGATCCTGCGAGCTCTGCACGGGCTCGCCGTCGAGACCGGTGATGAGATCTCCCGGCCTCACGCCCGCCTCGAACGCCGGACTCTTCACCAGGATGTTCACGACGGTGACCCCGCCGCCCGCGCCGTTCGCAATGCCGAGCTGCGCGGTTTGCTCGGGAGTGAGATCTTGCGGCACGAAACCCAGCCAGCCGCGCACCACGTGCCCCTTCGCGAGGATCTGCTCCGTGACGCCGCGCACGAGATTGACGGGAATCGCAAAGCCGATGCCTTCGGATCCCCCGTATGCTCGGTTGAGCACCGCGGTGTTGATGCCGATCAAGTCGCCGTGCACATCGATGAGCGCACCGCCGGAGTTGCCCAGGTTAATGGCGGCATCGGTCTGAATGAAATTCTCGAACGTAGCGAGCCCGAGCTGGCCGCGCCCGGTCGCGCTCACGATGCCTTGAGTGACCGTCTGACTCAGGCCGTAGGGATTACCGATGGCGAGCACGATGTCGCCCACGCGCAGCGTATCGGAGCGGCCCATGGGCATGGTCGGCAAGCGGCCGATGGAGAGCGCGAGGACGGCAAGATCGGTATCCGGATCCTGGCCGACAATGGCGGCCTCGGCAATGCGTCCGTCGGCGAGCTGCACTCGAATCGATTGGGCGCCGGCGATCACGTGCTGATTGGTGACGATGGTGCCCTTCGCATCCACGATGACGCCCGAGCCCAAGCTGCGCTCGACGCGCTGCCGATAGCTCGGCAAGTAATCGCCGAATAGCTGATCGAGCGGAGCGCTCTGGCGCCGCTCCGTGACGACCCGCGCCGCATAGATGTTCACCACCGCCGGGGCCGCGCGGGCCACCGAATCGGCGAAGCTCTGCATCACCACGGTGCGAGGCGGCAGGGGCTGCGCACGTTGCGCAGGCGCCGTCGCCGCGGCACCCAGCAGCGTGGGCTTCCACCAGACGATCAAGAACGCGGCGGCCAGGCCGACGACGACCGCTCTCAGCAGAAAACTCACGATGTTGCGCACGTTGTGCAAACGACTCTCCTTGCGCTAAGAGACTCCTCGTTCTGTGTATAATGCGCCCGCGATATTCTCAGGGAAACCTATGGCCACAGGGCACCGCGTGAAGATTTGTCAACAATTGCCGAGCGAGATCCGCGGCGGCGTCCTTCGAAGAAACGAATGAGCGGCGATCAGGTTGACCGCGGCCACCTGGGCGGTCCGGGGGCGGCGGGCGGGGCGGCGATTGCCCTCGAGACCCAAGTCGACCACAGCCGCCGCCGCTTGCTCACCGGGGCGAGCGTCGCCTTCGGGGCCGTGGGCGTGGTGTTCGCCGCGGTGCCCTTCATCGCCTCGTGGGAGCCGAGCGAGCGCGCGAAGGCTCTCGGCGCGCCCGTCACCGTGGACGTCTCGAAACTCGAGGAAGGCCAGATGCTGAAGGTCGTCTACCGCGGTCAACCGGTCTTCGTCGTGCGGCGAAGCAAGGCCATCGTCGCCGACCTGGGCAAGCACGACCAGCTGCTCGCCGATCCGAAGTCGGAGAACTCGGAGCAGCCCGATTACATCAAGAGGTCCGGCGCTCAACGCGCGCGCAACCCCGAGTACTGGGTGGGCCTGGCGGTATGCACGCATCTCGGCTGCTCACCGCTCGGCGCCTTCGAGCCGAACAATGCCTTTCAGGTCGAGGGGAGCAACCTCGGGCAGAATTGGCCGGGTGGATTTTACTGTCCCTGTCACGGATCGAAATTCGACATCTCCGGGCGGGTGTTCAAGGCCATGCCGGCGCCGAAGAATCTCGAGGTGCCTTCCTACACCTTCGCGAGCGAGACGCGCCTCGTGATCGGCGAAGACGAAGCACCCAACAGCGCCTGATTCGCGAGGTTCCGTGATGGCCGCAGCACCCGAGTCCGCCGACAAGAGCACTGGCCTGCTCGCGTGGATCGATCAGCGCTTTCCCCTGACCTTGTTGTGGAAGACCCAGGTCGCGGAGTACTACGCGCCGAAGAATTTCAACTGGTGGTACTACTTCGGTTCGCTCGCGCTCTTCGTGCTCGCGAACCAGCTGGTCACCGGCATCTTCCTCACGATGCACTACAAGCCCTCCGCCGAGGAGGCTTTCGCCTCGATCGAATTCATCATGCGCGATGTGAGCTGGGGATGGTTGCTTCGCTACCTCCATTCGACCGGAGCGTCGGCGTTCTTCATCGTCGTGTACCTGCACATGTTCCGCTCGCTCCTCTACGGCTCGCACCGCAAGCCGCGGGAGCTCCTGTGGATCTTCGGCTGCCTGATCTTCGTGGCGCTCATGGCCGAGGGCTTCATGGGCTACGTGCTGCCGTGGGGCAACATGAGCTACTGGGGCGCGCAGGTGATCGTGTCGCTGTTCGGGAGCCTGCCGGTGATCGGCGGCGCGCTGGTGGAGTGGATTCGCGGCGATTACGTCATCGCGGATGCGACCCTCAACCGATTGTTCGCGCTGCACGTGGCGGCGATGCCGCTCGCGCTCGTATTTCTCGTGATCGCGCATCTCATGGCGCTGCACGAGGTGGGCTCGAACAATCCCGACGGGATCGAGATCAAGAAGCACAAGGACAAGGAGGGCCATCCGCTCGACGGCATTCCCTTCCATCCCTATTACACGGTGAAGGATCTGATGGGGGTCATGGGCTTCCTGGTGCTGTTCTGCGCGGTCATCTTTTTCGCGCCCACCTTCGGCGGCCTGTTCTTGGAATCGCCGAACTTCAGCCCGGCGAACCCGCTGCAGACCCCGCCGCACATCGCGCCGGTGTGGTATTTCACGCCGTTCTACGCGATGCTGCGGGCGGTCCCCTCCTTCTGGGGCACGCAGGTGTGGGGCGTGCTGGTGCTCGCCTCTGCCGTCCTGGTGCTGTTCTTCGTGCCCTGGCTCGACCGCTCTCCGGTCGCCTCGATCCGCTATCGCGGCCCGATCTACAAGCTCATGCTGACGATTTTCGTGGTGTCCTTCATCATCCTGGCGGTGTGCGGCCTGAAGCCTCCCTCGGGCATTTACCCGACCCTGGCCAAGGTCTGCACGACACTGTACTTCGCGTTCTTCGTGCTGATGCCCTGGTACACGAGGCTCGATCGGGTGAAGCCGGTGCCTGAGAGGGTCACAGGCCATGTTTGATCCCAAGCGCTGGCTCCTGGTCGCGGCCGTTGTGCTCGCCGCGGGCCCGAGCGTGGCCCAGGAGAGCGAGATCGAGCTACAGCACGCCCGGACCGACATCAAAGACACGGAGTCCCTCAAGCGGGGTGCGCGCGACTTCATGAGCTATTGCTCCGGATGCCATTCGCTCATGTACCTGCGCTATAACCGCATCGGAGAGGACCTGCACATCCCCCCATCCGCTCTCAGCTCGAGCTTGATGTTCACCTCGGACAATCCCTTCGATAGCATCGTGAGCTCCCTGCCGAGGGATGCGGCGGAGTGGTTCGGCAAGCCGCCGCCGGACCTCTCGCTCATCGCGCGCGAGCGCGGCCCCGATTACATCTACTCGTTTCTGAAGGGGTTCTACCTCGACTCGACGCGCCCCTGGGGCGTGAACAACCTGTACCTTCCGAGCGCCGCGATGCCGGACGTGCTTTGGGAGCTGCAGGGGCTGCAGAGGCCGGTGTACAAGAACGAGCCGGACCCGGACGGCAGCGCCCGCATGGTGCTCGCGGGCGTCGAGGCACTGACCCCGGGCAGTTTGTCGCCGCAAGAGTATGATGTGTTCGCGCGGGACATCGCCAACTTCTTGGATTATGCCGGCGAGCCCATCAAGGCGAAGCGTCAGTCGATGGGCGTTTTCGTGGTGCTGTTTCTGCTGGTGGGACTCGTGTTGACCTACTTGCTGAAAAAGGAATACTGGAAGGACGTCCACTGACCCGCGAGCCGGACCTCCCGTTCCATGCTCCTAGGAGATCGCGTTCGTGGCACGTCGCTCGGTGATGACCCTGTTTTCGGCGCCGGCTGACCTGTGGAGCCACCGGACCCGGCTCGTACTCGCCGAGAAGGGGATAGCGATCGAGCTGGTGAACGTCGATCCGCAGCGGCTTCCCGAGGACTTGCTCGACCTGAATCCGTATCACAGCGTCCCGACGCTCGTCGATCGGGATCTGGTGCTGTACGACTCGCGTGTGATCATGGAGTACCTGGATGAGCGCTTCCCGCACCCGCCGCTGATGCCGATCGATCCGGTGACACGGGCGCAGTTTCGCGTGGCTCTGTATCGCGTCGAGCGCGACTGGTACGGTCTCGCGCATGACATCGAGCAGGACCGCGAGAGCAAGACGGCCGCTCACAGCCGCAAGGTGCTGTGCGAGGCCATTTGCGCGAGCGCGGAGGTCTTCAAGGCGAAGCCGTTCTTCCTGAGCGACGAGTTCTCGCTCGTGGATGCGAGCATCGCGCCGATCCTGTGGCGCCTGCCGCATTACGGAATCGACCTGCCGCCGCAGGCGCAGCCCATCGTCAAGTACATGAACTCGATCTTTGCGCGCCCGACGTTTCGCGCCTCCCTCTCGATGGTCGAGCGCGAGATGCGCCATTGAAGCCGCGCCGACCTTATCTGCTACGGGCGCTGCACGAGTGGATCACCGACTCGGGCGAGACGCCGCACATCGTCGTCGACGCCTCCGCGGAGGGCGTGATGGTGCCGCGCCAGTACGTAAAAGACGGCAAGATCGTGCTGAACGTGAGCTTCTCGGCCACGCAGGCGCTCAAGCTCGGCAACGACGTCGTGAGCTTCCAGGCGCGCTTCAGCGGAACCTCATACGCCGTGCAAGTGCCGGTGCGCGCGATTTTGGGAATTTACGCGCGCGAGACCGGCCAGGGGATGATTTTCCCGGAGGGCGACGCCGATCCCGATCCCACACCGCCGGCCGCTCCTGCCGTGCCGAGCGCCGGGAGCGGCGCGCCGAGCCCGAAACGCCCGAAGCTTCAGGTCGTCAAGTAGCGCGAAACGCGTCCTTGATCCACGCGATCTCGTGCGCTCCGTCCGGCAAGCCCTCGATGCCGACGACGTCGAACCGCCACCGGTAAGCGCGCCATTCCCGCCGCACGTTGAGCAGGAAGCGCGCGGCGCGGATGATCTTGCGCCGCTTGGCCCGGCTCACCGAGCCGAGGGACCCGCCGAAATCGCGCCGTGCGCGCTGGCGCACCTCGACCACCACGAGAACCTCGCCGTCCCGGCCGAGGAGGTCGATCTCGCCTGCCTTGCAGCGCAGGTTGCGCGCGAGGACCGTGAGCCCGCACGAGGCGAGATGATCGGCCGCGATCTCCTCGGCGCGAAGGCCGCGTAAGCGCTGAGAGAGGCTCATCGGCGCAGCATGCCGCGCGAGCGCGCCGCCGTCGCCCGGCGAATCCTCCCGGTTTGCGCAGATACGCCTGGAGCCTAGAGCGAATTATTCATGAAGAACGATACATATCACGAGGAGCCGGCGCCCGGGGATAAAGAAGTTGTCCTGCATGAGTAATCGAGGCTAGAGCGGGAAGGGCACGCCGTTCTTGATCTGCGCCCAGCTGAGCTCGCGGTGGACCCGGTTGCGATCGTCGAGAAACAGCTTTCCGGTAACACCGGAGATGTTGCCGGCCGGCGAGAGCGACTTGGAGCGCAGCGCCGGCACCAGGCGATACGCATCGAAGCCGAAGGCGTACAGGCGGTCGCGCCGCGCGGTTCGGGCAGGCCACGCGGCGCGCACGCCGTCGCGAATCTGCGCGGTCACCGGATCCTGAGACACCATCCACGGCATGTCGGGGAAGATCAGGCCGTCGAGATCGGCATTGGCGCTCGGGTCCGGCTCGAAGCCGTCGGAGGTGGAGTAGACGGGCACGTCGCCCGCGTAATTGAACTTGAGTTGCGGCACGATCAGTCGCGCAGCCGCGGGACTCCCGGCGATGAAAACGAAATCGACATCGCTGCGATGGGTCACGGGCTCGCCCTTGACGATGTGCAACTGAAATATCTGCTTGATGATGTCCGAGAAGTCGGCGCGCGCGGCATCGTAGCGGCCCCCATCGAGCAGCGCCCCGCCGTGCTGGGTCAGCTCCTCGGTGAACGCAGCCAGCACGCGATTGCCCCATTCCCCGTCGGCGACGATGGCGACGCCCCGCAGCTTCCCCTCGGCCACCAGCCTTCGGGCGACGCTCCTCGCCTCATCCTCCGGCCACAAGGCGAACTGATAGAAATTGCGCGCCACGGTCGCAGAATCGGCGAGGAAATTGAGGGCGAGCTCCGGCGTACGGCCGTTCGAGATCGGGACCACCGCCGCCACGTCCTCCTTCGTGAGCGGTCCCACGACGAAGTCGGCCCCCTCATCGACGGCCTGGCGATACGCGAGCGCGACGCTCTGCGTCGCGACGTCGTAAATCTTGAGCCGCGGCCGAGAGGCAGGGTCCTGTTCCAGGTAGGCGGCAACGAAGCCGTCGCGCACGGCCACTCCCGCCGGCTCGGCGCGACCCGACAGCGGCAGGAGCAGCGCAATCTGGTCGGGAAAGGCGGCAGCGACGGCGATCTGGCTCTGGGCGAGCGCAAGGACACTCTCGTTCGCCGGATGCTGCGGGAACGCGCGCTGCCAGCTCGCAAGCGCGGCGGCGGCGTGCATCGGATTGCGCGCCATCTCGACGGCCACCGGTCCGAGCGCGAGCCAACCCGCGACCACCGCATCGGTCGAGGGCGGCGCCTTGAGCGAGGCTCCCCGCTCCGCCGCCTCGCGGATGAGGCCAAAAAGCTCCTCGCGGCTCGCCTTGAGGGCCGCCGGGTCCGCGAGATAGCGCTCGCGCTGCACGAAGGCGCGCGTGCCTTCCACCGGGTGCGCGGTGAGGAACGCCGCCCGGCCGCGCACCACCCAGTAGTTCTGTGCCAGGTCGCCCTGCGTGGGAACGGGAATCGTGTCCAATTCGCGAATTGCGCTGCTGCCATCCTTCTCGGCGAGCGCGATCTCGGCGGCGACCAGCGCCCGCGAGGCGGGCATCGTGGTGCGCGCCTCGGGCGAGACCTGCGCCATCGCTTGCTTGGCTTGACCCACATCGCCCGCGAGCACCCACTGCTCGGCGCTCAGCAACTCATAGTTGTCGCGACTTTGCGGGAACTGTCCCGCGAGATCCGCGTAGGTACGGGCCGACTCGGCGTGCCTGCCTTCGGCGGCGAGACGCTGAGCGCGCTCCTGATTGCTCACTTCGATGGGTTGCGGCTTCAAGAGGCTGCAGCCGGCCGCGACGAGCGCGGCCGCGAATGCCGCCACGAGAGGGAGCCGTGGACGTCGCGAGGTCACTGCCATAGGCTAAGTATAGTGACAAACACCGCTCCGGGTCGGCTATACGTGGTGGCGACGCCGATCGGCAATCTCGGCGACCTGAGCGCGCGGGCGCGCGCGACGCTCGAGGCATGCGCCTGGATCGCCGCCGAAGACACGCGACACACGGGCGCGCTCTTGCGCCACTTCGGCATCTCGACGCCGCTCGTGTCGCTGCACGAGCATAACGAGCGCCGGCGCACGACCGAATTGCTGTCGCGCCTGAAGGGCGGGGAGGACGTCGCACTGGTGAGCGATGCCGGCACGCCCGGCATCAGCGATCCCGGATTCCATCTCGTGCGTGACTGCCTCGCCGCCGGCATCGAGGCGGTGGCGATTCCCGGTCCCTGCGCACTCATCGCCGCGCTGTCGATCGCAGGGCTGCCGGCGGAACGGTTCTGCTTCGAAGGATTCTTGCCGGCACGCGCGGCCGCTCGGCGCGCGCGTCTCGCCGAGCTCGAGCGCGAGTCGCGCACGCTGGTCTTCTACGAGTCGCCGCACCGCCTACGCGAGATGCTCGCAGATTGTGCCAAGCACCTGGGCGGCGAGCGCTCGGCGGCCATCGCGCGCGAGATCACCAAGCTCCACGAGACGCTCTATCGCGGTACGCTCGCGCAATTGGCCGAGCGTGCCGCGAGCGCGCAAGAGCTCTCGCGCGGCGAGATCGTGCTCATTGTCGCGGGGGCGGCGCCCGAGGAGCGCGCTGGCGCGGATGGCCGCGGCGGCACCCTGGATCGGGTGCTGAGGCCGCTCCTCAAGGAGTTGACCCTCACGCAGGCTGCGCATCTGGCGGCCCAAATCGCCGAGGTGCGCGAGAACGAGGCCTACAAGAGAGCGCTCGAGCTCAAACAGGCGTATGGTTCCTCCTAGAGTCGGCCAGGCAGTCGCCGCCCGAGCTCGCGCAAGCGAGCCAGGAGCGGAGGAAAGTCCGGGCTCCACAGGGCCGGGTGCCAGGTAACGCCTGGGGGACGCGAGTCCACGGAAAGTGCAACAGAAAGATACCGCCCAAGAGCCGCGCGAGCGGCTCCGGCAAGGGTGAAATGGTGCGGTAAGAGCGCACCGCGCTCGCGGCAACGCGAGCGGCACGGCAAACCCCACCTGGAGCAAGACCAAATAGGGAAGCGAGCGGCTCGTGCCGCGACATGTGGCCCACATGGCTTCCGGGTAGGTCGCTAGAGGTGCGCGGCGACGCGCATCGCAGAGGAATGACTGTCCACGACAGAACCCGGCTTATGGCCGACTCTTTTTTGAGTTGAAGAAAACTCTATAACAATTTGATTCCGAACGGTTCATTCCGCCAGTCGCCGCCGTTCCTCCATAAATGTGATCTAAGTCACTGTTGCCGCGATGTTTTTTTTAACTTAAGGCGTTGACAGTCCGACGCACTGCTCCCTATAGTGGAGCCCAGTGGGAAAAAGTGGGAGAAAATGGGTCTCGAGGCCCATCCGAGGATGTTCCGGGGCGCCAATAAACTCACTCTCGATGTCAAAGGCCGGATGGTGATGCCCACCCGGTACCGAGAGCGGTTGCATGAACGCTGCGGAGGCAAGCTGGTCATCACCGTGGACCGGGACCAGTGCCTGCTCATCTACCCCTTGCCTGACTGGGAAGAGATCGAGCGCAAATTGATGCGGCTCCCGAGCCTGAACCCGCAGGCTCGGCGACTGCAGCGATTGATGGTGGGACATGCCACGGATCTCGAGCTCGACGGGCACGGTCGCGTGCTCTTGCCTGCGAACTTGCGCGAGTTCGGGAAGCTGAGCCGCGACGCGATGCTGATCGGCCAGGGCTTGCACTTCGAGCTTTGGGACGAGGTGCGGTGGAACGAGCGGCGCGACGAGTGGCTATCCGGCGAGGACGCGGGCACCGATTTGCCGACCGAGCTCGAGACGCTCTCGCTTTGAGCCACACGGCAGTACTCAGGCCTGAGGTACTGGCGGCGTTGAATGTACAGGCGAGCGGCACCTACTTGGATGCCACGTTTGGGCGAGGCGGGCACGCAGGGGCTATCTTGGAAAAGCTCAACGCAGACGGTCGATTGCTGTGTCTCGATCGCGATTCGGCCGCCGTCGCTCAAGCGAGGAAGCGCTTCGCCGACGACGCGCGCGTATCGATATTTCATGCGCGATTCTCCGCGCTCGCGGCGTGTGCCGATGCGCTCGAGCCCGGCCTCAAATTCGACGGCATCCTGTTCGATCTCGGCGTCTCCTCCCCGCAGCTCGACGATGCCGAGCGGGGCTTCAGCTTCATGCAGGACGGACCGCTCGACATGCGCATGAGCCAGGGCGAGGGAGCGAGCGCCGCCGACGTGGTCAACCGCGCATCCGAGGCCGAGCTCACGCGCATCTTTCGCGAGCTCGGCGAGGAGCGCTCGGCGGCACGCATTGCGCGTGCGATCGTCGCGGACCGCAAGTCGCGGGCGTTCGAGCGCACGCTCGAGCTCGCCGAACTGGTGGCGCGGGTGGCGCGCGGGCGCGAGCGCCACAAGCATCCCGCGACGCGGGTGTTTCAGGCGCTGCGCATCTACGTGAACAGCGAGCTCGAGGAGCTCGAGCAGGGGCTCGATGCCGCCCTCGAGCGGCTCGCGCCGCACGGCCGGCTCGCCGTCATCAGCTTCCATTCGCTCGAGGATCGCATGGTGAAGCAATTCATGCGCCGCCACTCGCAGGTCGATCCAATGTACGCGGGATTGCCCCACATACCGGCGCGTGCGCGCCCGACGCTCAAGCTGGTCGGTAAAGCGATCGAGCCCGCTCCCGAAGAGATCGCCGAGAATCCGCGCTCGCGCAGCGCCCGCCTGCGCGTCGCCGAGCGTCTGACCCAAGGAATCGCCGCATGAGAACTGCGAAGCTCCTGTCGCTCGCTCTCCCGCTGCTGTGGCTCGCCGTGCTCGCCTCCGCGGTGCAGGTGATCTACGCACGGCACAAGGCCCGCGACATGTTCGTGCGCCTGGAGAAGCTCGACGCGCAGCGCGATGCGCTCGAAATGGAATGGGGCCGTCTCGAGCTCGAGCAGAGTTACTGGTCATCGCATGCGTTCGTCGAGCGCGTCGCGAACGCGAAGCTCTCGATGAGCCTGCCGCAAACGCGCGACGTGCGGATCGTGCGGCCGTGAAGCTGCGCTCGGGCGAAGCGGGCGCCCAATCCGGGAGCCATCGCTGGCGATCTCTTTTGGTGCTGGGTCTCGTGGTGCTCGGCGCCGCCGGGCTCGCCGCGCGCGCGGTGGAGCTGCAGCTCATCGATCATGGATTTCTCGCGCGGCAGGGTGACGTGCGCTCGATGCGCGTCGTCAAGATCGCGGCGCATCGCGGGGCGATCACGGACCGCTCGGGAGAGCCCCTCGCCATCTCGACGCCGGTCGACAGCGTGTGGGTGAACCCGCCGGAGCTCAACGACAACATCGATCAGTTGCCGAAGCTCGCGAAGGCCCTGAAGCAGGACCAGCAACTTCTGGCGAGGCGCATCACCAGCAATCTGGACCGCGAGTTTCTCTATCTCGAGCGGCACATGCCGCCGGATCAGGCCGCGCGCATCAAGGCATTGGGAATCCCCGGCGTGTACCTCTTGAGGGAATACCGCCGCTACTACCCGGCGGGCGAGGTGGCCGCCCACGTGGTGGGCTTCACGACGATCGACGATCAAGGCCAGGAGGGGCTCGAGCTCGGCTACGACGAGTTCCTGAACGGGGAGGACGGCTCGAAGCGCGTCATCCAGGATCTGTACGGCCGCTACGTCGAGAACGTGGAGAGCATTCGCGCGCCGCGGCCCGGCCGTGACTTGTTCACCAGCATCGATCTTCGGATCCAATACCTCGCGTACCGGGAACTGAAAGCTGCGATGCAGGATTACCGCGCGCGCGCGGGCTCGGTGATCGTCGTCGACGTCGACACGGGCGAGGTTCTGGCCATGGTGAACCAGCCCTCCTATAACCCGAATGATCGCGAGCAGCTCAAGGCGGGCTTGTATCGCAATCGCGCAGCCACCGACATCTTCGAGCCCGGCTCCTCCATCAAGCCGTTCATCATCGCCGCCGCCCTCGCTTCGGGCCAGTACCGCCCGGACAGCGTGGTGGACACCTCGCCGGGCTTTTTCATGGTGGGTAACAAGCCGGTCGAGGACGAGACCAATCTCGGCGTGATCGATCTGGCGACCATTCTCGCGAAATCGAGCAACGTCGGCACCGCGAAGGTCGCGCTCTCGCTCAAGCCCGAAGAGATCTGGAGGACGCTCACGAGCCTGGGGTTCGGCCAAGTCACGGGCAGTGAATATCCCGGCGAATCGGCCGGGATGCTCAGCAACTACTCGCACTGGCGACCCATCGGCATCGCCACCTTGTCTCACGGGTACGGCTTGTCGGTGACGCCGCTGCAACTGGCGCATGCCTATGCGACGATCGGCGCGGGCGGCATCAAGCGGCCGATCTCCTTCGAACGCCTCGGCGGGCTGCCGCGCGGCGCCGCTGTGCCCGGCGAGCAAGTCTTGGATCCCAAGGTCGCACACGAGCTGGTCGAGCTCATGGAGCAAGTGGTGTCCGCCGGC
>DATHCO010000029.1:0-2067 GCA_035319505.1 Steroidobacteraceae bacterium | reverse complement strand
CCGAGCCGGAGGAGGCCAGGACATTGCCGAACCGCACCATGCAAAAGCGCGTCTTCGTCCCCCGATGGTGCAGCCCTTGCAGCACCATCTCTGCGAACCGCTTGGTGGCCCCCATGACGTTCGTCGGGTTCACCGCCTTGTCGGTCGAGACCAGCACGAAGGTCTCAACCTCGGTCTCGTGCGCAGCCTCGGCCGTGTACCAGGTCGCAATCACGTTGTTGTAGATGCCCTCGATCACGTTTTGCTCGACGATGGGCACGTGCTTGTACGCCGCCGCGTGATAGACGGTCTGCACGCGGTAGGCGAGGAAGATCTCGTGCATGCGCTGCTTGTGGTGACCGTTGCCGATGAGCCCCACGAGCTCCACCGCGAGCGAGTTCTGCTCGATGACGGTGCGCAATTCGCGCTCGATGTTGTAGAGGGCGAGCTCCGACATCTCGAACAGCACCAGCCGCTTGGGACTCAAGCCGATGATCTGACGGCAGAGCTCCGCGCCGATGGAGCCGCCCGCCCCGGTGACCATGACCACCTGGTCGCGGATACACGCCTCGAATAGCGCGGGTTTCGGCGGCACGGAATCCCGTCCGAGGAGGTCACCGACGTCGACCTCGCGGATGTCCCCCACATTGGCATTGCCGGTCACGAGCTGCTCGATGTCGGGGACCGTCTGCACGTGCACGCCCAGGGGCTCGAGCAGGCTCAGGATCTCGCGCCGCCGCCGCCGGGTGAGCGAGGGCAGCGCGAGGAGGATCCGGTCGATATTGCGGCTCTTGATGAGCGCCGGCAGCTGCTCGGGGGGGAAGACCTTGATGCCGTTCACCATTCGGCCGTGCAAGTTCCAGTTGTCGTCGATGAACACCACGGGGTCGAAGGCTCGCGTGGTCGACAATACGTTCGACAAGCGCGCTCCGGCTTCACCGGCGCCGTAGATGGCCACGCGAGCCTCGGTGGGCTGGACGTAGCGGGTCAGCAAGTAGTAGCGCACGACGAAGCGCGAGCCCGCGACATACAAGAGCACGAAGCACGAATAGATCGTGACCGTGCTCCAGGAGAGCGCCGGCAGACCCGCGCCTAAGCCGAGCAATCCCAGCAACAGCCCGCTCAGCGCGACGGCAAAGGCAACGGCAAAGACCGCCTTGTGGCCCAGGTAGCGGATGACGGCGCGGTAGAGCCCCAGCCTGACGAAGATGGGGAGGCTGATCACGAGGACCGCGAGATAGGCGGGCCAGTCGCTCGGATTCAGGAACGCGTGCCCAGCCTTCAGGCTGATCGCGGCCCACAGCGCGAGCGGTATCATGAGGGCGTCCGCACACAGGGCGACGATCCGTTTGGTCGGTCGAGGCAATTCGACCGTACGACGCAAATAGTCGTTGTCAGCGCGCACGTTCTTCGCCGTCAACGCGAACCTCCGTGACGCCCGCATGCTGCGCGTCGTTGCGTCACTCCGAAGCTGTGGGCGACCTGCGAAATTCCCGCTCCCTCGACGCTAGTGTACAAAACTTTCTCCGCCAACATGTTTTACTTTGTGTTAATCCAAGCTAACGCGGGGCAACTCCTGCGGTTGACTGGAACGCTCCTCCGGAGCTTTGGCTCTAGAGCCGCGCCTCACCCACATGTTCCCGGTACCACGCATAGGTTCGCTCGATGCCTTCTTTCAGCGAGATTTTCGGGCGCCAGCCGAGCCGCGTCAAACGACTGACGTCGAGAAGCTTGCGCGGAGTGCCGTCGGGCTTGGTCGCATCGAAGTCGAGTCGGCCTCTGTAGCCGATCACCGACAGTATGAGCTCGGCGAGCTCTCGAATCGTGATGTCCTCGCCCCAGCCGATGTTCACGATAGGCTCCTCGTCGTATTCGTGTAAAAGGTACAGCAGCGCATCGGCCAGATCGTCGACATGTAGAAACTCGCGGCGCGGCGCGCCGGTTCCCCACACGGTGACGACGGGGTCCCCGCGCAGCTTCGCCTCATGAATCCGCCGCAGCAGCCCCGGCAAGACGTGCGAGCCGCGCGGATCGAAGTTATCGCCCGGGCCGTAAAGATTGGTCGGCATCACCGAGATGGCCCGAAAG
>DATHCO010000028.1:0-5709 GCA_035319505.1 Steroidobacteraceae bacterium | reverse complement strand
AGTCGATCGGCTGCTCACCGTCGACCTGCACGCGGATCAGATCCAAGGATTCTTCGACATACCGGTCGACAACGTGTACGCATCGCCCGTGCTCCTGGGCGATGCCTGGAAGCAGAAGCACGACAACATGATCGTGGTTTCGCCCGACGTGGGCGGTGTGGTGCGGGCGCGTGCGCTCGCGAAGCGCCTCGATGATGCGGAGCTCGCGATCATCGACAAGCGCCGCCCGAGGCCGAACGAATCGAAGGTGATGAACATCATCGGTGAGGTCGAGGGCAAGTCCTGTATCTTGATCGATGACATGGTGGATACGGCCGGGACGCTCTGCCAGGCGGCGCAGGCCCTGAAAGACGAGGGTGCCGTGCGAGTCGTCGCCTACATCACGCACGCGGTGCTGTCGGGTGCGGCGATCGAGCGCATCGCGAAGTCCGTGTTGGACGAGCTCGTGGTCACGGACACGATTCCGCTCTCGGACGAGGGCAGGGCTTGCAAGCGCATCCGGCAGCTCTCGGTCGCGGGCCTGCTGGCGGAAACCATTCGGCGCATCAGCGACGAGGAATCGGTGAGCTCGCTGTACGTCGACTGATTGGGTGACGGTATCGAGGAAATCGAAGGGTCGGTGCCCGCACGGGTCGCGGTGCGGGCTGCCGTGTTGGCGAAGTAACTGGAGATGATCATGAAGACCTCTTTTGAGCTCGTGGCGGAGTTCCGCGAGATGCACGGCAAGGGTGCGAGCCGCCGCCTGCGTCGCGATGGAAAGGTGCCGGCCATCCTCTACGGCGGACATCTGGACGCGCGCGCGTTGACTCTGAGTCACCAGAAGCTCTCGCTGCTCCTGGAGAACGAGCGCTTCTATTCGACGATTCTGAACCTTCGGGTGGGCGACGAGACGCAAGCGGCGATCTTGAAAGACGTGCAGCGACACCCCTTCAAGAACGCGATCCTGCATATCGACTTTCAACGGGTCGAGGAGAACGAGAAGATCCGCATCAGCATCCCCTTGCACTTCAAGGGTGAGTCGATCTGCCCGGGCGTGAAATCGCAGGGGGGGCTCGTCTCGCGCATGCGCACCGAGGTCGAGGTCTCTTGCTTGCCGAGGGATCTGCCCGAGTTCATCGAGGTCGACATCTCGGGACTGTCCCTGAACGAGAGCATTCACTTGTCGCAGCTCAAGCTGCCCCCGGGGGTGCAGCTCGTGGATCTCGCGAAGGAAGATGCCGCGGTCGTGGCGATCCACAGTCCGCGTGCGGAGGAGCCGGAGCCGACCGCAGTGGCGGCCGAGGGTGCGGCTGCGCCTGCCGCGGAGGGGGCGGCGGCCCCGGCGGCCACGGGAGCCGCGGCACCGGCCGCAGCGGCGCCGGGCGGCGATGCGGCGAAGAAGGCCGAGCCCGCCAAGACCGAAGCGAAGAAGGAACCGGCGAAGAAAGACGCCAAGAAATAGGCGCTCGACGTATCTTGGCAAGAGGGCCGTCCGAAGAGTGGCGGCCCTTTTGCTTCTTGGTTTTTTGAGGTTGATGTATCCACGATGACCGGCTTACCGTTACGCATCATCGTCGGTCTCGGTAACCCGGGACCCGAGCATCTGGTCACTCGCCACAACGCGGGATTCTGGTTCGTGGACCTGCTCGCTCGGCGCAACGGCGTCGAGTTTCGCGATTACCGTAAGTTCTCCGGCGAGACGGCGCGCGTCACCATCAGCGATCAGGACATCGTGCTGCTCAAGCCGACGACCTACATGAACAGGAGCGGTTTGTCGGTGCGGCTGGTGAGCGACTTCTTCAAAGTCGCGGCGGACGACATTCTGGTGGCCTACGATGAGTTGGATTTGCCCGTGGGAGCGATGCGCCTGAAGCACGGCGGCGGCCACGGCGGCCACAACGGGTTGCGCGACGTCATCACGCACGTCGGCGAGGGCTGCTGGCGACTGCGCTTGGGTATCGGCCACCCGGGCAACAAGACCGAGGTGATCGACTACGTCTTGTCGCGCGCGCCGCGTGCCGAGGAGGACTTGATCTTCGAGGCCGTGAACACGGCCGCCGATTGCATGCCCTTGCTCATCTCGGAGGGGGCCGAGCGAGCGATGACGAAGCTCCATAGCCGCGCAGCGAAGGCCTGATGGCGATCCGCTGCGGAATCGTGGGGCTCCCCAACGTGGGCAAATCCACGCTCTTCAATGCGCTCACTCGCGCGCAGATCGCGGCCGAGAATTACCCCTTTTGCACCATCGACCCGAATGTCGGTGTCGTCCCGGTGCCCGATCCGCGCCTCGCGAAGCTCGCCGAAATCGTGCGCCCCGAGCGCATCGTGCCCACGACAGTGGAGTTCGTGGACATCGCGGGCCTGGTTGCGGGCGCCTCGAAGGGCGAGGGGCTCGGCAACAAGTTCCTCGCGCACATCCGCGAGGTCGACGCGGTCGCGCACGTGGTGCGCTGTTTCGAGAACGACGACATCGTTCATGTGGCGGGGAAGATCGATCCGGCGAACGACATCGAGGTCATCAACACCGAGCTCGCTCTGGCCGATCTCGACAGCGTCGATCGCGCGCATCAAAAGGCGATCAAGGCCGCCAAGGCCGCCGACAAGGACGCCGTGAGGCTGCGCGATCTCACCGAGCGCGTGCGCGAGCAATTGAACAAGGGCAGGGCGGTGCGCTCCATGCAGCTCGATCCGAGCGAGCGCGCCTTGTTACGGGAGCTGCATCTTCTCACCGAGAAGCCCGTCATGTACGTCGCGAACGTCGACGAGGCGGGCTTTACGGAAAATCCGCAGCTCGATCGCGTGCGCGAGATCGCCGAGGCCGAGGGTGCGCTGGTCGTCCCCGTGTGCGCCGCCATCGAGGCCGAGATTGCGCAGCTCGAGGAAGCGGATCGAGCCGACTTTCTCAGGGAGCTCAAGCTCGAAGAGCCGGGTCTCAACCGGGTGATACGCGCCGGCTACGCGCTCTTGGGACTGCAAACCTACTTCACCGCGGGTCCCAAGGAGGTGCGCGCGTGGACGGTGCGCGCAGGGGCCACCGCGCCGCAGGCCGCGGGTGTGATCCACACCGACTTCGAGCACGGCTTCATCCGCGCCGAAGTGATCAGCTACGAGGATTTCATCGCGCACCGAGGCGAGGCGGGGGCGAGGGAGGCGGGAAAGCTCCGTCTCGAGGGCAAGGAGTACGTCGTGCGCGAGGGCGACGTGATGCACTTCCGGTTCAACGTGTGAGCGAGCCCGGTCGCCGCGCAACGGTCCTGGTACTATCAGGAACTTTTGCCGGCGCTTCGGCGGGCGCTGTTGCCGGACGACAAGCACCGCATACGCTTGGAGCAATTTGCCGTGCTGCCCAAATTGCGAGTCGATCGGGAGTCAGACACCCAAGCTGGCAGTGGAGCTGAGCGGGCACTCAAGCTGTGTGAACCCGAAAACAGCGGCCTGTACGCGGATGATCGACTGTTCTGTCTGGCCCTCGCTTATCATGCGCTCGGGCGTCGCGCCGATGCTGAAGCGGCATTTCAGAAGCTCAAGGCCCTCGACGGCGATGCTTCTGCGTATTGGTACGCTCGAATCGAGGCACAGTGGGGGCATGCGGCGGCGGCCATGAATTGGTTGCAAACGGCGGAACGGCGGCGCGATGAGGCCCTCGTGTCGCTCAAAGTGCGCTGGTTGCTCGACCCGATTCGCAGGGAGCCGGAGTTCGTCGCGCTCGAGCGCAGGCTTCAATTCCCTCCCTGACACCTCGAGCTTACGACTCTGCGGAGCCCCTCAGTCAGCATCGTCCGCCGCCAGATCGCTTGGTGGCTCGCGCAAAGAATGGTCTTCCCGGCAAATAGCGGGTTGCGCCGAAGCTCGGACCAGCGCAGAGCATCGAGATTCGCCGATGCCTCATCGAGCAACAACAGCGGTCTTTGCGAGGCGAGCGCAGCGGTGAGCGCGATCAGCTGGCGCTGACCGCCGGAAAAATTGCTGCCACCGTGGGCAAGCAGCGTGTCGTATCCCATGGGCAATGTATCTATCCATTTCGCGAGGCCCGTGAGCTGCGCGGCTTGCAGCAGCTGAGCGATCGGCACGCCGCCTGAAAACAACCGCAAGTTGTCGAGCACACTCGCATTGAACGGCCTGACGAATTGCGGGAGGTACATTACAAGATCTCGCATCTGATCGGGCGTGCGCCCGGCGATGCGAATGTCACCCTTCGAGGGCTCGTACAGGCTGGCAACGAGCTTGAGCAGCGTCGTCTTGCCGGATCCAGATGGCCCGCTGATAAAGCGGAACTCGCCGGGAGCGACGTCGAGACCGAAGCCTTTGAGCACCCACGGCCGGCCTTCGCCGTACCGGAACCATAAGTCCCGTATGTGGATGGGAACCGGCCGCTGCGGTTCCGAGGCCCGCCGTACAATCGGCAAACGACGCTGGCTGAGCAAGGACTCGGCCTCGCGCAAATGCGGCGCTGCCGTCCGAAGAGTCACGATGAAGGTCCCGAGTTTTGCCACGGCCGCGTGAAATGCGCTCGCCATCAGTGTGAACGCCAGCAGCTCACCCAATTGCAGCGTGCCTTCGATGACTCGCAATCCCCCCCAAACCCACAGTCCTTGAAGCTGGAGCTGGCCCAACAGCCCGACAGCGAGCTCCGATCCCAGTCCCAAACGCTCCCCCTGCAATCCCGCGAGGCGCGCAACTTTGAGCAGCCCTTGCCATCGCTCGACGTTGCGCCGCTCGGCCCCGGATGCTTTGAGTATCGCGATGCGCGTGAGAATTTCTGCGGCGCATTCGCGCTCACGTATCAGAGCATTGACCACGCGCCGTTGCAGCTTGTCTTGGCGCTGCCCTATCCCAATGGCAATCGTCGTCGCCGCGATCCCTATCCCTGCAACAACCAGCGTAGGTCCCGCCATCAACTGCCACATCAATACGAGCAACGCGGACGCCGTGACGCCACCAAACATCGCGGTCAGCGCGTCTCCCGTGACCGCCGCTCGACTTTTCCCTACGCCTTGAACTCCCTGCATCAGCTGGCCAATGGATTTTTTTTCGAGGTACTCGAAACGCAGGCACATGAGGTGTTCGAATAGCGCGCGCTCGAGCGTTGCGTCGAGGCGAATGTGAAAACACTGTGTGATGCGTTGCGCCAGCCAGGAACCCCAGGATTGAAACAGCGCCACCAGAATCATCCCCATGATGATGACGCCCAGTAGATGGAGCGAAGCGGAGGGAAAAGCGCGATCGACGAGCAGGCGCGCTAATTGGGGGACCAAGAGGTTCAGCCCTTGCGCGAGCAGGCCGAGCAGGATGGCCGGATAGAGACTACGCCGATGCGCCCAGGCTAGACGGGCGATACGCCGCCAAATCGTGGCGCCTGGCGGAAGCGGCGGATTTCGATCCAGCGCGAGTCCATCGAATGCCTCGGTTATCGCCTCGCGCGAAAGGGAATGCCGGACGCCCAAGGCGTCTTCCACGATGAACTTGCGGCTGCGCATTGCTACGAGCAACAGCCAGTTCGCGTCCTTGAGCGACAACAGTGTCGGCAGTTCCACCTGTCGCAGGTTGCTCTTGCCGATGCGCGCAAGGCGTCCGTGGACGCCATATCGGGCAAGCATGCGAAGCACGGCGTCAGAGGACCAGTGCTCCTCATCTACACTTGCGCGAGGCAAACGATCCGCCACTCCCAGTCGATGCAGCAGGCGGTCGACGGCGAGCTCGCTCGACAAAGCGAGATTCGGCGGTAAGTCA
>DATHCO010000027.1:0-11974 GCA_035319505.1 Steroidobacteraceae bacterium | reverse complement strand
CCGCGCGCGGTCGACTCGGGCGGGGAGCCGGGTCCGCGGTGCAGCCCCCCCGCCGGCATGGGCGGAGTCGGCACGAGATGGCCGCTGTCATCGAGCATGCCGAAGGGCGGCAGGTTATCTGCGGGGAGGCTGCGCGGCGAGGCGGGCTGGTCGTGAAACGGAGAGTCTCCCACCGCGAGCGTCGATCCGCCGGCGATGAGGGCGCTCAGGCAGAGCGCGATCGAGCCCGAGGTGCGCATCTCAACCCGCCCCAAGCGCGACCACGCGCTGGTCGATGGCTCCGAAGGGCATCTCTCCTCTCGCATCGACCGCGGCCATCCGCACGCGATCGCCAAAGCGCATATAGGGTGTTCTCGAGGCACCCTCGTCCAAGAGCTCGATGGCACGGCGCTCGGCGATGCAGCTCGATCCCACTTCCCGATAGTTCGCATTCGATACGGTACCCGACCCGATGATCGTGCCGGCGCAGAGCACGCGCGAGCGTGCGGCGTGCGCGACGAGATCGGCAAAGCCAAACAGCATGTCAGCCCCGTTCGCCGCGCCGAACTGCGCGCCGTTCCACCAAACGTGCAGCGGCAGCGCAACGCGGCTCTGCTCCCACTGCGCCCCCAGCTCGTCTGGAGTCAGCGCCACCGGCGCGACGCTGCAGGCGGGCTTCGCCTGCACCCACCCGAAACCCGTCTTCATCTCGATGGGCGCGAGGGTCCGGAGCGACCAATCGTTGATCTGCACGATGAGCCGGATGTGGCGGAGCGCCTCGCGAGCATCGACGGCCATGGGTACGGCGTCCGTGATCACCCCGAACTCGCCCTCGAAATCGATGCCGTCCGCCTCCGAAGGCAGAACCACATCGTCCGTGCCCGACAGGAACTCGTGCGACATACCCTGATACATGAGCGGCCGATCGGTCTGCGGGTTCTCGATGTGGAGCACCTTGGCCATGAGATCGCCGTGCGATTGATAGGCGGAGCCGTCCAGCCACTGATAGCTCCGGGGCAGAGGCGCTGCAGCCATGAGCGGATCGAAGGCGACTGCGCCTCGGGCCCGGCCGTGGGCGAGCTCCTCGGCGCGAGTCTCGAGCGCCGCAGCGGCTTCCGTCCAATGGTCAAGCGCGGCTTGCAGCGTCGGGCAAATATCCTGGGCGCCGACGACGATCCGAAGGTCGCGTGACACCACGGCGAGGCGTCCATCCGGGGCGCCTGACCTCAACGTGACGAGCTTCATCGATGTCCCTCCCGGGTATAGCCGGCATCCGCAAGTGCCCGCGCGACGAGTTGATCGAGGTCGGCATCGCGAGCGAAGCCGAGCGTTTCCGCGAGCGGCGTTGCGAGCGGCGGCAGCCGACCGAACTGCGCTTCGAGGGCTGCATCGGGCTCGAAGGAGACGAGCGCGGGAGCGCATCCCGTGCGGCGCACGACCGCAGCGGCGAGATCGCCCATGGTCACGCGCAGCGCCGGCAGCGTGAACGCCCGGGGGAGCCCGGCGCGTGGAGGCGCCACTCGAGCGGCGTGAATCAGATTGTCGGCCGCCGCGGAGGCGGACATCACCCAGACCGTTGCCTCGCGCCCGGTCGGTACGACAAAACGCCGGCCGTTCGCGCACGCGTGGAAGAGCTCGCTCATGAACGCCGAGCGCATGCTCGCGTCGCCTGCCGGCCGGGCGAGAAGTCCCGGAAAGCGCAGTGCGAGCGCGTCGATCCGGCGAAGCCGCGTCAGGTTCTCGAGCGCGATCTCGATCATCCGCTTGTGAGCGCCGTAGGTCATCGTCGGGCGGGGCGGCGTCGCATCATCGATCGCCTCGGGCAATGGCTCGCCGAACACGGCGACGGTGCTCGCGTAGACGAAGCGCCTGGGGTGTGGGCTCGCGCAAACCCGCTCGATCAACTCCAGCGTCAGGTCGAGGTTCACACGCTTGCCGAGCGCGTAATCGCGCTCTGCGGCACCTCCGGCGATCGCGGCCAAGTGGATCACCACATCGCTTCGCGCGAGCGCCGCCTCGGCACCCTCGACGCGTCCGAAATCTCCGGCAAGCCAGGTGGCGCGCGGATCGTCGATCGTGGTCGTCACCGCCGCCGGGTCGATCAGCGTAAAGCGGTGCGCCGGCTCCGGCCAGGCGGCGAGGAGCCGCGAGCAGAGGATCCGCCCGAGAAAGCCGCCTGCTCCGGTGACCACGAAGTTCATGAGGTCACGAGGCGCATGAGGTCACGAGGTTCATGGAGTCCAACGAGGTTCATGAAGCGTGGGCTTCGAGCGTCCAGGCCAATCCTTCCGTATACACCCCATCGATCAGGACGAATGCGATCCGGCAGTTGCGTCCGGAGCGGTTCGCCCAAGCGTGATTGGTGCCCCGCTGGATGACGATGTCGCCGGCACGAACCGTCGTCTCGCCCTCGTCGACGAGCAGCGTGATCTCGCCCTCGAGCACGATGCCATAATCGATGGTCTGCGTCCGGTGCATGAAGGGATGGCGAGAGCTCGCGGTGCCGGGATGAGTCGAGGCCTCGGGCGCGCCGATCTCGGCGAAGTGCTCGCGCGCTCGCGCCGCGCTCATCTCCTCGAGCTCGGGACCCTCGGGGGGGATGTCGAGCACGCGAATCCGCGTACCCCGCGGGGGCGGCGTCAGCACGAGCCCCTCCTCGAACGGTTCGCCGCTCGCGCGGTCGATGCGAGCCGGGGTCTCGCGCGTGTTCCAAACTTCGTAGAACGTGGGGCCGTTGCCCGCGAGCACCTTGACGCGTTCCGGCGGTGCATCCGAGTGGATGACGGCGCGGCCCGCCGCATCGTGACCGGTGACCACGCGACGAAATGGTTTCGACATTGCTCCCTCCTCGAGTTCTATCCAGGTTCCACTCGGCGCTGTTCTGCCTTCGACCGCCGGGGCGCCTCGCGCTCGCGCAGCTCACCCCATAGGCATGCCGAAGGTCTCGGCAATCCAGTCGGCAATATAGCTTCGCCCGTAAGACATGTTGTCGACGCTCACGTGCTCGACGCCGCCCGTGCGCTCGTCGAAGATCTTGAGCTCGCGCTTCGGGCTGTTGACGAGCTGGTCGTAGGTCTGGCGAGCATACTCGAGCGGGATTTGCCGGTCCTTGGCGCCGTGCGTGACGAGAAACGGAACCCGCACCCGATCGAGCACGCCGTTCAAGTTCACCCGAGCCGCAAGCTTCATGAACTCATCCATGTCCTTCGCACCGAACACCCAACGGACATGTTCCCAATAGTGAGGGACGGGTCGGTCGCCCTCGCGCGCCTGGCGGCGGACTTGCACCTCGCCCCAGTTGTGATTGGCGCCCCACACCGCCCCGAGCGCAAAGCGCGGCTCGAAGGCCACCGCTCGGGGTGTGTAGTAGCCGCCGAGCGAGACTCCCGCGATACCGAGGCGCTTGCGGTCCACGTCGCCGCGCGTCTCGAGATAATCGACGACCTCGGAGGCCCAGCGCTCGGTGTCGAAGGTCGCGATGAGACCATGGATGCGCAGCGCCTCTCCGCTCCCCGGCTGATCGATGTGGAGCGTGGAGACCCCGCGCTTGAGGAGCTCGCGGCCGAGGCCCGACCAGTAGAGCATCTCCTTCGAGCTGTCGAGGCCGTTGACGAAGACGACGAGCGGCGCCGCCCTCCCCTTCGCGCTCGCATTCACCAAAATGCCCGGGATGATGCCGTTGAGATAAGAAATCTCGATGCGCTCGTAGTTCTCGCGGCCGAGCACCATTGCCTTGCGGAAGGCGTTCTGGCTTTTCTGGAAGACCTGCCGGCGCGGCTCGAAGCCGTGTGCTTGCATGCGCTCGGCGGTCTGATAATAGAGCGCGGCGCGGTTCAACTTCGTGCCCGCGGAGAATCGCCGGCCGCGATCCTCGTCCTCCTCGGCGAGCGCAACGAGCTTGTCGCCCATCGCCACCCAGCTCTTGAAGAACTCCGCGGTGCCGGCATCCTCGCCCCGCGCCGCAGCCTCCTTGAGCGGCCGGCACATCTCGTCGATTTCACCGATCTGTGCGCCGGACTCGATGGCGATGGCCACCGACAGATTCCACACATAGTTGCCGGGGAAGTACTCGAACACGGGGTTACCCCGCCTTCTTGATCGCGACGGGCGTCTTTCGGTAAGGCTCCAGGCTCTTGCCCTGCGGATCGAACGTCATGTCCCAATTGTCATTGTCAGTGCGGAAGAAGCCGGGAACGTGATGCGCCCAGAGGAGCGCTCCAAACTTCCAGTCCCAGGCCCGAGGCACCCAGTTGTCGTCGATGTAGTCGGTATCGGCGTGATACTCCGCTTCGCCCCCGTTCGGATTGTCGATGTAGTAGTAAATGGCCGAGGAAATGCGGTGCCGCGAGAGGCCCCCCGAGCTGTTCATGGACTTGTTGACCCAGCCTTTCTCAGTCATTTGATTCGCGCCCAGCATCACTTCGTCGATGTCCTCGAGGCCGAAGGCGGTATGCATGTAGCCGTTCTTGCCCGGCGTGATGGGCAAGTCCGCATTCACCCAGAAGATGCTGTGGTGCTCGTGGGTGCCGTCGGCGCGCGCGAAGACGCCGAGTCCCTTGCTGTGGTCAGCGAGCCGAAAGCCGAGCCGGTCGCGATAGAACTCGAAGGAAGCAACATAGTCCTTGGAGAAGAACACCACGTGGTTGATGGTCTTCGGACGCGCGCGCCGGCGCCACTTGCGGTGCTGGTTGAGGCGTTGAATGCAGCCGGGCGCATTGACGGGGTCGGGTTGCGAAACCACGGGGCGCTTCGCAAACACACGAAGCCCCAGCGGCTGGCCGTCGTCGGCGAAGAAACGCGCGGTGCCGTCCGCGGCCCGCTCGACGTTGCGGTCGCGAGCCAGGTCGGCCACGAGCGCCTCGAGATTCTCTGCGCTGTCGACACCCCAAATGGTCTCACGGATGCCCGGCCAGTCGAAATACGGTGGCGGAAGCCGCGAATCGCTCCGATGACGTACCCTCACACGCGAGCCGGATGCGACCTCGAACAGCGACTCCGTCTTGTCGCGCGCGAGCGGCGCGAGACCGAAGTCGTCCCAGAACCGCGTGCACAATTCCAAGTCATCCACGCCGAAGATGATTTCGGCCACGCCGACGATCGCCATGCCTGCCCCTCCTAAGAAAACTCGAACCGATCAACCCTTGAACCCGGCCGCTCGCACGCGCGCCCGGCGCTATATATCGCGCCGCAGGGCCAGCTCCGATTCGGACATCAGCGCCTTCAAGATCGCGGGATCCGCATGCGTCTGCTCCATCTCCCCGATCCGCACCGAGTTCTCCACCACCATCCGGCAACGCTCCCAGCGGCGCTCCTCGAAGCGCGCGAGCGCGCGCTCGATGTCCTCCTCGCGCTCGAGCTCCAGGCTCAATACGAGGGCGTCCTCCACGGCGATGCCGGCGCCGGAGGCGAGATGCGGCGTCGTCGCATGGCAGGCATCGCCGATGAGGACCGCCCTGCCGCGGTGCCACGGCCTCGGCAGCAGGATCGCCTCGAGCGGTCGGGATATGATCGAAGACTCGGGCGACAGGCCTTCGCGGAGCTTCCCGAGGAGCCCGGAGAACGGCGCCATGAGCGTCTTCAGCCGCTGCCATTGGGTGGCCTCGTCGATGCGAGTCTTTGCCGCCTCGGCCTCGAGCAGGAACATGTACATTTGAGTCGCGGAGGTCGGATTGAGCCCTGCGGTGACGCTCCCCGCCACGTAGAAGTGACATTGCTCAATCTCGGGCGCGCGCTCGGCGACCAGTCTCCAGCAATACTGACCCGTGTACGTGGGTCGCGGAGCTTGCGGGAACAGGAGCTCGCGAACCTGGCTGAACACGCCGTCCGCGGCAACCACCAGATCGTAATCGCGCTGGTCACCATCGCTCGTCTCCACATGAGCCTTTCCCGGCGTCTGACGGAGGCTCTGCAAAGTGACGCCGAGCCGCACCCGGGTACCAGCCGCGCGCGTGCGATAGGACAAAATCTGGTGCAGCACCGGTCGCATGATGCCACCGTGAGTCGGCAGATCCGGCTCGATCGAGTCTTGATATTGCTCCACGATCAATTGACCCGCCGGCGTGCAGATGCGCACGCCCTTGCGGCTGGCAAACCCGCGCGCCTCGACCTCCCGCGCGACACCGAGGCGCTTCAGAGCTCGATACGTCGGCGCGGTGATGCTGATGCCGGCACCGTACACGCGCCAGCGCGGGTCGATCTCGATGAGATCAACCACCCAGCCGAGCTCGCGCAAACGAATCGCGGCCGACATGCCGCCGATCCCCCCGCCCACAATCAGAGCATTGCGATTCATCATGGCCGTGCCCTCCCCTGCTGCGGCGCGCATTATGGCCGCGGACAATCCTACCGCTGCGCGCTCCAATACAGGGGATTCACGTCGCGTATCTGCATCGTATCATGGTACACTAGTACCGTTAATAAGCAACTGCTCGTAGCTGCGCGAGAGGCGCGCGGTTTCAACATCAGCGGACGACTGCCTTAGCCGCTACCCGCCCGGTGTGCGCGAGGCCGACGCGGAGCGCTGGTTTCTCGATGTGCACGCCAGGGAGCTTGCCGCTCTCGGGAATCCCTACCGAGCGTTCAGCACTCGCGCGCACAAGGAACCGCTGCCGCTCCCGGGGGAATGGCCGCCTGGAAAAGCGCCGCCAAAGGATTCGCTCCTCCCTGCCTGGGAGCGGCTCACTGAGCTCTGGTTCGAGACCTTCGAGGATTGGCGAGGATTCGTGCAGGAGCTTGCGCCACGGCTCACGCCGCCGCCCTGGGCCGCACGAGGATCGCAATACCCTTACCTCCAGCGCGGGAGCGAGTTCGTGAGCTCTTTTCTGCTCGAGCGGCCCACCGATGAATTCTCGCGCGATGCGCGCGGGTACCTCTAGCCCCGCGACTCGCAGGCACGGCGAGCATCCCTGCTCGCCTTGCCGCCGATTCCAGCCGTCAGAAGCCGACGCTCACGCGGATGCCGCCGTAGCGATAGGAATCACGCGCCGGCTGCATGATGACCGCGTCCTTGTGGCCCCAGGGCGAGCTCCAGAAGTCCTCGACGTCCGTTGCGTAGTGTTTGTTGGTCAGATTGTCGACGAAGGCCGTGATCGAGATCTTGCCCGACTGCGACACGAGGCCCAGGTTGAGATCGAGTATGCCGACCGAGGGCATGACGGCGTGCGGGTTTTGATCGGCCAGCATCTGCGCCGAGTCGCGGAAGGAGAAGTTTCCTCCGAGCACGACCGAGTAGGGAATCGCCTCGAGCGGGAAGCGCTGCTCGCCGTTCAGATCGAACTTGACTTTCGGCGCATTCGGCATGGGCTTGCCGTCGAGGCTCGGCCACACGTTCGTGACCACTCCAAACGCAGTCCCCGGAACGCAACCGGGCGGGGTGGCGACGGTGGCGCTATCGGAATAGTAGCAGGGGGCGTTCTTGTAATTGGTGAACGTCGCATCCACGTAGGCGAAGGCGAGGCCGAGCCTCGTCTGGGGCGTGGCAGCCCACTGGGTATCGAATTCCACGCCCTTGGTCTCCGCGCCTGCTGATTCCAAAATCAGCGGCGGATTGATGGAGTCGCTGCTCTCATCGAAGTTCTGCACCTGGAAGTTGTTGTACTTGGTGAAGAACACGTCTAGGTTCGCGGTGAGGGTGCGGTCGAGATACGTGCCCTTGGTACCGATCTCGAAGTGATTGATGGTCTCGGTCGGTGCGATCCCCAAGGTTGGCGCCGCCTGCGCTGGATTGCTCGAGATGGCCTGGGTGGTGTTGTAAGCCTCCGGCGAGTAGCCGCGCGCATAGGTGATATAGCCCATCACCTCCGGCGTGAATTGCTGCTTGAGGGACACGTCTCCCACCACCTCGGATTTGCTGGTGCTGCCTGCAGCGTATTGATTCGCGCCGATATTCGGCGGCGGGAAGGAGAAGGTGTAGAGCTGCTGGAAATCCTGATAGCTCAGCTTGTCGTAGTTATATCGCAGAGACGTGACCAGCGAGGTCTCAGGCAAGAACTTCCACGTCGTGCGTATGTAGGCATCGGTGGTCTTGGTGTCCGGGGAGACGCCGACGTCGTCATACGCGGGAAGGAGGCTGCGGAATTGCGTGCTATACACCTTGCCATCCGAATAGAAGGCCCCGATGAGGTAGCTGAAATCCTGATCGGTCGATGAAGCCAGCTTGAATTCCTGGCTGAACTGCTGAACGGTCGAGTAGAGGTTCTGCTGGTTGTTGAAGGGCGGCGCATGACCGCCGGTAAGCTCGTTCCAGAAGTAGCCGGACACCGCGAAGAGATCCTGCGCATAGGCCTGCGTCTCGTGCTGAATCGCCGTGACCGAACCGAAGGTCAATCCCCCGCCCAGGCGCCATTCCACGTTGATCGAGGCGTCTCGATCCTCGTAGCGCGAGCCGGCATCGATCGGGCTGTTGTAGTACTCGTTCCCCCACCCCGGCGTGATTCCGGGTAGCAAGGCGGCCTGGCTGAGAAACGGCGGTCCTCCCGGTCCTACGAGTAGTGTCGTACCCGGCGTCAGGTATTCGTAGACGAAATTGAAGCCGTTCGACGTCATGAGCGCATAGCGGCCGGTGAGCGTGATATCGAGGTCGTCCGTGGGCTTGAAGAGGAGCTTCGCGCGCACGCCCGAGGTTCTCTGCGTCGACCAGTGGTCGAGCTGGGTGTTCTCGATCGGGTATTGGCGCTCGTTGTCGTATGCCGACAAGCTGTAGTCCACACCGCTCGTGATCGGTCCTGACAGAAATCCGCTGACGCGCCATTCGCTGTCCGTCGTGCCGCTAAGCGATAGATCTCCCGTCGGCGTGTCGCCTGGCTTGCGCGTGACGATGTTGATAACGCCCGAGGCCGCGGTGCGCCCGCCCAGAGTCGCCTGCGGACCCTTCAGAACCTCGATGCTCTGGATGTCCATGTCATTGAGCTGATCGCCGGCGAGTGAATCGGACGGCACCGGCACGCCATCGATGAGGATCGCGACACCCGAGGATAAGCCCACCGTGCCCTCGTTGGAGACCGATGAGATGCCGCGAATGCCCATCGGGACCCGACCGTTGAAGGTGCCGTTGAGGTTCACCGACGGCACAAGGCGGTTGAGATCGGAGATGTCGCTCGCATTGATGTTCGCGAGCGTATCGCTCGACACCACCGCCGCAGATACCGGAACGTCCGAGAGTCTTTCCGTGCGCTTCTGCGCCGTGATGACGATTTCCTCGAGCTGTGCACTCTCGGAGGGTGCGGCTGTCGTGCTCTCTGCTTGTTGTGCCCAGCCCGCCGAGCCGTACAGGGCGAGCGCCATGCACGCGGCAACGCCGGAGAGCACCCCGATAGCCATCTTCGCGCGAATCAGATTCATTTGGTTCCCCCTAGATGTGATCGCCGCTGCAGTTATGCGGGGCTCGCGATGCATGACGGCCGCCAACGCCCGCCCCTGTTCATGCATCATCACGTATCATCAGCCAGTTTTACTGTATCGCATACTGATACGGCAGTAAAGCTCTTTCTGGGGGGTAATTGCCGGCGTGGCGGAACGAGGCTGCGATGACTGTCCTGATCGGGTCAGGTCCCGACGGCAGCGCATGCCTCGGGCAGCTCGCACTGAGAGAAATTTGGAGCCGGAGGGGGCCTCACTGCCTGCGCCAGCGGCCAGCGCCGCGCACGCTCAGCATCACGCGCATCCGCGTCGGCTAATGCGCCGAGTCCCGTTGCCGGCTGGGCCGGCCCGGCCGCGCCTCAGGTCGGATGAATGAACGGCCAGGGCGAGCTTTCGGCGCCCGGCTCGCTCGGTATCTCGATGAGGGCGGGTGCATCGTTCGCGAGCGCCCGTTCGAGCACCGGCGCGAGCTCCGCGGGAGTCTTCACCCGGTAGCCCGCGGCGCCGAAACTCTCGGCCAGCTTGATGAAATCTGGATTTCGCAGCGACTCGCCGAGAAAATGCCCGTCGAAGGAGGTCTTTTGGTCGCGCAGCACGTTGCCGAAGCTGCGATTGTTGAACACGATCGCGACCGATCCGATCCGGTGCTGCACGGCGGTGGCGAGCTCCTGCACCCCGAACATGAATCCGCCGTCGCCGTTGATGGAAACCACCGCCTTGCGGGGATTCGCGACCTTCACGCCGAGGGAGGTCATGTAGCCGAAGCCGAGATTGTCCTGGTAGCCGCTCGCCACGTAGGTACGGGGTCGATAGACCGGGAAAGCGAAGCGTGCCGTGAACCCGACCTGGCTGATTTCTTCGACGAAGAACCCATCGCGCGGAAGTACGGCGCGGATCACGTCGAGGTAGGCGAGCTGCGGCTGAACGCCCTCGTACTCCTGGCGCGCGCGTGCCTTGAGATCGGAAAACTCGCTCTCACGCGAGCTGCGCGCACGAATCTTGCCGGTGAGCGATGCGAGGAGCGCGCGGGTGCCCGCGCGAGCGTCCGCCACGATGCCGACGTCGGTGGGCCGGCGGGGAAGCTCTTCCGGATCGATATCGACCCGCACGATCTTGAGCCCGGGCGGCAATCGCTTCCAGCGGATGAAGGGCAGCTCCATGCGAGTGCCGATGGCCACCAGCACGTCGGTGCGAAGCCACGCGGGAAAAGCCGAGGCGAAACCCAATCCGAACGCCCTATCCTCGCCCACGATGCCGCGGCCGCCGCGATGCGCCGTCACGGGTGCCTGCAGGAGCTCGGCGAGCTCCAGGACCTCCTCGCCCGCTTCGAGTGCCCCGGACCCCACCATGATCATCGGATTGACGGCTCCCGCGACGAGGCGTGCCGCCTGCTCGATGGCGTCCGGATCGGGCGCGGGGGGCGGTATCGGGCGGGCGCTCACCTCGAGGTCGACCAAGGCCCTCTGTCCCAGGGTATCCCAGGGACATTCGAGCGCGACGGGCCGACGGCGCCCGCTGTTGAGCTCCTCGAACGCTCGCGCGACGAGGTACGGAGCCTCTGTCGGGTGGCCGATCCGTGCCGACCATTTGGTGAGGCCCTTCAGAATCGCCAGCTGATCCGGCAGCTCGTGCAAGATGCCGTGACCCTTCTTGATTTCATGGGTGAAGATCTCCGAAGTCAGGCATAGAACCGGAGCGTTCGATGCATAGGCCGTACACAGAGCACCGGTCGTATTCAGGACGCCGGGTCCCGGCACGCAGGTGTATGCGCCCACCCGGCCGCTCGCCTTCGCGTAGCCGTAGGCCATGTAGGCCGCGCCCTGTTCATGGCGCGTTCCGATGTAGGCGAGCTCCTCTCGCCGCTCGTACAGCGCGTCGAAGAGACTGTAGGTGTGCACGCCGGGAATGCCGAAGATCTGCTGCACCTCGTTGCGCACCAGACCGTCGACGATCGCCTGCCCTGCGGTGACTACTCTTTGCATAGTTTGCATGGGTATCCTAGAGTGATGCGCGCGCGCCGCCCGGGCGCGCGCTCAAAGAACATTGTAGCCTTTTCTGCATCGGGATGTGGTACACTAGTACCGTGAAGGAACGAGCCATCGAGAGTCAAGACGCGGCGCCGGCGGCCCGGCGCAACAGCATCCAAGTCATCGAGCGAGCGGCCCGCGTGTTGCGCGCTCTGGAAGGCGAAGGAGAAGGCTTGAGCCTCGGGCAGATCGCCCAGCGCGTGGGCCTCGCGCGCTCGACCGTGCAGCGCATCGTCGACGCGCTGAGCGCCGAGCACTTCCTGATCGCCGCCACGCCCACCTCGGGTGTGCGTCTCGGGCCCGCGCTCATTCGCCTCGCCTCTTCCGCGAGCGTCGAGTTCGATCAGATCACCCGCCCGATCATCACCGATCTCAGCCAGGAGGTCGGCGAGACCGTCGACCTCTCGGTGCTCAAAGGCAACGCGGCGGTATTCACCGATCAGGTCCAGGGGGCGCACCGCCTGCGCGCCGTCTCGGCGATCGGGGAGACGTTTCCGCTCTATTGCACGGCGAATGGCAAGGCGCTGCTTTCCATCGTGAGCGAGGACAAGTTCGAGCGGCTGCTGCGCAACCCCATGCCGCGCATGACACCGAATACCGTCACCAAGCCC
>DATHCO010000026.1:0-17384 GCA_035319505.1 Steroidobacteraceae bacterium | reverse complement strand
GCCGTGCGCCACCATCGTGGTCTTGAGCGAAAGCGCCATCTGCGCAATCGTCTGCGCCTGCAGCACCCGCTCTGCGCCCACGCACAGGGGATACGAGCCGCCGCGGCGCACGTTCCCCATGATCAGGAATTTGAGCACCTGCGCGACATAGGCCGCCCGCGCATCGATGAGATGATGCTCGGCGGCGCCGAGCTGCGAGGAGCGCGCGGCGAGGGCCGCTTTCGCGTGGCCGTCGAGACCCCCGGTGTCCACGGTCACCGTGATGACGGGCCGGCGGTAGGTGTCCTTGAGCCAGGGCACGCAGAACGAGGTGTCGAGTCCTCCGGAAAATGCCAGGAGGATGGGCGATGAGCCCGCGGAATCGGTCGATGTCATGGAGAGGTCAGACTCCGAAAATGGCATGAAGCCGGTCGCCGAGTTTTTGTTGCTCGCGGGCGCCGGCGGTTGCGATGAAGATCGTGTCGTCCCCAGATAGAGTCCCGATCACTTCGGACCAGCGGGCGGTGTCGATGGCGACCGCCACGCTCTGCGCGGCACCGATGGTGGTTCGGAGCACGGTCAGATTGGTGCCCGCGGTGAGCACGGCTCTCACGAACTGCTTGAGCGCCGAGAAATCGTTCTTGACGACCGCAGGCTCCGGCAGCACGTACCGATCGCCCTGCTTCGCCACGCCGAGCTCGCGCAGGTCTCGGCTCACGCTCGACTGGGTCGCGGCATGACCGTGCTTGCGCAGCATCGCCACGAGCTCGGCCTGGCGCCCCACCGCTTGCTCACGAAGGATCTTCACGAGCGCGCTGCGCCGGGCTGGGGCGCTCGAATGGTCGGCATCTGCTGCTCTCAACACGGGACCTCGGGTTGCTGTGTGCATAAAGTTGCGCGGAGTTTGCATAAAAATGCAATCTCAGTCAATGCATTCGATGAGATTTCTTGTAGGCTATGTCCGATGCGGCTCTGCGAAGCAATCGAAATCGAAACCGCGCCGAATCCCACGGCTGCCGTGATCTGGCTGCACGGGCTCGGAGCCGACGGGCATGATTTCGAGCCCGTCGTGCCGGAAATCGTGCGCCGCCGTGAGCGCGCCTGGCGCTTTGTCTTCCCGCACGCGCCGGTTCGGGCGGTGACCATCAACGGCGGCATGAGCATGCGGGCCTGGTACGACATCCTCGGGTTCGAGCGGGGCGCCATCGAGGATCAGGCGGGATTTCGCGCGACCGATGCGCTGGTGCGCGAGTTGATCGCCCAGGAGGCGGAGCGTGGGATCGGGCCGGACCGCCTGGTGCTCGCCGGCTTCTCGCAGGGAGGCGCGGTATCGCTCTACTCCGGGTTGCGCTATCCGGAGCGACTCGCCGGCCTCGTGGCGCTCTCCTGCTACCTGCCGCTCTCGGCAGGCCTCGGCGCCGAGCGAGCGGCGGCGAATGCGGGGCTCCCCATCTTCATGGGGCATGGCATCGACGATCCGCTGCTACCGATGGCGCTCGGGCAGAAGTCTCGTGACCACTTGAAGAGCCTGGAATATCCCGTGGAGTGGCACCAGTACCGGATGGCCCACTCGGTTTGTCAAGAGGAGATCGCGGACATTCGATCTTTCTTGTTCCGCCTCCTGCCTTGAGTGACCCTGCCGGCATTTTTCGAGCGGAGCAACTATCGTGGCAACCAAACTTCCCATCAGTCCCGGCAAAATCGAGGCAGCGCGACTTTCCCGCGAGGCCCAAAGGGCCGCTCGTCGCGCCGCGAAGGCCAAGGAGCGGGTGCGCCTCGCGAAGGCCGAGCTCAAGCGAGCGCGAAAGCTCGCGAAGCTGACCAAGAAAGCGGCCAAACAAGCGCGCAAGAAAGCCGCGGCCGCGATCGTTACGAGCGCCGTGCACGCCGTTCGGGGCTCCTCCGGCGCGAAACTGAAGGCGCCTGCGAAGAAAGCGCGCCCGGCCAAGGCGCCGCCGAGTGCCGTCGTGCCGAAACCGGTGCGCAGGCCACCCCCTTCGCGCACCCGCAAGCGTACAGGCGCTCGCACCCGCAAGCGTGCAGGCGCTCGCGCAGTCCATACCGCCTCTGCGGCGAGCGTTGCCCGATCGGTGATCCGGCGGCTGCGAGCGCCCACGCAGCCTTCCGCCGGCACCGAGGCGGGCGCGGTCGAGCAGCCTACGCCCGGCACCGAGGCACCGTCGCCCGCCGCCGAGCCACCCTCCGCCGGTGGCGCGCCGCGATAGGCCGCGCCGCGATAGGCCGGCGGCGAGGCGGCGCCATCGGCGATCGATGGCGCTAGGGGAGCAACAGCAGGCGCAGGACCAGCAACAACAGGGCAAAGAGCGCGCCGATGAGCTGTCCCAGCACCCAGAGAGCGAAGGCTTTTCGAGGGGTGAACCCGAGAATCTCGCTGAAGCCCATGACTTGAAGCACGATGCTCCAAAGCCCGAGCAGCACATAGCTCGTGACCTGTAGGTGCAACAAGATCTCGACGAACCCTTCGACGTCAGGTTGGGGCGACTGGATAAAGCACACCTCACCGGCCAGCAGCGCGGTCACGACCCAGACGGCCAGACACGTCGCCATCGGCACGCCGCCGTAAGCGAGCACATGAACGACCTGGTTATGCGCCGCATGGCCCCCGGCGCGGTTCCCCAGACGCGTGTAGATCGCGGCCATCAGGTAAAGGATCGCAATGCCGACGATCGACCCGAGGAGCAAAGACGTGCCGAGAATCTGCGCGATGCTGTTGCTCTTACCCGCGTCCTCCGCACGGCTCCAGGCGAGGCACACGAGCACGCCCTGCGCAGCGCCCAGCAGCTGATCGACGAAACCCACGGGCGCCTCCGCCAATCCGCGAAACACCCGCCGGGGCCGCAGCCAGACATCATGCAACGGGCGAATCGGTTCGGTCGGTATCATCGATACGAGCCTACGCAATCCAAATCATCGACTCCAGCATCAACTGATGACAGCGGACTTTTTCGGGGCTACTCTCGCAAGGAGCCGTTTTGACTGCGAGGAGAAGACTGACCATGGCAAAGAAGAAGGGTAAAGCGAAGAAGCGTCCTCAAGCTAAGGCGAAGCGCGCGGCCGCGAAAAGGGGTGTGGCGGCGAAGAAGGCGCGTCCTGCAAGCAAGGCGAGCAAACTCGCCAAGAAGTCGCGAAAGGCCGCGCCGAAAAAAGCGCCGGCTGTGAAGGCGGCGAAAACTCCGGTACAGAAGCCGAAGCCGGTCGCGCCACCGGTTACGCCGGCGCCCGCGCCGGCGGTAACGCCGAGCCCGGAACTGGGACACGAGCCGGTACCAGCGCCCGCGACGACCACGGACCCGCTGGCGTCGTAAGCGGCCGCCCGCTGGTGACTTAAGCGCGTATCAGCCCGTGCAGGGTGCGCGCCTCATTGCTGTCCGGAAAGACGCGGGTGGCGAGGGTTTTGTCGTCGATGTGCAAGTGCTCATCGAGCACGCCCTTGAAGACGCTGCGTAAGTCGAGTGTCGGCCGCAAGTCGCGATTATCGAGCAGCGCGCCCGGCTTGAGGCCGGGCCAGTCGGTGAGGACGCGCCCGCCGCGCACGGCGCCGCCCACGAGAAAGGCGCAGCCGCCCGTGCCATGATCGGTACCGCGGGTGCCGTTCATGGCAGCGGTGCGGCCGAACTCGGTGATGACGAGCACCGCAGTCAGGGGCCATAGCGCGGCCAATTCATCGGCGAGCGCGCGCAGCGCGTTGTCCAGTCCTCGCAGGCGTTGCGCGAGAGCCCCCTGGGCGCCCCCCTGGTTGGCATGGGTATCCCAGCCGCTCGCTTCGATGACCGCAATTTCCGGACCGCCCTCGCTCCTCATCACAGCCGCTGCCATGCGGGCCGCACCCGTGACCCTATCGACGGCCGGCTTGACCTTCCCCGTCGGCGCGACCGCCTGCGCCTGCCTCATCTCGGGATCCGGGTGCCTGTCGGACGGTGCGGCGGCCGCTTCCTCCGCCTCCACCAGTCGATCGGCGAGCTTTTCCGACTGAACGGCCTCGGCAAGCCGCGCCGAGAACCAATCGTCCTTCGAGTAGAGATCCGCGAGGCGCTCGAGCAAATCATCGTCGACGTCCGGGGCGGCGAGCGGGGACTTGGACAGCACCGGCGCAGCGCCGCGCAGGATCAGGGGCACGTTTTGACTGATCGCCACCGCCCGCTGCGCATCGGCACCACGAGAAGCGCCCGGCGGGAGTATGGCGAGCGCCCGGTTGAGCCACCCGTCGCCGCTTCCCAGCGGATGTGCGAGACCGTTTTCCAAGACATTCTGGCCGTCGAAGTGCGAGCGGTCGCGGTAGGGGGAGGCCACGGCCTGGAACACGATGAGCTCGGCGCTCGAGTATCGTTCGTGCAGAAATTCAAGCGAGGGATGGAGGCCGAACATGCCGCCAAGATCGAGCGCCCCATCGGCCGCACCGGGAGCGGCGATCGCCAGGTCGCGGTGCAGCCCCGCGTAATCGGGATCACCATGCGGGGGTACGGCGGCGAGCCCGTCGAGCGCACCGCGCAGGATCACGACGACGAGCCGCGCCGGGGTGCCGGTGTTGGCGAACAGAACGCGAGGGAGCGCGGCGCTTGCGGCGAGGGTGCCGGTCGTCGAGATGAAGCGTCGTCGCGTCATGGGTGTAAGCAGGCACTGCATCGTCATCTCCGCTGGAATTCGGGGCTCATCAACAGAAGCGCGAGCGCTTGACCCGCGGAGGCGGCCCGCTTGAGGGCACTGAGCGTCTCGGGTCGAGCGAAGCCGCCCAGCGCCTCGCTCGCCACGGCGAGGGGGCTTGCGCTATCCCCGTAGCGCTCGGCGGCCCGCGACGCAAACAGCACCCGGTGCATCAGCGCGTCCGAGCCGTCCCAGTTCTGTGCCGTATCGGGCCAGCCGGCGGGCGAGCCCGGCGTGTACTGGCGCTGGCCCAAAAGCTCGAAGCTGCGGATCACCTCCTCGGGCCGTTGCGGGTTCAAGTCCAGGGCCCGCAGCGTCGAGAACACGAAGTCCTCGGGGGTCTTAAACTTGCGCAACGCGGGGTCCCAAGCCTCGGGCGAGTCGATGAGCACCGCGTATACGTGAGACAAATCGCCGTCGGATCTCGAGTAGGCGCGCGCGAGGCGCTCGACGGCCGCCGCCGGGGGATCGTCGGCGACGAAGTGACGGACGAGCTTGGTGGCGATGAAACGCGCCGTCGAGGGATGACGGGCTAGGTCCTCGAGCACCGCCTCACCCTGCGCCTGACCTTCCTGACGGTAGAGCTTGCCGAGAAAGGTCTTGGGTCCGGGCTCGTGCAGATTCTCGCGGAAGTCAAACCGCCCGCTCTCGCCGCCCGAGAAGCGGCCCCGCCCCCCGCCGATCGACCATCCGGTGAGGATCTCGGCGAAGCTCGTGACATCGGCCTGAGTGTAGCCGCCGGCGACGCCCAGGGTGTGCAATTCCAGGATCTCTCGCGCCAGATTCTCGTTGATCCCGAGCCTGCGCTTCCCGTTGCTCGCCGTGAAGCGCGCGGCCGGGGAGTCGGCACCCACCGAGAGTTGGTTGTCGAGAAAGGCGATCATCGCCGGATGCCGCTCGACCGCGGTCAATAAGTCGACGAACCGTCCATTGATGCGTGGGCGGATGGCTTCGTTCTCGAGCGTGCCCGCAAGCCCGAAGATCGCCCCCTTGTCCGCCGAAACCGCAAAATGATTGGTCCAGAAATGCACCAGCCGCTCGGCGAAAGGACGCTGAGTCATCACGGCGCTTTGCGCACGGGCGAGAACCTGAGCGCGATAATGGGGCTGGTAGGCCTCGCGCAGCAGCGCACCCCCGGCTTTCGCATCCTCGGGCGACTCACGCTTGAGTTCCCGGCGCTGCTCGCGGGCGGCCACCACCGCCGCGAAGATCTCATCCGAGGGAGCGAGCGGGAGCTCTCCGGTCCGCGACTGCGCGCCCTTTGTCTGCGCGAGCAACCATGCGTAGGGGTCGGCGGCGGCCGCGGCGAGCTCACCGGGGCGGGCACCCAAGCCGAAGCGCAGGACGGCGATTTCGGTCTGCAGCATGTGCCTCAAGCTAACGGCAGGAAGGTCGGTCGGTTGACGGCGAGCTGCTGCTGCACTGCAATAATTAAGTTCGGTTGAGAAATACCGTGATGCTCGTCACGCTTCTTCGCGGCCAGCGAGCCCCGTCGCAGCTCCGCGAGGCTCAGCGCCCGGTCAACCGGTCGCGGCGCGCTCCGTTTGTGTTGGCTCAGCGGCGCGAATACGATGGATTCGGGGACGAACTCATGAAGCGGACGCATTCACTGCGGGCGGCGCTCTTGCTCTCGAGCGCAGTTGCCATGTTGGCGGGATGCGTCGTCGAGCCCGATCAGCGCCACTACGCGGACGGAGTGGTGCTGGTCGCGCCGCCGGCCCCGCAAGCGGAACTGATCGGCACCCCGCCGCAACCCGGATATGTCTGGATCGGGGGCTACTGGAATTGGGTCGGCGGCCGGCACGTCTGGGTGAGCGGTCATTGGGATCCGCCGCGGCCCGGATACCATTGGGTCGCTCATGTGTGGGTCCGGCAAGGTGACGGCTGGCGATTGCGACCCGGACACTGGCAGCGCGGCTGATCGGCTGCGCACCTGATTCGAGCCAACGGCATCGAGCACAGGAGCCCTCGAGGCCGCAGCCACAGGAGGCGGCTCCCAGCGCGGTCGGGACCTACCGCGGCCAGGGCGGCGGCCGCTGAACCTCGCGCAGCGGCCGAGCCGCGTTCGCGTCGAACCAGTGCTCGATCAAGCGGTACGAGATCGACACGGGCGGCGGCAAGAGCGGCACGCCGCTCTCGATGTCGGCGCGTGTGAACCAGCGCGCGTCCTCGAGCTCACGGTCTTGGAGATGGATCTCGTGCGTCGCCGCGTGTGCCAGAAAGCCGAGCATGAGCGAGCTCGGAAAGGGCCAGGGCTGCGAGGAGTGATAATCGATTCGATCCACGCGCACGCCGGTCTCCTCCTCCACCTCGCGCGCCACGGCATCCTCGAGCGACTCCCCCGGCTCGACGAATCCGGCGATCGTCGAATAGCGGCCTGCCGGCCACGCGGCCTGCCGGCCGAGCAATGCCCGCTCCCCATCGCTCACCAGCACGATGATCGCCGGATCGAGACGCGGAAAGCTCTCGTGTCGACAGACCGGATTCGTGCACACCAGGACATGACCGCCCTTGTCAGGCAAGGTCTTCGCGCCGCACCTTCCGCAGTAGCGGTGCGTGCGGCGCCAGGTGACCATCGCCCGCGCATAGCCCAGCACCCCCGCTTGCTCCGGCGGCATCAGCGCCGCCACGGTCCGCAGGTCCTCGAAGCGCGTGCCGGCGGGTGAAGGCGGCGGATCGGCGCCCTCGATCTCGTAGGCGAAGAGATTCGCATCATCGAAGCGACCGAGCAGAATCAAGTCCGTGCTATTGCGCCGCTCCTCGGGAACCTGGGCGAGCTCGAGCAGAGCTGCGTGCGGCGCGGCCGCATCCGCCGCCTCGACCGCGGTTCTGCGGTCCCCCGCAGCGGCGGCGCTCGGGACGAGCGCGCCGGATGCTGCGCCCTCGACGATGAGACTGCGAGAATTCCAAACGGGCATGACGCGGCTATTTCGGTCGATGAGCGCGCTCGCGAACCAGTCCGGATCGGAGCGCAAGTGCGAAGAGCGCTCGAGGTAGGGGCCCGCGAAGACATTAATCCTCTGCATGCGCGAAATTCTAGCAGGGCAGCGCGGTCCCGTTCACGAGCGCACCTACCCGCCGCGGCGAGTTGCAGGGGTGGCGAACACCCGATCGGTGGCGGCGCGAGTATTCGTCACATCACGGCTGTAGTGCAGGCTCCCTACGACGCGCGCTGCGGTGGGCAGTGTGCCTGGGCGGGTATAACATGTGCGCAAAGATAAAGACCAACCGCAAACCGCCACAGACCATCAGACATCCGGGCAGCGTGCGATTCGCACGATGCTAGAGACGCTCGATTATGACGCACAGGCGCGATGGGTCACACGCTGATTGCGCCACCGGCGCGAACGGAGCCGGCTATGTCCCAACACGTCAAGACCCTGACTCTCGCGGTGCTGCTGCTGAGCGCCGCAGCTCCCGCCGAGGAGGATCCGAACCTCACCTGGGGAAAGGCAACCATCGCGAAGCTCTCACAGCAGCTGAGAACCTGCCCGTGAGCGGCACACGAGACTCAAGATGAGGCTAGACCTCGAGTCCCGGACGGATACGCTGACCGCGGACGAGGCGGTGGCGAAGCAGCTGCTCGCGGCGCTCAACTATGCCGCGCTCGCCGGACTTCTCCAGCTATGAGCGCGCGCAGTTTCGGTGGGGTCGGCGCATTGCTCGCCACGGCAGTGCTGATTCTGCGCGCGGACGCCCAGGGGCAGGATCAGGATCAGCCCACGGCGACTCTCGACCTGCACGCCACCTGGACGGTCGAGATCAAACAGTCCGACAAGGACATGGAATGCGAGGACCGTCTGACGATCCACTACAGCGGCACCGCCAAGTATCAACTGCTCCCGCGGGGTTATGGCTCGAGTCACCAGGACGGGAGCGTTCTCGGATCCGATCCATCGAAAGGAGTGCACGGGGATCGGAAGGGCAACTTCTCTTTCAGCGCAGACGGGGGAGGCGCTTGCCACGGCAAGGGCGGGGACATCATCTTCACGTACCGCAGCGGCGGCGGGCCGGTGCTCACCAAAGACTTTCCACCCGTCTCCGTACGTCTGCGCGCCGGCGACTACCGGGTGAGCGAAAATCTGGGAGATTCGCCCGACGATGCCGCGATCAAGATCGAGGCCAAAGGCGAGATCCACGTCGGCGGCCAGACGATCGAGATGCCGCCGGGCCCTGCCTGGCAGGCCTATGCCTATCTGGCCCAGCACTCGATCGAGAAGATTGGCGCAGCGATGACCGGAACCTTCAAGCCGGGCAGCAAGGACTTCCACGGCTCAAACAGCGTGACCGACACGGTGGAGTTCGGGCCGGACAATTTCGGGCCGGGCGCCAGCGGCACCGGGCAGGTGAACATCTCCTACGGCCTGACGGTGGGTGACCCGGAAGTGATCGAGGCGGTTCTGATATCGAACGGGTACGACGACTGGATGCCGACAGCGACCGAGTCGGGCAGGGAGGATTTGAGCGGCGACCAGCCTCTGAAGGTCGAGGTCAAGCTGCAGAACAAGAACCACCCGGACAAGCCCGTCAGCCAGAATGCGATATTCACCTTCGAGTTGACGGGGTGACTCAGGGCATCGTCGCGTTGCGCCAGCCAAGCGGCGCGGTTTACTGCGCCATCACCCTCGTCGCAATCGCGCTCGCCGGCTTCGTCGCGGCCCGGATGCCGCTTCCGCCGCGCATGCACGCCGCCTCGCTCGCAGTCAGGGTCGCGGTTGTCGCGTTGATGCTCTACGGTGTCGTCGCGTTCGCATTGGGAATGAGAAGCCGGATCGATTACCCGGTGCTGCTGCACGGGGCGAGTCTCTGGCAGCGGCTGCCGAACTGGCTGCAGGGAGCGTTCGTCGGTTCCCTGATACTCTTGCCGGTCAGCCTGGCGCTCCATTTGGGGACTGCCTGGAAGGTTCGCGGCCTGCAGTGGCGCATATGGTCACTGCAGACCGTCGTCATGAGCGCCGGCTTCGCCATCGCGGCGGCGGGCTTGCACGCGTCACCCGAGTTGCTCTCGGCGTCATCGGGGCCGCGGGCCGCCTCCCACTCGTCGAGTCGTGCGGGGCCGCCGAGGCTCCAGCCGGAGCTCGACCTGGCCGTGAACGGCGTGCAACACCTCAAAGTACTGCCCGGTACGCCGCTGATCTTCACACTCCTGGTGAGAAACGGAGACGCGGAGCGTGCGGCTTTCGCCAGGCAGGCGCATGAGTCCTCGGGCGCGATCTCCCGCGAGGAGGCCGATCGGGCACTCGCCAGCGAACCGCCGCTCCCGCCCGCCGTTCCGGACATGACCGTGACCATCACGGCCAGCGCCTTCAGCTTCGCGACGGATTCTCAGGGGAGCCTGCCCTGGCAGCCGGTTCTCGCGGTTCCCGCGGCCCCGGCCAGCGCGCTCCTCGACGGCACGCGAACCGTGACGGCGCTGCTCGTGGTAGCACCCGAGAAGACCGCCTCCACGGCCGCGAGCAACTTCAAGGTGCACGCGCAGCTCGACAATCAGGTCCCCGGACAGTGGCAGGGCCGGGCAGAGTCGAACCGAGTCACGATCGAAGTGGAGCCGCCGGTAGCGACACCGAGCGACGCCGAGCGCAGGAATCAGCAGATTGATCTTGCCTGGTACTATCTCGTCGACAGGGACTTTGAGCACGCGCTGGCTGCCGAGCAGGCGACCCTCGACCTCGATTCCGGCTCCGTCGACGCTCTGACGCTCAGAGGCAATACACTCGAGCTGAAGGGCGATTACCGGGGCGCGCTCGACGCCTACCTCCAGGCGCTCAAGCAGTTCGAGACGCGCCATCCGGCTGCCGATCTTCTTCCTGCCGGACTGGACGAGAGCCTGATGCGTGTGCGCGCTCGGATCGACCAAACCAACCCCGCCCCGGCCGGTGCCCCTCACTCCTGAGGCTCCATTGAGCTCAGATCGGCGGATGAGTACTGAACACTTCGGGGAGGCGCGATGAGCAATCCACAACTTCGTAACTCACATTCAGCGCTTGCTTTGCCGCGTCGGGTGCTCTACCTCGGCAGCCTGGTCTGCATCGCTCTGGCGTGCCTCGCGCCCGCGCGCGCAGGCGCCGAGGGCGGCGAATCGCCGCTCATGACGTGGGGTAACGCGCTGGGTGACAAGCTCGTGAAGCTCCTGCCGCAGCCCGGCCACGGGCTCACCGCCGCGAACGAAACGGTATTCAGCGCGTTTTCCAACGACTTTGTGGGCTACAAAGGTCCCCGGGCGATCGCCCAGAGATACCCGACGTACGTCGTGCATCAGACCTGGATCTTCGATGACCCCGAGCTCGAGCGAAAAACGGAGGCACTCCGGGCAGAGCTGAAGGCCAGGCAGGACGCCTATCCGCAGAAGCTCGAGGAATTCCGCCAGGCGCATGCGGCCGACCGCCAGGCCGCCGAGCAGGCCTATCAGCGCCAGCACGCCGAGGCTCAGAAGCAGATGGCCGAATTGCAGGCCAAGATGCAGGAGCTCATCAAAGAGGGCAAGTATGATCAGCTCGGTAAGTTGGGCGATGCGCCCAAGGGTCTCGGCCCCTTCGTCTACCCGCCGGAGGAGGCCTTTCATGATGCGTACGACGCCAAGTCGCGCGAGCTCGATCAGGACGTGCGTAATCCCCCCCACCGCGTGGTGACATTCGAGATTGACACGAACCGTACGCCGGTATCGACGACGGGACGTCATGCCCAGCCGGCCGGCACCCTGGCGGGCCACCCCCTCTTTGTGGAACACCCGAACTACGGGAGCGGGCGGGTATGGGTGAATCTCGGGGTACTGGTCGGTCCGCCGGATCTGGAGGTATCGCAGCCTCCCAGCACCCCATGGGCGGTGAAGGCCATCACGCTATGGGCGGACCTCGTTACTCACGAGGATACCAGGGCCGCGGACGAGGCGCGCGTGCGGCAGGTGCTGGAATCCGTGGACTATCAGGGGCTCGCGAGATTGATTACGCCGTAGGGATGGCTCTCATGAAGCAGGCACTTCTCGTTATGCAGTGACCACCGGCGCGGGGACGCGCCTCCTCGATCATTCGCAATCATTCGGGCGGCTCGCGACGAGAGCCGCCCGATTTTTGTGTGCCGAGCATGAACGACGGGCACCCTGCAGTGGAGTGCGTTCGCCCCAGTTGCGGGCACCGCGCCCGATCCGCTCTCCCCGCGCTGATCAGGGAGGCGGCGAGAATGCCGCGATCGTCGCGGGGGCCGTCGCGACCCCCGCAGGGCCGCAATTCGCGCACCAGGCACGCCGCCTCGCCAGCAGGTCGGCGAGCTTGAGCCCGCCGCAAGCGCCGCAGCGTGCGATTCCGAGCTCATCGCGCCGGGCGAGCGCCAGCAACAAGAACCACGCATGCTCGAATGAAATGTGGGCGGGCGCGTGCAGTTCCATGTACGCCTCGTAGGCTTGACAGAGCAGAATCCCGGAGTCGAGCGAGCCGACGCGATAGCGCGACTCGAGCCCCATCGCGTTGCCGCAGAGCAGGCCGCATACGAGGAACAGGCTCGCGAGCTGCGCCGCTTGAAAATTGAGCTCCGCGTTTCGGAAGAAGAAAGCGACCTGGCGCGGCGACTTGCCGCGGTGGCGGTGCACGGTCCTCGCTCCGTGCTCCATCACGTAGCTGCGATAGAGCTTTCTGATTCGATCGTCGGAGAGGCCCGTCCATTGGCGAATCGTGAAGGTGCGTGCCTCGTGGCGGATCAGACGCAGCGCGAGATCCAAGCGCTCGCGGTCGCGGGTGTAACGATCGTCGGACACTCTCATGGTCGCCTCCTCGAGATAGTGTGGGGGGCTTGGCTGGAAAAATAATTTGACGGAAATTAATCACAAAGTTAGCGTGTCTGCCAAGTGGTGTCGGCCGACGTTTTAATGCGCATACGTAGGGAAATGTGCCGGGACGCAATGACGATCACCGAGTACCCGCGCGCAGCCTGATGCTGGTCGCCGGCAGGCCGTCGAGCGGGGCCCTTGCGCGATGCGTCAGCGAAAACGCCTCATCGCTCAGGGCGCCTCCGCAAATACTTCCGTTCCGATGGCAAAAACAATTTGACAGTAATTGATCACAAAGTTAGCCTGCCGGCCTGCCAAGTAACCTCGGCCGGCGTTTTGACGCGCGTACGCAAGGAAATGCGCCAAAGCCCCGCCAGGTCTCGAGTTATGGAGCGGGAGGCGACATGCGAGAGGAGCCCTTCGGCAGCTGGACGCGACAGCCACGTCTTTTTTCCGAGCAGGCGCTCGCCGCATTGCACGATCTGAATCACCGGTTCCTGGATTTGCTCGGCTCGCACTGCGGCGATTGGAGCCGCGAGCTCGGGTTGCCGGCGGAGGTGACCCTGCAGGTGGCGCCGCTGACGGCGGCCGAGAGAGCGGCGGCCGCGAATTGCCCTTACGCATTGTACGACTTGCGCTTTCACGACGATGAGCACTGGCGCTCATGCTTGAGCGGCGGAGCGCAGCGGCGGGTCGCCGACGAGACGGTGCAAGCGGATACGGCGAATTTCGTGCGGCTCGCGCTCTTCTATGCCTGGCACATGGCCTCGAGGCCCTCGCTCATTGCACAACTCCAGCTCGGCATGACCGAGGACACTGCGGCCGCGTTTCGCAGCGTGACCCTCAACAGCCTGGCCGCGCTGGTCGCGACCGGGGCGCGGAATCTGAGCCCACGCTGGCGTACGAGCGCTATATTTTGGCGGACCCTGACGAGCGCGGCAGCGAGTCGCGACGCAGCGAGTCTTCGCAGGATTCAGCTCTTCGGGGTGCAACTCGCGGCTGCCACGCGTCTGCCTTAAGGCATCGTCGAGGTATGATGCGGGTCGATGCTCTCCGTCATTGTCAACTTCTATAACGACCGCCGCGAGGCGAACAACACGCTTCATTCGCTCACTGCGCGCTACCAAGTGGCGCCAGGTCCGTCTTGAGGCGGCCTTGAGGTTGCGGTCGCAGCCTGACGCGGTTTAGTCTACGCGGCTCTTATGCACGCGCTCGTCCTTCGCCAGCTGACCAAGGTCTACAAGAACGGAATCACGGCGCTGAAGGGCATCGATCTCGAGGTCGAGGAGGGCGATTTCTTCGCGCTCTTGGGTCCGAACGGCGCCGGCAAGACGACCGTCATCGGCATCGTGACCTCCCTCGTGACGAAGACCAGCGGCAAGGTCGAGGTATTCGGCCACGATCTCGATCGTGAGCTCGAAATCGCCAAGTCCTGCATCGGTGTCGTGCCGCAGGAAATCAACTTCAACATGTTCGAGACCTTGTTCACCATCGTCGTGAATCAGGCGGGCTTTTACGGTATTCCGCGCAGGCTCGCCAAAGAGCGTGCGGAGAAATATCTCAAGCAACTGCAGCTCTGGGACCGGCGCAACTCGATCGCGCGCTCGCTTTCGGGCGGCATGAAGCGGCGGCTCATGATCGCGCGCGCACTGATGCACGAGCCGAGGCTCCTGATCCTGGACGAGCCGACGGCCGGAGTGGATATCGAGATTCGCCGCTCGATGTGGGACTTTCTGCGCAACATCAACGAGGCGGGCACTACCATCATCCTGACGACGCACTACCTCGAGGAAGCGGAGAATCTCTGCCGCAAGATCGCCATCATCGAGGGCGGTCGCATCATCGAGCGCGATACCATGGCCAACGTGTTGCGCAAGCTTCAGACTGAGACGTTCGTGCTCAACTTGAGCGAGGCCAAGGACAGGCCCCCGCAGCTGCCGGGGTTCAAGACCGATCTCACCGACGCCCACACGCTCGAGATCGAGGTTTCGAAGGGGCAGAGCCTCAACGATATTTTCGCGCAGCTGTCCTTGCAGGGCGTGAAAGTGAACAGCATGCGCAACAAGGTGAATCGGCTCGAGGAGCTGTTCATGCGCCTGGTCGACGACAGCGTCCGCGCGGCGGACAAGAACGCCCAAGCATGAGCGTCTCTCTCGCGCGGGCCGAGTGGGTGGGCTTCACCACGATCATCATCCGGGAATTCAATCGCATCATACGCATCTGGGGCCAGACCATCGTCCCGCCGACGGTGACGGCCACTCTTTATTTCGTGATCTTCGGCAGCCTCATCGGCAGCCGCGTCGGGCGCGTCGGCGGGTACAATTACATGCAATTCATCGCGCCCGGGCTCATCATGATGACCGTCATCACCAACTCATTCGGCAACGTGGTGTCCTCGTTCTTCGGCGCAAAGTTCGGCAAGCACCTCGAGGAGCTGCTCGTGTCGCCGCTCCCTAACTGGTTGATCCTCTCGGGCTACGTTTCGGGCGGCGTGGTGCGCGGCTTGGCCGTCGGATCGGTAGTGACCCTCATCGCGCTCTTCTTCACCCGCCTCGCCGTGCCGCACGTGGCGGCCATTGTCTCCGCGGTCCTTCTCACGAGCGTCGTGTTCTCGCTCGGCGGCTTCATCAACGCACTATTTGCCAAGAATTTCGACCATATTTCTTGGTTTCCGACCTTCGTGCTCACGCCGCTCACCTACTTGGGCGGCGTGTTCTATTCGGTGACCATGCTGCCGCACTGGGCACAGCTGATCTCCCGCGCGAATCCCATCCTCTACATGGTCAGTGCGTTCCGGTATGGGTTTCTTGGTGAGTCCGACGTCGATCTGCGGCTCGCGTATGGGATCATGGTGTCGGCGGCGGCGCTGATGTTCGCCGTTGCCGTCGTGTTGCTGAACAGGGGCACCGGCATTCGCGAGTGAGCCGGGGAGGGTCCCCCGCTCCTCACTGCCCCCGTTGTCGTGTATCTTGCCGGTAGGACGAGGATGCAATTTTTCGAGGAGATGAGCGATGAGCGAAGAAAAGCAGCAAAAATTCACCGCCAAGGTGCGTCGCGGTCTGGTGTGGGTACACTCGGTCGCGAGCGCCGAACTTGCGAAGAAGAAGGCGGAGGCGACCGGCGCCCGGATCGAGGGGTTCACGGCGGCCGAGCTCGCGGACGTCGAGTCTGCCCTGACGTGGATCAATCAGAACAAGGAATCGCATAGCTCGACACCCGCCTGATATCGGCGGTGCATCATCGGCTGTTCCCATTACGCGACAGCGAGCGTGCCGTTGCGAGCGTGACGACCGCGCGCCCGGATCGCGGGCGAGTTTTTTAGAAAACGCGACTCGCTGAGCGAGGCGTCACGGGGAGTGCAGTAAACTAGCATGATGGGGCAAAAACGCGCATTGGTCGTCGATGATTCCAAGTCGGCTCGCGTCATCTTGAGCCGGATGCTCGAGAAATACGACATCGAGGTCGATATGGCCGAGTCGGCCGAGCAAGCCATCGAGTACTTGAAGCACGACCGTCCCGACGCCATCTTCATGGATCACTTGATGCCGGGCATGGATGGCCTCCAGGCCGTACAGGCGATCAAGAGCAACCCGCAGACCGCGACGATTCCGATCATGATGTACACCTCGCAGGAGGGGGAGCTGTACGTCGGGCAGGCGCGCGCGCTCGGCGCGATGGGCGTGCTGCCGAAGCAGGTGAGACCGGTCGACGTATCCAAGGTGCTCTACGAGCTGCACCTCTTGCCGGACCGGCGCGATCTCGCCGAGCCCGCGCTCGTTCCCGTGGAGCTCGACGGCACGCCCGACAGGCCCGTCGGGGGCGCCACCGCCCCGACCGCCGATTGGAGCCGCCGCATCGAGGCGGCGGTCAAGCAGCAGTCGGTCGACTTGCGACGCTTCATCGTCGCGAGCCTCGATAGCCTCGCGGCGCGCCTCGAGGGCGAGTTTCGCCGCACGCTGCCGCCGCCTCTGCCCGTTCCAGAACCCGCGCCCGCGCCCCCCGCGCGAGAGCGACCATGGGCATGGGTCGCCGGGCTCGTCGCGGCATGCCTGCTCGCGGGCCTGTATGCGTGGCTGTGGTCTTCGACGCGCGAGGATCTCGTCAAGACCCGCGCCGAGCTCGCCGATCTGAGGAGCGCCGATGCGCAGTTGAGGCAAGCGAGCGAGCGGCTGACCGAAGAAGTCAAGGACCTCGGCGCCGCCATCGCAGCCGCCGCGACGAGCCCGATGAGCGTTGCTGCCGGAACGGGCGCACCGGCGGGCGTCGCGGGGCTGCCACGCTCCGAGCCCGTGCCCTACGGTGAGCTGCCCTTCGACCACGGCAGGCTCGACGTGCTGCGAGACGTGCTCGCCAAGTTGGAGGCTCAGAGCTTTCACGGCGTCGTCAGGCTCACGAGCTCGATGGGATTATTCTGCTTGACCGGCAACGCCACCGACGGCTTCGCGCCCGCAACCGCCACCTTGCCGGTGAGTAAGTGCGATCTGGTTGGAAATCCGTTCGAGGACTCGCTGTCCGTCCAGCAGCGCCAGTCGCTTGCATTCGCCAATCTGGTGGCGGGTGTGCGGCAGCGAACGTCCGGCGCTATCACGGTCGCATTCGACAATGCCGCCACACCGCACCCGATCGCCCCCTATCCGCCGCGCAGCGAGTCGCTCACCGCCGGTGAATGGAATCGCGCGGCCGCGCAAAACAATCGCGTCGAGTTCGCCGCCGAGGCGAGTACGGCGCCCGGCACGGCATCGAGCCTGACCCAGAACCCGGCGCCCTAGTGTCCTGAATCAGAAGTTCGCCGGCATTCGAACGCCGCGGCGCCCCGCCCGCTGCGTTGCTCCTCCCTTGAATACGCTACAGTATTCGCGGTCGTCGCGCCTTGCGGTCGGGCCGCGGCGGCGCTCTCGGTGCACGGCGAATTTCTGATTCAGGACACTATGGCAAAGCTAAACCAGAGACAGCGCCCGTGCAACGCGACTTAAGTAAAATCCAT
>DATHCO010000025.1:0-8899 GCA_035319505.1 Steroidobacteraceae bacterium | reverse complement strand
GCGCGATCACCTTCTTCAAGCTGATCGTGCCCGCCGCCTCCGCGATCGCACTGATGCGCGCGGGATTTCATCCGCAAAACTTTGCGGTGGGCGTGCACGGCGGCCCGCACGTGGGCGACGTCGCCTCGATTCTCACGGCGGTGGCGACCAGCGGCATCGTATTCAGCTATAACGGATTCCAGAGCCCGGTGAATCTCGCCGGTGAGGCGCGCCACCCCGGACGCAGCATACCGATTGCGATCTTCGGCTCGCTCCTCTTGAGCACCGCGGTGTACCTGCTCTTGCAGATCGCCTTCCTCGGAGCCGTGCCGCCCGAGCACCTGCACGAGGGCTGGGCGGCACTCGAGTACAGCTCGCCGTTCGCCCAATTGGCGCTCGCTCTCAACCTCAACTGGCTCGCCATCCTCCTGTACGCCGATGCCTTCGTGAGCCCGAGCGGCACAGGCACCGCTTACACGGCGACGACGGCGCGCATGCTCTATGCCATGGAACGCAGCGGCTCACTGCCCAAGATACTCGGGCGAGTGCATCCGCGCTTTGGCATTCCGCAGCCCGCGATGTGGTTCAACCTGCTGGTGTCCTTCACCTTCCTGTTCTTCTTTCGAGGTTGGGGAAAGCTCGCGGAGGTGATTTCGGTCGCGACCATCATCACCTACTTGGTGGTGCCGGTCAGCATCGGAGTGCTGCGGCGCACGGCGCCCGATCTGCACCGCCCGCTGCGCCTGCCGGCGCTCAACGTGCTCGCGCCCGCGGCCTTCGTGCTCGCGACTCTGATGCTGTACTGGGCGCGCTGGCCGCGCACGGGCGAGATCATGCTGCTCTTGATCTTGCCGATGCCGATCTACCTCTACTATGAGGGCCGGCGCGGTTGGATCGACTTTCCGCGGCACCTCAGGGGTGCCTGCTGGCTGATCGCCTATCTGGCCGCGGTGGTGGCGCTCTCTTGGGCGGGGAGCAAGGAATTCGAGGGTCGAGGCTACATCGGCTACGGTTGGGACCAGCTATGCGTGGCGCTCATGGCGGTCGCGTTCTTCTTCTGGGGAGTACGCAGCGGCTGGGCCACGCCGGCGCTCGCGCTTCTCTCCCGACCCCGGCAGATACACCCGGCGGCCCAAAGCGCGCAGGGGCTGCCGGCCGGCGAGTATCCCCTATGAACGGCGTGCGGGCTCGAGAGGAGCTCGCCGGCATCGCGCGAGAATTGAGCACCCGTGCGCGGCTCACGCTCATCGCGTGCAGCGAGCTGTCGCTGATCTCCGCGGGCCTCGCCGCGGCGCGGGTGCATGCAGAAGCGCTCGTCGACTCGCTCGATGTGCTGGGCGGGGCCATCCACGACTTCGCCGGACGAAGTTGAGGGCTCGCGTGAGCATGCCCTCATCGGCCGCCGGCCGACGGTCGCTCCGCGTGATGCTCCCGACCTTGGGTAGCGCGGGCGACGTGCACCCCTTCGTTGCATTGGGGCTCGCACTGCGCTCGCGCGGCCACCAGGCGACGATTCTAACGAACCCCCTGTTTCAACCGCTCATCGAGAGTCAGGGGCTGGGCTTCCTCCCCGTGCTGACGGCCGAAGACGCCGCGGTCACCATGGCCGATCCCGATCTCTGGGACGCTCGTAAGGGCTTCTCAGTCGTCGCCAAGCGAGTGATCATCCCGGCGATCGCGGAGGTTTACCGCCTGATCGAGGCTCATGCCGATTCCGACACGGTGGTCGCGGCGTCGAGCATTTCCTTCGGCGCGCGCCTGGCACAGGAGCGGCTGGGCCTGCCGACCGCCACCATTCACCTTCAGCCCATCGTGTTGCTGAGCCTCATCGAGCAGGGCGTGATGGGGAGCTTTCGGTTCTCAGCCGCCCAGCCGATGTGGTTGAAGAAGGCCCTCTTTGAGCTGGTCGATTGGGCCACGATCGACCGCGTTCTCAAACCGCCGCTCAACCGTTTTCGCGCAACGCTTGGCTTGCCGCCGGTGAGTCGCGTGCTCTACCGATGGATTCATTCTCCGCAGTGCGTGATCGCCTTCTTCCCGGAGTGGTTCGCGCCGCCGCAGGAAGACTGGCCACCGCGAACCCACCTCGTGGGATTTCCGCTGTGGGACGGCGGTGCCCAGGCGACGCTCGCGCAGGAGGTGGAGGAGTTTCTGAGCGCGGGGGATGCGCCGATCATCTTCACGGCGGGATCGGCGGCGGCGACGATGAGGCGATTTTTCGTCGAGTCGATCGAGACGGCGCGTCGGCTCAAGGCGCGTGCGATGCTGGTCACAAATTTTCCGCGCCAGCTACCGAGTGAGCTCCCACCCGAGGTGAGGGCTTTCGGCTATCTGCCGTTCGGCAATGTGCTGCCCCGCGCGGCGCTCCTCGTCTATCACGGGGGCATCGGCACCATGGCGCAAACCATCAACGCGGGCGTTCCGCACCTCGTGGTACCGAGCAGTCATGATCAGTTCGACAACGGATGGCGCCTCGAGCAGCTCGGGCTCGGACGGGCCATCCCGCGCAAGCGCTTTCACGCGGGAGCCGCAACACGCGCAATCAGCGAGATCCTGGGCGATGAGGCGATAGCCGCCCGATGCCGGGACTACGTAGGCAGGATCGATTCTGCATCGGCGCTCACCCGCGCCTGTAAGCTCATCGAGGGGCTGGCAGGCCCGTGACTCGCGCAGCGCTGAGCGCCCCCCGGCCGGGTCGAAATTTTGTGATCGAGTACCGCCGTCGCCGGTCATCCGAGGAGGCACCGGCGCGTTTGTTTCGGTAATGCTCCCCAGAGCTGAGAGCGTGGCGCAGCCCGCGGGAGGGCCAATCGGGGCGACGGAGCGTGTCGGGGATGAATCGGCGTTGCTACAGTGCCTGTATCTGGATCCTGATCACTGCATGGGTCGCGGCCGGCGGCGTGTGGGCATCGGTGCAGCCCGACGCGCTTTCCGCCGTACAGCTGCTACGCGAGGGAGGCTGCGGCGGAATCCTCCCGGCCGCCAGAGCGCTGCATCATGACGGACTCCTCGACCGGGCCGCTCAACAGTGGGCTGCCGGGCGTACGCTCGAAGAGGCGACCGAGCGCAGCGGCTACCAGGCGCAGGCGACAGCCGGCGTGCACGTGAGTGGGCCCCCGTACGCCCTGGTGCAAGTCCTGCGCAAAGGGAGTTGCCCGACCGTATTGAACCCGGGGATGCGCGACATCGGCATCTACACCCGCGGCTTGGATAGCTGGCTCTTGCTGGCCAGCGCCTATGTCGTGCCATCCAGATCGCAAGCGCCAGCGCTCGCGATGCGCGCATTGCAGCTCGTGAACGAGGCGCGCGCTCGCGGGGCCCGCTGCGGGGAGCGCCCGTTCGCGCCGGCGCCGCCGGTGACGCTCTCAGGAACCCTCGCCGACGTCGCGCTCGGACACGCGAGCGACATGGCCGCACACAGTTATTTCGAGCACGAGGATCTCTCCGGTCATTCGCCGGCGGATCGCGTCCGCGCGGTTGGCTACAAGGAGAAGCTCGTCGGCGAGAATATCGCCTTCGGTCCGGAGTCAGCCGAGGAGGTAGTGAAGGGATGGCTGGATAGTCCCGGTCACTGCGAAAACATCATGGACCCGCGGTTCGCGGAGATGGGCATCGCCTACGCGGCGGGACGCTCTCCGTCATCGGCACCCGCATCGGTTCATGGCCTGTACTGGGTGCAAGTGCTGGCCGCGCCGCGCGCGACCAGTCTCTAGTATCCTGAATCGGAAATTCGCCGGCATTCGAACGCCGCGGTGCCCCGCCCGCTGCGTTGCTCCTCCCGTGAATACGCTAAAGTGTTCGCGGTCGTCGCGCCTTGCGGTCGGCCAGCGGCGGCGCTCTCTCGGTGCACGGCGAATTTCCGATTCAGGACACCAGACTTCGTCTGATACTCGAGGCCGATGATCGGCGGCTGGTTGTGAGAAGACCGCATCGTGCTTGCGGCGAATTAACCTCCCGGCCGGGACGTCGCGTTATAAAATCGCGCCTGACAAAGCTTGGCATGGCAAGGAGACGAGCGCCGACTCGCAGTGTGCCGGCGGTCACGTCATCCGAAGCCTCCGGCATGCGTTAATGTAAGTCGATTCTCTGAAACTCGATTGACTCTGGAGAAGACATGAACTCATTACGTGGATTCAAGGCCGGCGCGGGCGCCGCGCTGCTGGCAGCGGCACTCCTTGGCGGTTGTGTGGTGGCTCCAGCGCCGGGCTATTACGGCCCTGTCGTGGCCGTTGCCCCGCCTGCCCCGCAGGTCGAAGTCGTCGGGGTTGCTCCCACGCCGGGTTTCGTTTGGTTCGGCGGTTATTGGAACTGGGTCGGCGGCCGGCACGTATGGGTTGCGGGGCACTGGGGTCCCGGCCGTCCGGGATATCACTGGGTTCCCCATGCCTGGGTACACGAGGGCGGCGGCTGGCGCATGCACGAAGGCCACTGGGCGCGCTGAGCGCTTCCACCCGGAACGAATGCCGCCGGCGCTCCTCGAGCCCGGCGGCATTTCATTGGCGACAGGTCCCGGCGCGCGGCTGACTCAGCGCAGCTCGACCTCGGGCTTGGAGCTCGATCGCGTGCCCGGCCTCGGCGCGTTGCTCCGTCCGTGATAGGTGAACACGAGAGAGAACTTCACCGAGCTGCTCGAATTCTGCCCGGCCGAGTGCAGGGTATTACAGTGAAACAAGACGGCATCACCCGCTGCGAGTTTGGGCGAGACTGCCGTGCGGATGATCTCGGCATTGTCGGCGCGATCCGTGCGAAAGAACTTCGCCTCGTCGAATCGATCGGCCTCGAGCACCATCCTGTGTGATCCCGGCACGAGCCAGAGCGCGCCGTTCTCCACCGTCTCCGCGCCGAGCGCGAGCCAGACGGAGACCAGGTCTTCGCGCTCGAATGACCAGTAGCGAATGTCGCGATGCCAGCTCGTGAGGCTCCCGTAATGCGGATGCTTGGTCATGAGACAGTTGTGATGGACGCGTGACATGAGGATGGGCTCGCCGAAGTAGGCCTCCATCCACGCACGCAGTCGGGATGCTGTCGCCCATCGGGCGAATGCCGGGTCGCGCGCGTACGCATCGAGCAAGCGCCGGACGGTCTCCCCCCCGGCGGCGGCGCGCGATGCCGGTGCACCCGGATACTTGAGGTCGGCCTCGAGCTCCACAGGGGCCGAGCGCGCCGACAACTGCGCTCTCGCGACCGCGTTGAGGCTCTCGAGCTCGAGCGGCGTCGCGAACCGCGATGCGATCACGTAGCCGCGCTCGCGCAGCTCGGCGAGCTGTGCCTGTCCTGACTGCTCCCCCATGATGCCTCGATCTTACAGCGAAGGCTCTATGAGACGCCCCGATTGACAAGCAGATGAGAATGATTATCATTTAGATACAGATTATCATTCAGTCAACTGTGATCAGCGGGACTACAATTCGGCGGGCATGCCGGCCGCATATGCTATGGCTCGCGCTCTGCGCGACCCCCGGCCTCACCGCTGCAGGCGAGCCCTTCGCAGCGGCCCCTGAGCCGTTCGCGGCGGCCGCGGCGCCGATCGCGGAGGATCCCGCGGCGCTCGCTGAGGCAACGCCGATCGATGCGTTGCAAGGCGACAATGCGCCCGCCGGCGCGCCCCCCAAGAAGGCTGCAGCGGGTACGACACTCCCGCCGATCGTGGTCAGCAGCGAGGGGATGTCGCTCGAGGATTCTAGCAAGCGATTGGACGAGTCGCGCGACCAGGATCTCCTACCCAAGCTCGGCGCCAGCGCATACGACATCGACCAGGCAGCGCTTCAGACTCTGCCGCAGGGGCAAAATACCCCGCTCGACAAGCTGCTGCTACAGGCTCCCGGGGTTTCGTACGACTCTGCGATCAGCAATCCCGCTTTTCACGTCCGCAACGAGTACGCGAACGTGCAGTACCGCATCGACGGAATCCAGCTGCCGGACGGCGTTTCGGCGCTAGGTCCGGTCCTGGAGACCGGATTCATCGAAAATCTGAATCTGCTCGACGGGGTGCTGCCGGCGCAATACGGGCTGCGCACCGCAGGTGTCGTCGACATCACGACGAAGAGTGCATTCGATGCGGGCGCCAAGCTCGATGTCTATGCCGGCAGTTTGAACACGTGGAGCCCGAGCATCGAGTACAGCGGCGTCGAGGACGAGACGCAATATTTTTTGATCGGGCGATTTTTGGAGAGCGACGAGGGTCTCGAGAACGCCATGCCGACCGCGGATCCGATCCACGATCGGACGGAGCAGGGAAAGCTCTTCGGTTACGGATCGACCCTGTTCTCAGATTCCAGTCGCCTGACCTATATGGCCGGCGCCTGGATCGGCCGCTTCCAGATTCCGGACGTCGTCGGGCAAGCGCCGCTCGGGGACTTCGGCCCGAGCAACCTCTCCTCGGCCCGCCTCGACGAGAATGAGACCGACCGTTTCTTTTTCGACATCGTCGCGCTGCAGACCAAGCGGGGCAACCTCGACACGCAGCTCTCGATTTTCACGCGTTACGCATCCGTTCACTTCGTGCCCGACGTGTATGACGACCTCGTCTTCAATGACGTCGCCTCGAACGTCGTGCGCAAGAGCCTCCTCAACGGACTCGAGCTCGATGCCGCGGACCATCTGAGCGAGACCCATGTGCTGCGGGGCGGGCTCCTATTCGACGTCGAGCACACCCAGGTGGACGACCTATCGACCGTCTTGCCCCTTGCACCCGACGGTGAACCGGTGCCCGCTCCGCTGACCTTGAACGACTACCATGCGAAGGTCGGCTGGACGGCGGGGGGCTACCTACAGGATGAGTGGACGATCCGCCCGGAGCTCAAGCTCAACGCCGGTCTACGCTTCGATGCAATGAGTCAATTCGTGACCGCCCACCAGGCGAGTCCGCGACTCGCTCTCGTATTCACGCCCTCCGTCAACACGACGGTACACGCCGGCGTATCACGGTACTTCACTCCGCCCATGCAAGCTCAAGCCACGCCCAACACGCTCGCCCTGTTCGAGCATACGACGCAGCAGCAATCCATCCTGCTCAATGATCCGGTTCGACCGGAGCGGGCCACCTATCTCGATGTCGGGATGGAGCAGAAGCTCCGGGCGGGGCTCGATGTGGGCATCGACCTCTACTACAAACACGCGACCGACGCCCTCGACGACGGTCAGTTCGGTCAGGCGGTGGTGCTCGAGCAATTCAATTACGCGCAAGGCTTCAGCCGCGGCGCGGAGCTCAAGGTCAACTACTCGCTCGGAGGGTTTCGAGCCTACGCCAACTTCTCAGGGGAGCTGACCCAGGGCAAGAACGTCGTCTCGAGCCAATACCTCATCGGCGATCCCGTGGAGCTCGCCTATCTCGCGACCCACTATACCTACACCTCCGATGCTCAGACCCTCACCGCGTCGGCGGGAGCCTCGTACCGCTGGGAGAGAACGCTCGTGACCGTCGACGGCACCTACGGAAGCGGTTTGCGCATGGGGTTCGCCAACGAACAGCACTCACCCGGATACACGCAGTGGAACGCCGCGATCGTTCAGGAATTCGACCCCTGGCACGACAGTCGCAAGACGCTCGCCTTGCGAGTGAGCGCCATCAATCTGTTCGATCGCAGCTACCTGCTACGCGCCGGGACCGGCATCGGGGAATTTGCTCCCCAGTACGGACCGCGCCGAGAGGCCTTCATCGGGCTCACGCTCAAGTTTTGAGCGCTCCTCATCGGCGCAGCGCCCCCTCATCTGCGCGGCGCAGCAGCCCCAACTCCGCTTGGTGCAGCCACTCGCCACGATCCGCCGAGTCGGGCAGCGCGAGCGCCGCATCGTGGGCGCGCGCGTAGTTCGCGCGCGCGCCCACCTCATCTCCCGCCCTGGCCATTGCTTCCGCGAGGGCGAGCAGGTTCGGCGGATAGTGTGGGCGCAGCATCACGGCGCGACGTGCGGCGACGACCGCCGCCTCGGGATCACCCGGTCCGAGTGGCCAGCCCGGCGCGCGCGTGAGCACCAGCGCGCGCACGCGCGCTGGCCCGGCTTCATCGTAGCCCGGATCGGCGGCATCGGCACGCGCGAGATTGTCGAGCATGCTGCCCAAGAGCTCACCCGCCTGGGCGGGATGGACCCGCGCCGTGAGCCCGAGCGCGACCGCGCGAGCATAGAGACAGGCGGCTGATTGCGGATCCCGCTCGAGACAGGCTTGGCTGTCACGGTCGGCGTCCGCCGCGAGTGCCGAACGAGTCGCCGAGTCAGACTCGTGCTCGCTCAAGCTCGCGTCCTGCTGGATCGCCGCGACCAGCGCGGGGACCGAGGCAGGCTCGGCGCTCGGCGCCGCGGGCGCCACGGGCGCCGCGGGCGTCGGCGGAGTGGATCGCGGAGCGGTCACACAGGCGCTCAGAGCGAGCCCGAGCGCCCCGCACGAGAGGAGCCTCCTCACGGTGCAGTGGAGCCCGCCGGCAGCTTCGGCAACACGAAGCCTTTCAGACGCAGCGGCTCGAGTGAGTCGGCGCTCCCGGGCGCCTGACCCATCTTGAGGAGCCCCGCTTGCAGAGCGTGCACGCGGTCCCGCTGCAAGCGAGCATCGACCGCCACGATGAACGCGACGGGCAAGAGCGCAGACTCCCGCACGGTCTTGAGCTCGGCTGCGAAAGGAAGGCTCGCAAGCGCTGCGGCTTGAGTTTGATCGAGCAGAGCCGCGACCGGCTCACCCGCCGCCACTCGTCTCAACGCGCTCAATATCTGTCCGCTCGGCTCGATCTTGACGTCGGGTGGCAGCACCCAGCCAGAAAGCGCGCTGTGAAGCACGAAATCGCGCGCGTAGCCTGCAACGCTCAAGATCGTGTATCCCGCCATCGCATCCGCTCCGCTCACTCGACCGGCCTTGGCAACGAGCGTCCAGCGCTGCTCGGTGCCGATGTCCGCGACATCCGCTTGGACGAGCGGCGTCAGGTGAAGTTGC
>DATHCO010000024.1:0-7331 GCA_035319505.1 Steroidobacteraceae bacterium | reverse complement strand
GTGATGCGCGCCGCACCAAGCTGGTCGAGCGTGAGGCGGCGCAGGCCATCGCCCAAGTCGATCTCATCTCGAGCGAGCCCACGACGGTGGTGCTGTCGCGCTTGGGGTGGGTGCGCGCGGCCAAAGGACACGACATCGATGCGCGCGGACTCGCCTACAAGAGCGGCGACGAGTTCCAGGCGGCGGCCAAGGGTCGCAATCCCCAGCAAGCCGTGTTCATCGATTCGACCGGCCGCGCCTACAGCCTGGACGCGCACCAGCTGCCCGCGGCGCGCGGTTACGGCGAGCCGCTCTCGGGCACCCTGGACCCGCCGGATGGCGCGACGTTCGCGGCCGTGTTGATCGGTGAGCCCGACGATGTGTGGCTGCTCGCGAGCGATGCGGGGTACGGATTTCGGGTGAAACTCTCGGACCTGTACGCGCGCAACAAGAAGGGCAAGGCGGTGCTCAAGGTGCCCGACAACGCGCGGGTGTTGCCGGCGCAACCGGTAACGCATCCGGACGCCATCGCCGTGCTCGTGAACAACGACGGTGAGGTGCTGGCGCTACCCGTCTCGCAAATCGAGCAGATGGCGGCCGGCAAGGGACAGAATCTCTACGGAATCCCCGGCAAGAAGTCGGCCGAGCGCGATGAGTACTTGAAGGCGATGGCGGTCGTCGCCCCGGGAGAGGTGCTCACCGTCCATAGCGGCGCGAGCGCGCCGATGAAGCTCAAGTACGAGGAGCTCAAGCAGTTCGAGGACAGGAAGGGTCAGCGGCGGCAGAGATTCTCCCGCGCCTACAAGCAGATCGACCGGCTCGAGGTGAGCCCTGCTTAGCGCTCGCCCGACATCGTCACATCCTCGGGCGCGTTCACGAAGTAGCCCTGGATGAACTCGATGCCGAGTTGCCAGAGCACGGCCATCGTGTTGGCATCCTCCACCCGCTCGGCGATGGTCTCGACGCCCTTGCGCTTCGCCGCCTCGACCAACCCCTTCACGCGCTGCTGCTGGAGCTGATTGGTCGGCAGCCCCTGCATCAACGAGCCGTCGATCTTGATGAAGTTCATGGGGATGCTCGAGAGCAACTTCAAAGGATCCCGGCCCGTGCCGAAATGCTCGAGCGCGAAGCGAAAGCCGAGCTTACGCAGGTTGTCCGCAAGCTCGATCGCCTGCCGCACGTACTGCGTCGCCAGATCCTCGGCGACTTGAAAGCACAGCCGCTTGGGCTCGATCTTGAGCGATCTCAGCTGAGTCTCGAGCCAGCCGGTGAGGCTCTTGTCGAGCACGGTGTCCTTGGACACGCGCACGAAGATGCACGCCGCCCTGCGGTTGGCGGCAAACGACATCGAGGCGCCGATCACCCAGCGGTCGATGTTCTTCATCAGGTCGTTGCGCTCGGCCGCGGCCATGAACTCCGCCGGCAGCACCTCGGTGCCCTGCTCGTCGAGCATGCGGACCAGCACGTCGAACATGCCCTTGTCCTCGCCCAGCAGACTCGCGACCGGCTGCTGCACGAGCCGGAAGCGATTCTCCATGAGCGCGCTCTTGATGTGCTTCACCCATATCTTGTCGTACGCCTGCACGCGCGTGTCGGTATCGGACTTGTCGATGGCGTACATCTGGTTACCGCCGAGCTCGCGACCGCGGCGCGCGGCATTGACCGCATCGGAGATCGCCGCCGCGACGTCGGGGTTTGATGCAGGCAGAAGACCCAAGCCCACCGTGACGGTGGCGGAGAGATTCTTCTCATCGAACACGAACGTGTGCTCGCTCACCCGCTTGACGACGTTCTCCGCCCAAGCCTCCACGTCGCGCGCGGCGCCGCGTTCGAGCAGAATCAGCAGGCCGTTCCCGCCGAATCGGCCACAGAGGTCCGCGGAGGCGAGCTGCATGCGCAGGAGCTCTGCGAGCTGGGCCATGAAATCCTCGCTGGCGAGCACCCCGATCGAGCTCTGAATCTCGACGAAGTGGTCGGGCTTGATGTAGGCGAACTGACGTACGCCCCCCTTCATGGGGCTCGCGCAGCGTGCGTGGATGGCGTCGATGAGATAACGCTGCTGCAGGAAGCGCGTGGTGGGGTCGTTCTTCACGGCCTCGGCGAGCTCGACCTCCAGGTCGTGATCCTTCTTGTTGCCCGCCGGAATGCTGATGCGAGTGGCGGGCTCGCCTTCGTAGTCGGCCTTGGCGAGCGTGAGCACAAGCGGTAGGTTCGAGCCATCGGAGAGCAGCGCCTGCACCTTGAGCCCGTGATCCGTCCACTTGCCTTGCATGCAGGCGACGAGCGCGCCTTTCAGGGCGGGATGCGTCTCCGGCTCGAACAGATCCATCAACGGGGTACCGGTGAGGGCATCCTCGCCCGAGTATCCGAAAAGCTCCAGCCACGCGCGGTTCGCATCCACGATGATGCCCTCCTGCACGTGCGTGATGGCATCGGCCGACCCCTCGAGGAACTTCTGCAGCTGCTCGCGATACTCGCGCGCCGAGGACAGCGTGCTCGAGAGGGCGCGCTCCAAGCGGTGCGCCCGCAGCTCGCGCGTCGCGACGGACTGCAGGCGGCTGCGGTTGGCGAGGCTCACGACATCCTGCGCGCCGAGGCGCATCGCATCGGCGATGGCCGCCTCGTCCACGTGCTCGCGCACGATCAGGACCGGTATCTCGGGGGCACTCTGCTGCTTGATCTTGATGATCGACGCAAGGTCGCTGCCGAGCTCATCGATGAAGGCGACGAGCATCTCGGGGTTGAGCTGCGTCAGCGCGTCCGCCAGATCACGGGCGTCCGGCAGCCAGGTGCAGTGCACCGGATGGCCCGCCTTGCGCAAGGTCGAGTTGACGGCCTCCACGTGATCTTCCGACCGCGTCATCACGATCAAGGGAACGGCTCCCTGCTCGCTCACTGGTTCAATAACCTCCCAAGATGCGTGCGGAGTGTAACACCAGGATTTTCGCGATACTGGGACGGCCGTCCGCTCCGCTGGCGCGGGAACGGGCTTCTCGCTATGATACGCGCCCCTCAAACCGAGGCCTTCGATGGCGAGCTACAGCACGAACGAGTTCAAAGCCGGACTCAAGATCCTGATCGACGGTGATCCCTATACGATCGTCGAGAACGAGATGGTCAAGCCGGGCAAGGGTCAGGCGTTCAATCGGGTACGGGTGCGCAACCTCAAGACCGGGCGCACGATCGAGCGCACCTGGAAATCGGGCGACAGTGTCGAGGCCGCCGACGTCGTCGATACCGAAATGCAGTACCTGTACAGCGACGGCGATTTCTTTCACTTCATGGTCCCGGACACCTTCGAGCAGCATACGGCCTCGAAGCAGGCCGTGGGCGGGGCCGCTCAGTGGCTCAAGGACGGTACGATCTGCATCATCACGTTGTGGAACGGCGTGCCGCTGCAAGTCACCCCGCCCGCGCACATGGAGCTGAAGGTGGTCGAAACCGATCCGGGTGTGCGCGGGGATACCGCGACCGGCGGATCCAAGCCGGCGAAGCTCGAGACGGGCGCCGTGGTGCGGGTGCCCTTGTTCATCAACGAGGGCGAGCCGGTGCGCATCGATACCCGCACAGGCGAGTATCTGTCGCGCGGCAAGGGCTAGCCCGAGCGCAGTCATCCGCGGGGCGCCGCCGCCGCCGTCAAGCGTTATCGATGGGAAACGCGAGCGCCTGCTCGAGGCGCCTCGCGCCGAGGGCGATCGCCACCAACCGATCGAAGCCGAGCGCCACGCCGGCGCAGTCAGGCATACCGGCGGCAAGGGCCGCGAGGAGGTGCTCGTCGATCGGGGGCTCGATTTGGCCGCGGGCGCGCCGCGCCGCGAGGTCGCGCACGAAGCGCGCACGCTGCTCGGTCGGATCGGATAATTCGTGAAACCCGTTTGCGAGCTCGATGCCGTCCAAGTAGCACTCGAAGCGCGCGGCGACCGGCGGCTGGCCGGGCTTCAAGCGAGCGAGGCAGGCCTGCGAGGCGGGGTAGTCGTAGATAAAGCAAGGCCGCTCATGCCCGAGCTTCGGTCCCACGACCAGCGCCATCAAGAGATCGAGTTTCGCATCGCGATCCGTGAGGCCTTCGCAGGCGACGCCGTGGCGCTCGGCAGCGCGATCGAGCTCGCCGTTGGCGGCGGTCCAGACATCCACCCCGGCGTGCCGGCGCATCGCATCGGCGTAGCTCAGCCGCTCCGCGGGCGCGAGCGAGCGCCTGGGCGCGAGCAAGCGCCTCATCAGCTCCTCGACCTCCCTCATCAGGGCCGCCTCATCGAAGCCCAGCCGATACCACTCGAGCAGCGTGAACTCGGGATTGTGCCAGCGGCCGCGCTCACCGTCGCGAAACACCCGGCATACCTGATAGATGTCGCCGCTGCCCGCGGCCAGCAGGCGCTTCATGGAAAATTCGGGCGAGGTGCTCAAGAACAATCGTGCGGGGCTGCCGCCGAGCCGAGTCGTCAGGGATTCGATCTGGGGGTCGCTCACGCCGGCGGCGCTCAAGATCGGCGTCTCGACCTCGAGCACAGCGCGCTCGGCAAAGAATTCGCGCAGCGCGGCGAGGAGCCGCGCGCGCTGCCGCAAAGCCGCAGGCGTCGCGGTCGGTCGCCAGGCCTCTCGCGGCTCGGCCTCGCTCATCCGCGGCCGCCCGGGGACTCCGCGAAGCTGCCGAGCGCCTCGCCCAAGCGCACCACCGACCCCGCGCGCAGCCAGGAGTGCCAGCCTCCACGCTCGGTCTCGAGCAAGAGAATGACGGTCGAGCCCATGTTGAAGCGCCCGAGCTCCGCGCCCCGGGCGAGCACCGTGTCGGGGGCGGGGACGCGGGTGACGAGGCGCCGGGGGGCGGGCGTGATGTCGCCCGCCCAAACGGTGGCGATGCTGCCCACGTTGAGCGCGCCCACGAGCACCACCGCAAAGCGTCCAAACTCGCCCTCGAAGAGCGTGAGCACGCGTTCGTTGCGCGCGAACAAGCGTGGCACCCGCTCGGTGGTCGACGCATTCACGCTGAACAATCGTCCCGGAACGTACACCGTATCGAGGAGCCGCCCGCCCGAGGGCATGTGGACGCGATGATAGTTGAACGGCGCCAGATAGATCGTCGCAAACGAGCCGCCGATGAAATGACTGCCCCATCCCTGCTCAGCCAGCAGCTCACCGAGCGTGTAACGCCGCCCCTTCGCTTGCAGGAGGAGGTCTCCGTCGATGGCACCGCACTCGCTCACCGTGCCGTCGACCGGGCTCGCGATGTCGGTCGCCGCGGCGGCAATCGGACGGGCGCCGGGCTTGAGCGCGCGCGTGAAGAACTCGTTGAAGCTCGCGTAGGCGTAGGGATCGGTCTCGATCGCCTCGCTCATATCGACGGGGAATGATCTCAGAAACAGGCGAATCATGAGATTCTTGAACCAGGCCGTGCGCAGGCGCGAGGCGGCAAACGCGCAGCGCGACAGCGAATGCTGCGGCAGCACATGCTGCAGCCAGATGAAGGCGCGCGCGCGCAGGCGGCCGGCGGCGCTCGGCTTTGCGACCTCGTGCGTGCTCGCGAGGGGCCCCGCACCATTCATCCGCGGGCGGCCGTGATGTGCTCGATATCGGCCTGCAAGGCCTCCTCGGACAACCATTGCGTGAGGATCGCAGCCAGCCTCCCGGCCGGATCCACGACAAAGATCGCGCCGGAGTGATAGACCGCGTAGCTGCCGTCCGGCTGCGGCTCGATCGTCACCCCGACGCCGAGCTTGCGCGCGACCGCCTCGATCGTGGGCTGGTCGGCGGCGGTCAAGCCGATGAATTGCGGATCGAAGTACGGCACGTATTTCGCGAGCTGCTCGGGCGTGTCGCGCTTGGCGTCTACCGAGACGAAGATCACCTGTGGGGGCACGCTCTCGCGCCTCGCCCGCATGCGTTTTTCCATTGCCGCCAGCGTACTGAGCGTCGTCGGGCAGAAATCGGGGCAATTCGTGTAGCCGAAGAACATGAGCGACCAATGGCCGCGCAGGTTCTGCGACCCGAACGGCTGGCCTCGCTGATCGATGAGGCTAAAATCCGGCAGCGGGCGTCGCGGCGATAGATAGGAGCCGGTGGTGAGCTCGAGCGGCGGGCGGGAGTGCCGCCAAACGAGCGCAGCACCCGCGCCCAAGAGTGCGCCGATCGCGAGGAGCGCGGCAAGGAGCAATCTCGATTGAGGTGTCATGCGCCGATTATCCCACACGACAGCCGAGACGGTCGGCGCCGCCATCGAGCGCTGCGCAGGCGCGATGCGCCGTGCCCGCGTGCATTTCGGGCATGGAACCGATAACGCGCGCGACGAGGCGGCCGAGCTCGTGTTCTACGTGGCCGGGCTCGAGCACTCGCGCGGCAGCGCCGCTTACTGCAAGCCGCTGACGCCCCGGCAGCGCGCACGCATCGATGCGCTGCTGCGCCGGCGCATCGAGCGACGCATTCCGCTTCCCTATCTCACGCATCGGGCCTTCTTCGCCGGTCTCGAGCTGTACGTGGACGAGCGGGTGCTCGTGCCGCGCTCACCGATCGCGGAGCTCGTGCAGAGGCGCTTCAAGCCCTGGGCGGGCGCGAGGGTGCGCCGCATTCTCGATGTAGGCACCGGGTCCGGGGCGATCGCGCTCGCCTGCGCGCTCGCCTTTCCGCGCGCTCGGGTCGATGCGGTCGATGTGTCCCGTGCTGCGCTCGATGTGTGCCGGCGCAACGTTCGCCGCCTCGGCTTGGGCAAGCGAGTCCGGGTGCTCGAATCGGATTATTTCGCCGCGCTCGGGGACTCCCGTTACGATATCATCGTGAGCAACCCGCCCTACGTCGGGCGCGCCGAGTTGCGCGCCTTGCCGCGCGAGTACCGCCATGAGCCCCGACTGGGGTTGGTCTCGGGAGTTGACGGCCTTGACTCGGTGAGAGCGATATTTTCCGGGGTGCCGCGCCACCTCGCCGACGACGGCTTGCTGGTCGTCGAAGTCGGTAATACCGAGCAGGCGTTGCTGCGCGCGTATCCGCGGATGCCCTTCATATGGCCGGAGATCGCCATGGGCGGAGGCGGCGTTTTCGTATTGCCGGCGGCGGCGCTCAAGGGGAATCCAGGCCGACGCGGGCGCTCGAGGGGAACTTAGTGTCCTGAATCAGAAATTCGCCGGCATTCGAACGCCGCGGCGCCCCGCCCGCTGCGTTGCTGCTCCCTTGAATACGCTAAAGTATTCGCGGTCGTCGCGCCTTGCAGTCGGGCCGCGGCGACGCTCTCGGTGCACGGCGAATTTCTGATTCAGGACACTAGCGCGAATTATTCATGAAGAACGATACATATCACGAGGAGCTGGCTTTGGAAGGGAATTTTCCGGGGCGTGAAAAACAGGATGTTTTTCCCGCAGCCTCCAGGG
>DATHCO010000023.1:0-12424 GCA_035319505.1 Steroidobacteraceae bacterium | reverse complement strand
CGCACCGGTCAGCGTGCGGATAGTCTGCTTCTCGAGGCGCAGGGACTGCGACTTCCTGGACTTGCGGGCGCCAACCGTCGCGTCGGTGGCGGTGTTACGGTCTTCGATCTTGCTCATCGCTATCTCCTTCGGTTGATGCCTCCGGGCGACCCGGCGGCGGTTAGTGAGTCGGCGACATTGCCGGTTCTCACCTAGCCAATCGGAATCGCCGGGAAGAACCCGACAAGGGCGACGCCAATGAGATCTCCGCGCCCGTCATAGCAGGCGCAGCGGCGGCGGCATTCTTAGTGCGAGTGCCGGCCTCGCGGCGCAACTAACGGCATAGGCTTCGCCTCACATTCGCGCCTGCCGCATTTCGAACACCGGAGGCGCTTCACGACGTGGACGAGTCGCGCCTCCCATCCGGCAAGCGCGGCGAGGGTGCGCGGGTAGCAGCGGCGGGTGTGTCCGCACTTGCAGGTGAGTAGCACTTGGTACTGCCCGAACTCGTCGGAGAGCTTGTCGATGTGAAGCTCGCGCGGCATCGGCGCGATTGTGGATAAGCGAGCAGAGGCGCGTCCATCCTCCTCCATCCAGCATCCAGTGCCAGTGATCGGCGACTACTGGATGGCGTAGCCACTAGGGGCGCGCGCAGCTCGGCGCCCCAATTGAGGATTAGGAGCATGGGCGGCGGCTGAGATGCGTCATCCAACCCCGGATATTCCCCATAGATTCCCCTTGACGTTCTTTCTTTGGTTATTTGCTCCCTAAACACATGAATTCATTGGCGTTCCCTACCGGATTCGAACCGGTGTTACAGCCTTGAGAGGGCCACATTCATGCTCGCGAGCCATACAAGGAAACAAGGAAACGCGAGCACCGTGCTCTCGATTGGTTCCCCCAAGAGCTCGGAGGCGTGATTACCCATACGACCTCTGTCTCGTCAGGACCTGGATTGCGGTATCGATGCATCCGTCCGCTTTCAAAGCTGAAGCTGTCATGGGGGGAGTGATGCCATATATTCACTAATTTTCGGACAAATTATCAATGAAATTGTTAAAATACGGACATCCGAGGTATTCAGCGGCTTCGAATGGCATCAAATCCGGACAGTTTGCCCGAACTGGTCATTGCCGAGGAAACTGACTCCGCCATGGCCCGGCGAGTCCGTCGCCTTGCCGCTGAGGGGCGGCTGCGTCGCTTATACGCCGGCATCTATACCTCGAATACAGGGAGTCCCCCGGAGACCATCGTTCTGCGGCACTGGCAACCAATTGTTGCGCACTTGCTGCCCGGAGGCGTGATCTCCCACCGTTCGGCTTTTGACGGTAAGCCACATGATGGCAGTCTATTTGTCACCCGAGGGAGAACCCGCCGAACGCTAAAGCTCCCCGGCCTGACTATCGATGTAGTTCCCGGACCGGGTCCGCGACTCGAGAGTCCGGCGAGCGACACTCCGTACGGCTCGCTCTATCTTGCCAGTGACCCTCGGCGGTACCTCGAGAATCTCACGCGTGGTCGAGGTTGGTCCGCTCGGGTGCTGCCCCAGAAGTCGATCGAAGCTTCTCTGGATCGAGTATTGATGGTCGGCGGCAAGCATCGACTCAACCAGCTCCGCGATCAGGCTCGGGAGGTGGCGACAGCGCTGGGATTTCACCCGCAGTTCAGGCGTCTGGACAACCTTATTGGCGCGCTCCTTGGAACCGAAGAGGCCAGATACCTGACCGCAAAACAAGCTTTAGCTCGGGCGGCGGGTCGCCCCTACGATCCGGCACGACTGCAGATTTTTGACACGCTGTTCCCGGTTCTCAATGCTGCGTTACCGGATATCCCGGATGCGGCTCCGGGAGGTATCGCACGCGAGAACTTTGCCTTTTTTGAAGCTTATTTCTCCAACTACATCGAAGGAACGACCTTCACCGTCGAGGAAGCGGAAGACATCGTCTTTCATGGACATATCATCGAGAACCGCAGCGAAGACTCTCACGATATTCTTGCAACGTTCGATGCCGCGATGACCTCGCCGTGGCGCGATCAGCCACCGCAGACTAATGATGATTTTCTGACCTGGCTCCGCAACGTGAACGCACTGGTTATGCAAAAGCGCACGGATAGGAAGCCCGGCGAGTGGAAAGACAGACCGAACCAAGCCGGGAGCACGTACTTTGTCATGCCCGAATTGGTGCCGGGCACTTTGCGCGAAGGCTTCGAGCGCATTCGCGCACTGGCTCATCCTCTGGCGCGCGCCATCATGACGATGTTTGTGGTCACTGAAGTCCATCCGTTCATCGACGGCAACGGGCGAACGGCACGCTTGGCGATGAACTGCGTGCTGAGCGCGTCGAAATTGAGCCGCATCATCGTTCCGACCGTGTACCGCGAAGACTACCTACTGCCGCTGAAGGCGTTGAGTTACAACCAAGTCGCCGAGCCCCTGTTGGCCGCCCTCACCCGTGCCCAACGGTGGTCCGCAGCCTTTGACTGGGCGCAACCCCGAGCAGCATTACGCGACGGGCTCGCCCGGTGCAATGCGTTTCAAGGGGACGCGCGTAACTACAAATTGTTGTTTCCTTGAGCGGGAGTTCGGGCGAGTGCCCGGGCTACGCATCGAGAATTGGCGTGACGGTTGAATCTCGCTTGGCTGAAGGTCACAACGCTCGTGCGCGCTCATATGTCTCGTGGAGACTCCGAGGATCTTACGAATCCGACAATTGAAGCAACGGGGTACCACGCGGGGTACCGGACGTACCGCGGCCTTGAAAGCCTGCAAAACACTTGGGTTTTGAACGATTTAGATTCCTGCTCGGGGCACTATCACCCGTAGGCGGCCTCATCTGTCCGCTGACGCCGATGCACCGCGACCTGAGAGTCCGGCCACCGGCGCTGCTCGCCGCTCGAGCAGCTCGACCAGTTCCCTGAAGCTCTGATCGACCGTCCTCGAGGAGGTGTCCAAGTGCAGGTGCGCTTGCCGGTAGAAGGGCTCGCGCGCCGCGAGAATGTCCTTCAATTCACTCATGGCCTCCCGGCTGCGCGCCATCGGCCGCAGGTCACCCTGGTCGATTACCCGTTGCATGTGCTCTTCCGGGGTCGCGCGAATCCACACGGCGACCGAGCCCTCGAGCAGCAGGCGCAGCGTCTGCGGATCGGCGGCGAGCCCGCCGCCGGTCTCGATCACGGCGGACGGATGCTCGGCGAGCACTCGCTGGAGCGCCTCGCGCTCGAATCGCCGATATCCGGGCTGGCCGTGAAGTTGCAGGATCTCCCCGATGGTCGCGCCGTATTCGCGCTCGACTTCACGGTCGAGCTCGAAGAACGGTACTCCGAGGTGCTTCGCCAGGCGGCGGCCGAGCGTGGTCTTGCCCGCACCACGTAAGCCGATCAGGGTGATATAGGACCCTTGGACGTTGCTCCCATCGTAGCCGAAGTGACGGGCAAGGAGCTCCCGCGCGGCGCGCAGGTCCGGCTCGGACAGGCGATTCATCAGCTGCATGAGCAAGCGCTGCTCGACCGGACGCAAGGGCTGATCGGATAAGAGGTCGTCAGCGGGAAATCCCATCGCGGCTGCGATACGCCGCAGGATGAGGATCGACGGGTTGGCTTGGCCGCTCTCGAGCTGCGCCAGAAAGCGCAGTGACACGCCGGAATCGGCAGCGAGCGAGCTGCGCGTCATGCCGCGCTGAGCGCGCGCCTCGCGGATCTTGCGAGCGAGAGCACGCAAGTAAGCCTCCTCTTGCGGCCCCGCGCACCGCTTCGCTGCGGTCTTGGCAAGGCGCTTCGCTCTCGGCTTGAGACCCTGCCTCATGCGCCGTGGCTCTTCATGGCCCGACCGTGAGCGCGCTCCAGCACCTCGACGAGGAATCGTGCAGTCGCCTCGAGCACCGCATCGGGTTGATCGCGATGCGGCGCATGACCGGAGTCGGGAAGCGCGAGGAGCCGTGTATCGCGCACCGCACGAGCAATGCCGGTGAGCTGTTCCATCGTGCCGTACTCATCCTGCTCGCCTTGAATTGCGAGCACCGGGCAGCGGATCCGCCCGAGCAGCCCCTCGATACTCCAAGAGCGGAAGGCGGGGTCGAGCCAGATGCGATTCCAGCCCCAAAAGGCTGAATCGACGTTCGCATGGTGGCGGCTCAGGCGTTGCTTCAGATCTTCCTCCAGATAGGAGGTCCTCGCGCGCTCGATGCTGCGCAGGGTCAGCTCTTCGACTCTGATGTGAGGGGCGAGCGCAACGAGGGCGGCAACCTCGTGGGGGCGCTCGGCCGCGTAGATCAGAGCGATGGATGCCCCATCGCTATGGCCGAACAAGACCGGCCGCTCGATCGCGAATCGCTCGAGAAGGGCCGGCAGCCAAACGACCGCTTCCTCGTGCATGTAATCGACGGTGCGCGGCCCGGCCAAAGGCGTCGAGCGCCCGTAACCGTAGCGCGAATAGGCGAGGGTGCGTAGGCCGGTCGCCGTGGCGAGCCGCTCGGGGAAATCGCGCCACATCGAGGTCGATCCCAGGCCCTCGTGCAGCATGATGATCTCGCCCGCGGGCTTCCGATCGGTCGAGCGCTCCGTGGAGCGCGCGAACTCGATCTCGCGGTCGCCGATTTTTACGGTGCCGGTTTGCATGGGCCGCGCAGCTTGAAGCGTTGAATCTTGCCGGTAGCGGTTTTTGGTAACTCGGGCATGAACTCGATCCAACGGGGGTACTTGTAGGGCGCGAGGCGCGATTTCACGAACGCTTGGAGCTCGGCGGCGAGGGTCTCGGACGCCGTGTATCCGGCCGCGAGCACGACATAGGCGACCGGCTTGACGAGCTGGTCCGCGTCCTCGCGCCCGACGACGGCGGCCTCGTGAACCGCCGGGTGCGTGATGAGCGCGGACTCGACTTCGATCGGCGAGACGTAGATGCCGCCGACCTTGAGCATGTCGTCCGCTCGCCCGGCGAAGACGTAGTTCCCTGCGCTGTCCACCCGGAAGCGATCACCGGTCCGTGTCCAAGGACCCATGAAGGTCGCCCGGCTGCGGGCGTGTTGATTCCAGTAGAACTTTGCGCTCGTCGGGCCCCGCACCCACAGATCGCCGATCTCGCCTCGAGCGACTGCGGCGCCTTCCTCGTCCACGATCTTCGCCTCAAATCCGGGCACCGGCGTACCGAGCGTGCCGTAGCGCACCCGACCCGGCCGATTGGAGATGAAAATATGCAGTAGCTCGGTCGAGCCGATGCCATCGATGATGTCGACGCCCGTGCGCTCGCGCCAGCGCCGCGCAAGGTCTTCGGGTAGCGCCTCGCCTGCGGAATTACAGAGCCGAAGGCAGAGCTCCTCCCGGGCGGGCAGCTCGCCGCTCGCGAGGAGCGATGCGTACAGCGTCGGCACGCCGGAGAAGACCGTGGGGCGGTGCGCGCGCAGCCGCGCCGCGACGGCCCGAGGCGAAGGACGCTCGGCCATCAGCACGGCGCTTGCGCCGACGGCGAGCGGAAAGGTCAGGGCGTTGCCGAGACCGTAGGCGAAGAACAGTTTCGCGGCTGAGAAGACGATGTCATGCTCGTTCAGTCCGAGCGTCGCTTGCGCATACAGGGCCGCCGTCTCGAGCAGGCTCGAATGCACGTGCACCGTTCCCTTGGGTACCCCCGTCGAGCCCGAGGAATAGAGCCAGAAGCAGGCCTCGTCGCGCAGCGTCGGCGCCGGCTCGAAGCACGCGGGCGAAGTCGCGAGCACCTCACGCAGTGTGCGGGTACTTGCCGAGCGCGGGGCATCACCAGCCGAGGCCGCGCCCGATGAGGCCGCGCGGGTCAGGGACGCACCGGGCGTCGGCTCACCAGCGGTGAGCACGTGCTTGAGAAACGGTGAGTGGCCCAAGATGGGCTCGAACTGCGGCAACAGATCATGAGAGACGACGAGCATGAGCGCCCGGCTGTCGTGCAGCATGTAGGCGTAGTCGGCCGGTGCCAACCAGGTATTTACCGGGACGGGTACGATGCCCGCCTTGATCGCGCCCAAGAAGGCGGTCGGAAAATCGATACCATCCTTGAGGCAGAGGAGCACTCGCTGCTCCATGTGCAGGCCCAAGCCGTGCAATGCAGCGGCAAATCGATTCACGCGAGCGGTGAGCTCCGCGTAAGTGTAGCTGCCGCAGTCGTCGATATAGGCGACCTTGTCAGCCCGCCCGGCCTGTAAGTTGCGCTCGAGCAGATCATGCGCGGCGTTGAAACGCTCGGGGATGGAGAGCGTGGGCGGGCTCGAGGTCGTATCGATGTGCGCTAAATCCACGATGGGCATTATAGTGCACAACTCTCCCTGGAGAAACGGCAAAAAGAGCAACTTGACGGCGGCGCAAGGCCTCGATAATAATGCAATATAGTGCACAACGAGCATAACGAACGGTGAGGACGGACGATGAGCATGGCGGATCCCGCGGCGACTCCAGGCTCTGATCCCCCCGTGAGCTTCGAGACCCACCCATCTCGCTATCGGCACTGGCGCCTGGAGATCGACGGTCTCTTGGCGACGCTCGTGATGGACGTCGATGAGAGCGCCGGCATTCGCCCGGGCTATCGCCTCAAGCTCAATTCCTATGATCTCGGCGTCGACATCGAGCTTCACGATGCGCTGCAGCGCATTCGCTTCGAGCACCCGCAGGTGCGCGCGGTGATTCTCACCAGCGGCAAGGAGCGGATTTTCTGTTCCGGGGCCAACATCTTCATGCTCGGCCTCTCGAGCCACGCCTGGAAGGTGAATTTTTGCAAGTTCACCAACGAGACGCGCAACGGTATCGAGGACTCGAGCCGACACAGCGGACTCAAGTTCCTCGCAGCGTGCAACGGGACGACGGCCGGCGGCGGCTACGAGCTCGCCCTGGCCTGCGATGAGATCGTGCTCGTCGACGATCGCTCCTCCGCCGTGAGCCTGCCCGAAGTGCCGCTCCTCGGTGTCCTGCCGGGAACGGGCGGGCTGACCCGACTTACCGACAAGCGGCGCGTGCGTCGCGACCGAGCCGATGTGTTTTGCACCACGGTCGAGGGCGTGCGCGGGCAGCGGGCGCGCGACTGGGGGCTCGTCGATGCGGTGGTGAAGCCGCAGAGCTTCAAGAGCTATGTGCGCGAGCGAGCGCTCGTGCTCGCCGCCGGGAGCGAGCGGCCGCGCGATGCCGAGGGGGTCGCGCTTGCGCCGCTCGAGCGACGCAGCGATGCAAGCGGACTGCATTATCGCCACGTCGATGCCCGGCTCGATGTCGAGGCGCGCCGGGTCGAGCTCCAGGTGAGCGCGCCCGAGACGCCGGCGCCCGCGACCATCGCCGGCGTGCTGAGTGCCGGCAGCGCCTGGTGGCCGCTCGCGATGGCCCGAGAGCTCGACGATGCCATCCTCAGCCTGCGCACCAACTATCCGGACTTCGGGCTCTGGATCTTGCGGACTCGCGGGCCGCAGGAGCATGTCCTCGCGGTCGACCGGATGCTGGTGGAGCATCGTGCCCACTGGTTCGTGCGCGAAGTCATCGGTCAACTGCGCCGCACGCTCGCCCGCCTGGACGTCTCGTCCCGATCGCTGTTCGCGCTGATCGAGCCGAGCTCGTGTTTCGCGGGGACGCTCCTCGAGCTCGCGCTCGCGGCGGATCGGGTGTACATGCTCAACCAAAAACTGCGCGAGGGCGGTCCGACGATCGCCCTGTCCGAGGTGAATTTCGGACTCTTGCCGGCGCCTTACGGGCGGTCGCGGATCGAGGAGCGCTTCTACGGCGATGCAGGGCTCATCGCCGCGGCGCGGGCCGCGCAGGGGCACAGTCTCGAAAGCCAAGCCGCGGAGTCACTCGGGCTCGTCACCTCGGCGCCCGATGATCTCGACTGGGAGGAGGAGATTCGCATCGCGCTCGAGGAGCGCGGCGCACTCTCGCCCGATGCTCTGAGCGGGATGGAGGCGAACTTGCGCTTCGGCCCCGAGGAGACGCTCGAAACGCGGATCTTCGGCCGGCTCTCGGCGTGGCAGAACTGGATCTTCTCGAGGCCCAATGCCGTGGGCGAGGCCGGCGCGCTCAAGGTCTTCGGCACCGGGCGCAAAGCGCGATTCGATCGCGAGCGCATCTAGGGACGCCAAATACGACAATACGGAATCCAGGAACGCAACGATGAGCATCAGCTACACCGACAGGATCCCGAACAACGTCGACCTCGCGAGCGACAAGGTTCTGCAGCGGGCGCTCGAGCATTGGCAGCCGGAGTTTCTCAAGTGGTGGGCGCAGATGGGTCCCGCCGGCTCGCAAACCGCCGACGTGTATCTGCGCACCGCGGTAAACGCTCACCCTAGCGGCTGGGCGCACTTCGACTTCATCAAGATGCCGGATTATCGCTGGGGCATTTTTCTCTCCCCGGCACAGGAGGGCCGCAGGATCCACTTCGGCGACCACCAGGGGGAGCCGGTCTGGCAGGAGGTGCCGGGCGAGCATCGCGCGAACCTGCGGCGCATCATCGTCACGCAAGGCGTCACCGAGCCGGCCTCGGTCGAGCAGCAACGCCATCTGGGAGGCACCTGCCCGTCGCTTTACGATTTGCGCAATCTCTTCCAGGTGAACGTCGAAGAGGGCCGCCATCTCTGGGCGATGGTCTACCTGCTGCACCGCTATTTCGGTCGCGACGGGCGCGAAGAGGCCGAGGCGCTGCTCGAGCGGCGCTCGGGCGATGCCGACAACCCGCGCATCCTCGGGGCGTTCAATGAGAAGACCCCCGATTGGCTCTCCTTCTTCATGTTCACCTACTTCACCGATCGCGACGGGAAGTTTCAGCTCTGTGCGCTGGCCGAATCGGGATTCGATCCGCTCGCCCGCACCACGCGGTTTATGCTGATGGAAGAGGCGCATCACATGTACGTGGGCGAGTCGGGCGTTGCGAGGGTGATCCAGCGTACCTGCGACATCATGCGCGAGCACGCGACGGACGATCCCGCACGGCTCCGCGCCCTCGGCGTGATCGACCTGCCAACGATCCAACGCTACCTCAACTTCCACTACAGCGTGACCCTCGACCTGTTCGGTGCCGATGTCTCCTCGAATGCCGCGACGTTCTACTCGAGCGGCCTCAAGGGGCGTTTCGAGGAAGCTCGTATCGACGACGACCATCTGTTGCGCGATGCGCACTATCCGGTGCTGCAAGTGAGGGACGGCCGCATCGTCGCGGGCGAGGCGCCCGCGCTCAATGCGCTCAACGAGAAGCTGCGCGACGATTTCATCAAGGACACGGTGACGGGCGTGGGGCGCTGGAATCGCATCATTCAAAAGGCCGGAGTCGACTTCGAGCTCTCGGTTCCGCACAAGGCCTTCAACCGTAAGATCGGCGCACTCGCCGCGCTCAAGGTCGCCCCGAACGGACGCATCGTGAGCGAGGCCGAGTGGGGCGAGCGACATCAGGAGTGGTTGGCGAGCGACGCGGACCGCTCCTTTGTCGCCTCCCTGATGGGCCGGGTCGTTCGGCCTGGGGCGTATGCCGGCTGGATTTCCCCGCCTGCGCTTCGCATCAACAAGCAGCCGACCGATTTCGAGTACGTGCGCTTCAATTAGCTTGAGGCGACCCGCTTGGGCTAATCTTGTGCCATGGACCATCCGGACGAGTTTGACCTGCGCTACCTGCCGGTCGACTTTTACGAGAATCCCTTTCCCTACTATGCGTGGCTGCAGGCCGAATCGCCGGTGTGGCGCTTGCCCGACGGCGCCTACCTCCTGACCCGCTACGCTCATGTGGAGTACGTCTACAAGAACCCGAAAATTTTCAGCTCCGACAAGAAGCGTGAATTCGGCGACAAGTTCGGACCCTCGCCTCTGCTCGACCATCACACGACGAGCCTGGTCTTCAACGATCCGCCGCTGCACACGCGGGTGCGCCGGCTGATCGGCGGCTCGCTCACACCGCGCGCCGTCGCGCAAATCCAGCCCGAGCTCGAGATGCTGGTCGATCGGCTGCTCGATGCGATGGCCGCGCGCGGATCGGTGGATCTCATCGGGGAATTTGCCGCGGCCATTCCGGTCGAGGTGATCGGCAACCTGCTGGGTGTGCCGCACAGCGAGCGCTCGCCGTTGCGCGACTGGTCCCTCGCCATCCTGGGCGCGCTCGAGCCACGCCTCACACCCGAAGCTGCGGACCGAGGCAATCGCGCGGTAAGGGAGTTCGCAGCCTATCTCGAGGGGCTGATCGAGCGTCGCATCGCATCGGGAGGGGGCGGGGAGGACCTGATATCGAAGCTCCTCTACGGTGAATTCGAAGGTCAGCGTCTCACCCGCGCCGAGCTCGTGCAGAACTGCATCTTTCTGTTGAATGCCGGGCACGAGACCACGACGAACCTCATCGGCAATTCCCTGGTTGCGCTCGCGGAGCATCCCGGTGAGCGGCGGCGGCTCCTCGCGGAGCCGCAATTGATCAAGACGGCGATCGAGGAATTTTTGCGCTTCGAGAGTCCCAATCAGCTGGGCAATCGGATCACGACGGAATCCGTGCAGCTCAGCGGCGTGACGCTGCCGGCGGGAACCCAGATCACCGTGTGCATCGGCGCCGCAAACCGCGATCCCGAGGAGTTCGTCGAGCCGCAGAAACTCGACATTGCTCGCTCGCCCAATCGGCATCTGGCGTTCGGCAGCGGAATCCATCAGTGCGCCGGCGTCGGCGTCGCCCGGCTCGAGGCAGCAACGGCGATCGGCCGGTTCTTGAAGCGATTCCCCGATTACTCGCTGAGCGGCGCACCGACGCGCGGCGGGCGGGTGCGGTTTCGAGGCTTCCTGCGTATACCGTGCGCCCTGCACGGCTAGATCCCAGAGAGCAGCCGGTGCAAGCGCTGAGCGATCAGGGCAGCTCGTGCGATCAGGGCAGGATGCTATGATCAGCCCCGAGGGCACATCTGCCGGAGACTAGCGTTGCGTCGTCTTCTCATGTTGCTCGCCGTCATTGCATGCCTCGAGGCGTGCGGAGGGCTCGAGCTCAATCCGCTCATCAACGAGCGCCGCACGGTGCACTTCGTGCTGGACTCCTCCAAGACGGTGACCGTGCTCCACGAGATGGCGTGGTTCGACAAGTCTCATCCCTCGCACGAATTGCGGTTTCCCGCGGGACTCTATGCGCTCGAGGCGGAAGATGCGGACTATCGCTATCTGCGCTCGAGCGCACCGCTCGAGCTCACCGAGTTCCACAAGGGAGGCAGGGCGGAGAATCGGAGCCTGCGCGGCGGGATCGCGATCGGCAAGATCGAGTATCGAGCGGTTCCGGCGGCAGGCTACATCGACGGCGAGGAAGGGAGCCGGGTGCTGGTATGGAAGCTGGGCAAGGAATTCCTCGCTCGCGAGGGCAGCGACTGGAAGAAGTCGTTCTGACACGCGCCCGCATCGTCGACCATGCGCGCTTCACCGACGAGCAAGTGAACGAACTCCTGTCGGCGCGCAAACCCGCGGCGGGGTAGAGAGACGATGCGCGTGCTCCTCGTCGAGGATGATCGGATGATCGCGCAGGGCCTTCGGACGGCCTTGCGTCAGGACGGCTACGTCGTCGACGCCGTGACGGACGGGAAGAGCGCCACCGAGGCGCTGCGCACTTCGCACTTCGACCTAGTCTTGCTGGATCTGGGGCTTCCCGAGCGCGATGGGCTCGAGGTGCTGCGTGATTTGCGCCGCCGCGCAGACGCGACACCCGTCATCATCGTGACCGCGCGAGACGACGTCAAGAATCGCATCGAGGGCCTGGATGCCGGCGCGGACGACTATATCGTCAAGCCGTTCGATCTCGATGAGGTGAGCGCGCGCATGCGATCGGTGCTGCGCCGTGCGGCGGGTCGCGGCGATCCGTGCATTCGGCATCGTGGAATTACCTTGAATCCGGTCTCGCACGAAGTGGAGCGCGACGGCGTGCCGGTGAGCTTGTCGGCGCACGAGTTTGCCGTACTCGAGGCGCTGTTGCAGCGGCCGGGAAGCGTGCTTTCCCGCGCCCAGCTCGAGGATCGCCTGTACGGCTGGAACGATCCGATCGAGAGCAACGCCGTCGAGGTATACGTGCATGGCCTGCGTCGCAAGCTCGGGAGCGATGCGATCCGCACGTTGAGAGGCGTGGGCTACTTCGTGCCGAAGGAGTGAGGGTGTCGATCCGCGCGAGACTTCTGATCGCACTGCTCGGGCTCGTCGCCGCGACATCGCTCCTCGTCGGAGCTCTCACGTATCGGCGAGTCCTTCAGGAGACCTCCGCGCTGTTCGATTATCAGCTGCGCCAGATGGCCCTCTCGCTGCGGGGCCAGATTCCGATGGCCCGGCGTCTCGAGCTCCCGCCGGGCGCTGCCGATACGGATTTCGTCATCCAGATCTGGGACCTGTACGGCGCGCACGTGTACCTGTCGCGTCCCGATCTGCCGCTGATCAACGCGACGACGCTCGGGTACGCCGACGTCCTGGCCGACGGCCAGCCCTGGCGCACGTACGGCCTGCAGACCCTCGACGGCGTGAT
>DATHCO010000022.1:0-26832 GCA_035319505.1 Steroidobacteraceae bacterium | reverse complement strand
GCCTGTGTGCAGATCATTCGGCCGTATGCGACGGCGCACGACATCAGCCAAGATGCGAGTGCGTGGCTGCTAGCGCTCATGAGCGGGATGCACGTTGTCGCTACGATCGTACTGGGATTTCTCTCGGATCGTATCGGCAATCGTCTGCCGTTCGCCGGACTCGCGCTCCTCATGGGGGTGGGCGCGGTGTTGCTCGCGGTCGGCTCGGATCTTCCGGTCGTCACGATCGGGTGCACGTTGGTCGGGCTGGGCGGCGGTGTGATCGCGCTGCTCGCCGCGGCAGTCGCCATGGAGTTCGGCGCAAAAGGCGTGGGACGCGCCTTCGGCATGTGCATGTTCTTCATTCCCTTGGTCACGCTGGCTCCCTTCTCGATCAAAAGGACGCAGGAGGCCACGGGCAGCTACGCGCCTCCGTTCATCGGATGGGCAATCCTCGTGGCGGTGAGCGCGGTCCTGAGCCTCTGGTTGCAGGAGCGACGCAAGCCGGCGCCGGTGCCGGCGGAGCCGATGCCAGAGGTCCCTGCCGGTTGACAAAAACTGTACGGTGCTGTACGGTCCAACTTGCGATGAGCAAAGTTAGCCAAAAGGGAGCCGAAGAGGCGCGCAACCAACTCCCGGACCTACTCGAAGCAGCCGAAAAAGGGCGCTCCACGGTTATCACTCGCCACGGCCGCCCGATCGCTGCGCTGGTCCCCTTGAAGGATTACAAACACCCGAGCCGTCAAAGCCCTCTCTCGGCACTCAAAGGATCCGGGCGAGGCTTATGGGGTCCGGATAGCCGGCGCACCGTTCGCGAGCTCCGCGACGAATGGAGTCGTTAGCACTATCCGACCTACCGGAAGGCGCGCTGCTGCTGCTCGATTCGCCGCCGATCATTTATTTCTTGGAGGACCACCCCCACCTCGGGCCTCGGTTCCAGCCGCTATTTGAAGAGCATCGCACGGGCAAACTGCGATTTGCCATCACCACAATTGCCTTTGCAGAAGTGTTGACCGGTCCAATGCAGGCGGGAGAGGAAGCTCTCGTGCGCCGCTACCGTAGCGTGTTCGAATCCTGGAGTGTCATTGACTTGACAGCCGAGATCGCCGAAGGGGCCGCAAGATTGCGCGCCTCACTTCGCCTGCAACTGGCTGACGCCATACAAGCTGCCAGTGCGTTGGCGATCAACGCCGACGCGTTGGTCACTCACGACCGCGACTTCTCGCGCGTGCGCTCCTTGCGGGTGATTTCGTAGTGCGCACCGCTGGCGTGAAGCGATTCCGATCGTCTGTCCCCCGGGTGGATCGGCCGAGTCGCGCTCCCCTGAGCTTGGCCCTACCCGAGCGTCGTCAGGCTCTCGTGACTCGAGCGCTCGATCATGCCGTAAGCCGTCTGATCATCCCAGCGGTAGAGCACGCCGCTTTGCTGCAGGTTGAGGCCGCCGATATCGGGGTTCCCCACACGGAAGGTGCTGAGCGTCGTCCTGCCCTCGATGCGTGTACGGCCGAGCTCTGACTCGAGCTCCAAGGACACATCGTCGCCTGCGGGCACGATGCGGCGCAGCCACGGAGCCTTGGCCGCCTTGGCCTTCCACATCCGGCCGTTCCGATACAGGTAACCCTCGTTGTAGGTCTCGGTGCCGTCGGGCTTGGGTGGATAGGTGATGAATCCGAAGGCGCTTCCGTCGGGAAACAGTGCCGACTGCCAGCAGTGGCCGTAGAATCCCTCGAGCCTGCGAATGCTCTGCCGATGGATCCGCAGGCCGGTTCCCTTGAACGGCCGCGCCTTGCCGTCGACGTGGAAGATGCCTTCGGCGCGAAACAGGTGCTCGAAGCGATAGCCCAGGCCCATGAGGTTGTCCTCGAGCGTCGCGTTCTTCTCGTCGGTGGCCTGGATCCAGGCCGGCGTTTGCATGATCATCTCTGCCTCGAGCCGCACGTGTGTGCGCCGGTTCGGATCGAGCGTCCTCGCGATCTGCTGCGAGACGTGCCCGTCGATCGCCGGACCATCGAAGAGCATGCTCCAGCGGCGAAACGGCTCGATGCATTGAAAACGGATGGCTCCGGCCCCGAGCACGGTGGGTCGCCCGTCCGGACCGAGGGGCGAGGGCGGTGCGCCACGGCCGGCACCGTTCAGGATGCGGCCATCGGCGAACGCGAAATTGGCCTGGAAGAGCCGATTGTCCCAGCTCGCCGCCTCGGCTTCGACGCCCATGCGCGGGAAGCCGAAGGCGCCGGTCTCGTCGAACATCCAGATCGAGGTGCTCTCGCGCATCTCGGGGTGCGAGGGCTTTTCGGGAAAGACGAGATCCTTGTCGAGATCGAGCCCATTTCGAAGCTCATCGAGCGAGATGCTCATTGACAGTACCCCCGGTTCTAGCCCGGCTTATTCATGAAGGGCAGCTGCTTTATCCGACGGCGCCGGCTTTGGAAGGGAATTTTCCGGGCCGCCGTCAATCCCTCCCTGCGGGGAAAACATTGCGCTGCGCAGTCCCTGCTGCGCGCAAGCCCTGGGCGGCCATCCATGGCTACCCGCGCGACGCATGCGTCGCGCCGGTGTTTTTCACGCCCCGGAAAATTCTCTTCCAAAGCCGACTCCTCGTGATAGGTATCGTTGTTCATGAATGATTCGGGCTAGTGACAGCGGGCCGAAGCGTCTCTCAAAGTATCACTCCGCGGTCGGCAAATGAAAGCGCTCGGTGTAGAAGCGGAATCGCTCGCGCAGTCGGCCCGGATCGATACCGAAATCGGCAGGATCGTAGCGATGCTCACCGTGCTTGTCGCGCGGCGTACTCTCGCGCCAGGCGCGCATGCGCGCACGCGTCTCCTCGGTCAGCTCCTCGCCGAGGAACGCGTAGAGCTTCTCGAGCGTCGGGAACGGATCTTTCTGGAACGCTGCGAAGTCAATGTCAAAAAAGCGCGCATCCGCGCCCGCGTCGCGAAAGGCGATCACCCGGCGCAAGCCGAGCTCGGTCCAGTCGGCGTTCTGTTGCCCCAGAGAGCGCTTGTCCACGTGATCCGAGTACGCGCGGGTGAGCTCGAAATACAGATCGCAGACCGAGGGCAGGACGCTGGCGATGTCGCGATGGGTCATCCAGAAGAGCGCATCGGGAAATACCTTCGCCAGCGCATCGATGAACAGCGAGTGCGTCGGACTCTTCAGCCGCCAGCGGACGGGCGGACAATGCCACTGCAGGAGCTTGAGCACGCGCTTCACGTAGCGGTAGGTGGGCAGCAGATCCGCCTCGTGATTGAGCCACTCGACGTAGCTCGGGATCTGAGCGAAGGCTTGAAAGATCTGCGACTTGAAGTCGTGCCCCATGAAGTTCTGGCATTCGGTGGGTCCCGCCGGCGTCGCCGGCAACATGGTCGTCATGCGCGGAAACAGCGCCGCGCGCCGCGCGAGCGAGGCCTCGGCCAGCGCGATGCGCGCATCTTCATGCTGGGTCTTCGCCTCCGGGGGCGGGCAGGGCGCGATCGCTTCCCAGGTGCGAATGAAGCGCACGCCGGGATCCTGGGCGAGCAAGCAGACGAGCGCCGTCGAGCCGGTCCGCGGCAAGCCGAGGCCGATGAGCGGGGCGGTGATCTGCTCATCGTCGATCTGCGGATGCTGCGCGTAGCAGTGCTCGACCTCGAGACGGCAGGAGAGAAAATTGACGATTTGCCGATCGAAGGCCGCCTTGCCGCGCTCGGTGAGGCGCGCCTCGGAATCGGCCGAGTCGACCAAGATCTCGAGCCCCTCGCGAAAGCTCTCCTCGCCGAAATCGGCCAGCGAGGTCGCGGCCTTCGCCTGCGCCATCAATTCTGCGGCACGGCTCGAGTGACGATGCGGCACGGCTACGCGGCGAGGCCCGGCAGCATCTCGTCCTATTCGATCATACCGATCACGGTTCCCACCGGATAGGATTCCCCGATGGGCTTCAGCACGCGCAGCACGCCCGAGGCGGGCGCCTCGACCTCGGTCACCGACTTATCGCTTTCCAGGGAGAACAGCGGCGCCCCGGCCGCCACCGGCGCGCCGTCCTTGACCAGCCACTCGGCGAGTGTACCCGCGGTCATCGAGAATCCGATCTTCGGTAGGATGACCTCAGTTGCCATTCGCTCTCCCGATTGCGAAACACCTGGCGAGTATAATTCTCCATCCCGCAATATCCAGTAATTGGGGGAATTGACGGTCTGCATCGCAGAGGATTCGGGAGCGGACGCAGTGTCGATTTCGGGCCATTCGAGGTTGCAAGCTGATGCAGTTCGCATGGGACGCTGAGCAGCAGAGATTCCGCTCGACGGTGCGAGCCTTTCTCGCAACGAATCTACCGCGTGATTGGGAAGCGCTCGCGCATGGGCCGGGCTCCGGGGCGCAGAGCGCGTTCTCGAAGCGATTCTGCGCACAGCTCGCGCAGGCGGGCCTGCTCGTGCCCCATTGGCCCAAGCGCTGGGGAGGACGCGATGCCGGCGCCTGGACCGCGTTCATCCTGGCCGAGGAGATGTGGGAGGCCGGCGAGCCGCGCGGCGGCCAGTACATGAACGTCAACTGGATCGGGCCAACGCTCATGCGCTTTGGGTCCGAGGCGCAGCAGGCTCGCTACATTCCGCCGATGGCCCGCGGCGAGACGATCTGGTGTCAGGGATTTTCCGAGCCGGAGGCGGGCTCGGATCTTGCCTCGTTGCGTACACGGGCGGAAAAGCACGGGTCGAGCTATCGAATCAACGGCCAGAAAATCTGGACCTCCTATGCCGCGCATGCCGATACCTGCTTCCTGCTCGCGCGGACAGCGCCCGGACGCGACGGCATTTCGGTGTTCCTCGTGCCGATGGATACGCCGGGCATCATCGTGCGTGAGATTCCCAGCCTCATCGGCGAAGGCGACATCCACGAGGTGTTCTGGGACGACGTCGAGGTATCGCAAAGCGCATTGCTCGGCGCGGAAGGGCAGGCGTGGGAGATCGCGCGCACGGCGCTCTCGCTCGAGCGCGTCGGCATTCCGCGCTTCGCCCTCGCAACCAAGATGCTCCATCGCGCCGTCTCGATGCTGCAGCGAGCGGGGCGGTTCGGGCACGGAGCGATCGAGCAGGCCGCCAGGGCGCGCGCGGCGTGCGAGGCCGCGCGCTTCTACAGCTACAGCATCGTCGATCAGCGCCAGCATGGAATCGCGCCCGGGCCCGAGGCGAGTGCCGCGCGTTTCGCGACGGTGACGGCGGAGAGATTGGTGGGCGAGTTCGTCGCCGAGCACGTGCCGGAAGCGTTGTCCGGCGCCGAGCCGATGCTGCTCGCGCATCATCAGCGCGCCATCGTCGCCGGCATCGCCTCGGGCGCCGCCGAGATCCAGCTGAATCTCATCGCCTCCGAGCTCTTGAGGCTGCCGCGGGAGCCGCGCTGATGGATTTCAGGCTCACCGCCGACCAGAGTGCGCTGGTCGAAGCCCTCGACAAGCTCGCCGCGCGATTCGAGGCAAAGCCCACCGCGTTTCGGGGCTTTGCCCTGGTGAGCCACGAATTGGAGGAGGAGCTTGCGGAAGGCGAGTACTTCGATATCGCCCAGGTCCCCGAGCTCGGTGCTCTGTCGGCGGCGATGGCCGTGGAGCGATTGGCGCGACTGCCGTGCACCGCGGAGATCGCGCTTTCCCTGCTGGTGCGGCCGCAGCTTTCGGGTGAGTGGCCGCGTCCGCTGGCAGTCGTAGAAGACGGGCGTCCCGGACGCTTCGTCGCGAGCGCGGGCACGATCCTCGTCATCGAGGGTGGCGACGTCGGCCTCGTGCGCCCGGCCGCCGAGGAGGTGCAGCCGGTCGAGTCGCTGTTCGCCTATCCGATGGGTCGATTGAGGGACGGCACTCGCGCGACGCCCTTATCGGCCGATGAAGCCGCGAACATCGGCAAGTGGCTGCGCGTCGCTCTCGCCGCGGAAGCGAGCGGCCTGTTGCAGGCCGCGGTGGCATCGGCGGTCGAGCATCTCACCGTGAGAAAGCAGTTCGGGCGGCCGCTGGGGACCTTCCAAGCGCTGCGTCATCGCATGGCGGAGTGCGCGGTCCTCGCAGGGGGAGTGCGATGGCTCGCGCTGAAAGCGGCGGACACGCAGGATCCGGGCGATGCCGCGCTCGCCGCCCTGCACGCGCAGGAAAGCGCGACCCGCATCATCTATGACGTCCATCAAATGCTCGGCGCGATGGGAATGACGCTCGAGCATCCGCTGCATCTTTGGACCTATCGCCTGAAGGCGATCCTCTCCGAGCTCGGAGGGCGCGGCGGACAGGCGCGCGCGGTCGCGGCACAATGCTTCGGCGAGACTTGAGGGCCGCGGGCACACTCGGCGCTAGCGCGGTCCCTTCGGTAACCCGAGCACGCGCTCGGCGATGATATTGCGCTGAATCTCGGCGGTGCCGCCCGCGATCGTCTCGGAGAATACATCCAGATAGTCGTGGCCCCAGCCATGCATGCCGATGACTTCGGGCGCATCGATTCCATAGAGATCCACGGCGGCCGCCGTCACGCGCTGGGTAAACTCCGCGAACGCGAGGCGCATCATCGATCCGCTCGCATCGGGCACGGCGTTCTCGGCATCGAGCGCAAAGCGATACGTGGTCGCTCGGATCGCTCCGCCCTCCGCGCGCAGTCGCGCGAGCCGCAGCCGCATCTCGGGTCGGTCGGCCGGACAGGCGGCGAGTAGCTTTTCCACCTTGAGCGTGTATCCGATCAGCAGAGCGAGCGCCGCCGTGCCTCGCTCGAAACCCAACGTGGACATTGCCGTGGCCCAGCCGTTGTTCACCCCACCCACGACGTTCGCCAACGGCACGCGCACCGAGTCGTAGAAGATCTCGCAAAACTTGCGGGGCCCCGCCATGGTGCGGATCGGCCGCACCGTGATGCCCGCGGCGCTCATCGGGCAGGCGACCCAGGAGAGGGCGGCCCCCGTCTTCGCGCCGGGATCGGTGCGGATCAAGAGCTCCTGCCAGTCGGCGATGTCGGCGAAGCTCGACCAGATCTTGTGGCCGTCGATCACGAGCTCGTCGCCCTCGATCCGGCCGCGAGTTTTGAGGCTCGCGAGGTCCGAGCCCGCGCCCGGCTCGGAAAAGCCCTGGCACCAGATGACCTCTCCGGCGAGGATCCTCGGTAGGTGATAGGCCTTCTGCTCGGGGGTACCGCAGGCAATCAGCGTGGGTCCCGCGTGATTCAAGCCGACGAACGATGCGTTGAGCGGAGAGGGGCCGCCGGCGCGGGCGTACTCCTCGAACCAGACAATCTGCTCGAGGATCGATAGACCGCGCCCGCCCACCTCCTTCGGCCACGCGATGCCCGCCCACCCCCCTCGAGCTTGCGCTCGCTGCCAGGCGAGCACGTACGCGCGCGAGGCGGGTCCATCCTCGGGGGGCGGCTGGCGCGGCACGTTGGCCTCGAGCCACTCGCGTGCTTCGCGCCGAAACTGGGAGATCGAGACGGCCATGATGTGGGTGTTTCTTGAGCTAACGGGTCTGTCCTCGGTCTGTCCGCTCCTCAGCCCTTCTGAGTGAGCGCGGCGCGGATCTGGTGCTTCAGCACCTTCCCCGCATCGTTTTTCGGCAGCGCCTCCCAGATCACGACCTGCTCGGGGACCTTGAAGGTGGCCACCCCCGAGGCGTCGAGAAAGGAGCGCAGGCTCGAGACCCCCGGGCCCGGCAGCTTTCTCGGCACGATCACCGCGCACGCTCGCTCGCCGGTCTTCGGATCGGGCAGGCCGACGATGGCGATCTCCGCGATGTCGGGATGGCCGATCAGAATGTCCTCGATCTCCTTGGGCGATATGTTCTCACCCTGTCGAATGATGATGTCCTTGGCGCGGCCCGTCACGACGAGGTAGGCCCCATCCACCCAGCGCCCGAGGTCTCCCGTTCGAAAATACCCCTGCGCATCGAAGGCATCGGCCTCATCCTCCGGATGCAGATACCCGATCAGCATTTGCGGGCCTCGAGCGAGGATCTCGCCTTCGCCCGCGGGCGCGGCGTCGTGATCCATGAGCTTGATCTCGGCGAGGCCCGCGCGCCCGTCGGTGTCCGCGGCATGCGCGGCGTCCTCGCGCTGCGTCACACCGACGGTGGTCACAGGCACCTCGGTGGAGCCATACACCCGCGTCACCACGGCCCGCTCGAAGTAGGCCGCCGCTTCCCTGATCAGCGAGGGCGGAACGGATGCGCCGCCGCACACGAAGAGCTTGAGGCTCGGCAGCCGCGTCGCCGCGCGGCGCGCGGCGGCAAGGAGCTGCTCGAGGAAGGGCGTTGCGCCCGCCATGTGCGTACATCTCTCGGTCTCGATGAGCCTGACTGCCTCGTCCGCATCCCAGCGCTCCATGAGCACGGCGGTCGTCCCGAGGAGGAGCGGGCATTCGAACGCGTAGATCGAGCCGCCGATGTGCGCGATCGGCGAAGGGACCAGGAATTTGTCGCCCCGCTCGATCAGCCAATGCTCGCCGAGCTGCGAGATCAGCGCATGAATGGAGTTGTGGCTGTGGAGAACTCCTTTGGGACGCCCGGTCGTGCCGGAGGTGTAGAGCACCATTCTGAGCGCGTCCGCATCGAGCGTGGGCATCTCGGTCTCGGCCTCCGCCGGCTCGAACAGCGCATCCCACGGCGTGTGGCCGCCCGCATCGCCGCGCAGCACCACGACGACCGGCGGCCTCTCGAGCGCGCTCACGACGCGGCTCAGCATCGCCGCATAGTCATGATGACGGAAGGTCGAGGGCACGAAGATCAGCCGAGCTTGCGCGTCGCTCAAGATGAACTTCAGCTCGCGATCACGGAGCGAGGGCAGAATCGGATTTACCACCATGCCGGCGAGCGTTGCGGCGAGGTACAGAATGGCCGCTTCGTGCCAGTTGGGCAGCATGAAGGACACCACGCTACCCGCGGGTGCGCGAGCCCGCATCGCCTGCGCGAGCGCTCGGGAGCGCTCGCGCAGGGTGTCGCAGTCGATGCGGCGCTGGCCATCGACGAGGAGCCCTCGCTGCGGGGTCTCACGCGCGGCCTTGTTGAGCGCATCGGCGAGCGTTTCGCGGATCCAGAGACCGCGCGCATAGGCGCGCGCGGCACGCTCATCGTTCCAGCGGACCGATCGCCCGTCGATCTGCCGGCGTCCTCGAGAATCGATACAATGAGCCATGCCTTGGCATGATACCTGACGGGGACACGACGTGGAGGGAGCGACCCGCTACCACCCGAGCCCGGACCAGCTCGCCCTCGCGAACACGATCGAGGAGTCGGTCGCAGCGCTCCTTCCGCTCGCGCGGCTGCACTGCTCGCACGAAGAGAGCGATGAGAGCTGGTCGAGCCTCGAGGAGATCGGAATCTTCGCCATCACCGCGAGCGAGGAGGAGGGCGGGAGCGGCCTCGGTGCGGTCGAGGAGTCGCTGATCGCGATGGCGCTCGGCCGGCACCTCGTCGCCCCGGCGGTGACGGCGACGCTGGGAGCCGCACATGCAACGCTCGATCGCGGGGCGCCGGAGCTTCGGGGGCGGCGGATTGCGGCGGGATTCCGGCGCGGTGATCGGATCATCGTGGTGCAACAGGCCTGCGCCGAGTACGTGCTCGTGCGTGACTCCTCGGACTCGGGTCTGCACGCCATGAGCGCGGAGGCGCCTCGACCGATCGACAGCCGGCTGTGGCTCGCCGCACTCACCGACCATGCCGCGCTCGGCGAGCCACTCGCACGCTTCGACGCCTCAGCGCTCTTGCGGTTGCGCTTGATCGATGCGGCGATGCTCGCGGGGATCGCGCAAACCGCGCTCGACATGAGCGTCGCTTACGCGGGGATGCGCGAGCAGTTCGGCCGGCCGATCGGGAGCTTTCAGGCGATCAAGCATCACTGCGCGAACATGGCGATCGCCGCGCGCTGTGCCCGCGACCAGACGAGCTTTGCAGCGGTTGCCGTCGATGACGGGCGTGACGATGCCGCGCTTCAGGTCGAGTGCGCTTTCTGGGTGGCAGGGTCCGCCGCTCTCGAGAATGCGGGAAAGAATATCCAGATCCACGGTGGAATGGGTTTCAGCGATGAGGCGGATCCGCATCTCGTGCTCAAGCGTGCGCGGCTGCTGATCGCCGTCGCAGGCGGCCTCGAAGCCGCGAACCGGCGCGTCGCAGATGCGAAGGCGGCCTGGTGATGCGCAACGGCCTGGCGATACGCAACGGCGTGGTGATACGCAATGAGAAGTCAGGCAGGAGATGAAGGCGTGGCGGTAGAGCTAACGGAGGAAGTGGTTGCCAAGCTCGAAGCGCTGGCTATCCGGCGCGGAACCTATGCGCTCGAGCCGTTGAACCGGATCCAGAAGGTCATCGTGGCGCGCCTCACGGAGGCGGCCCGGGACATCCCCACGTTCCCTCTCTCGATCGACATCGTCGTCGATGCGCTGCTCGAGGCGAGGGCTCGGCTCAACGACGCCCATGCGGCGCGCATCTCCGTGAACGACCTGCTGATCAAAGCGTGCGCACTCGCGCTCACGGAGGTTCCGGCGGTCAACTCGAGCTACACGCCCTTGGGGTTCGTTCGGCACAAGCACGCGGACATCGCGCTCGCCGTTGCGACCGACTCGGGTCTGATGACCCCGATCGTTTTCGGGGCCGAGGAGAAGGCCATCACTCAGATCGCAGTCGAGGCCCGCGACCTCGCCGACCGAGCCCGGGCTCAGCGACTCAAGGCGGACGAATACGTCGGGGGCACGTTCACCCTCTCGAATCTCGGCATGTACGGCATCACGAGCTTCGCCTCGATCATCAATCCGCCGCATGCCGCGATCCTGTCGATCGGCGCCGCGAAGCCGACCGTGATCGCCGACGCCGGCGAGATGCGCGCCGTCACATCGTTCAATGCGACGCTGACCTGCGATCACCGAGTGATCGACGGTGTCATCGGGGCAACCTGGTTGAATGCCTTGCGCCGTCTCCTCGAGCAGCCGGAGCCGTGGCTGAAGTGAATGCGTTGGCGAGCGGCCGGCCGGGAAACGGCTCGCTTTAATTACGCCATCCGCGGATCGAGCTTCCGGCATCGCAGCTCACGATCTCGCAGTCGATGAAGCGCGCCTCGTCGGAGGCGAGAAACAACGCGAGCGCCACGATGTCTTGGGGGGTCCCGTGAAGCTTGAGAAGCTGCGTGCCTTGTACGCGAGCGTAGGTCTCGGCGGACAACGCAGACCGGTTGGCGGGCGTTTCCATGAGTCCGGGTGCAATCGCATTGACCCGGATGCCGTCGGCGGCAAAGACGTGCGCCATGCCGTAGGTGATGGAGTTGAGCGCGGCCTTCGTGACGCCGTAGGCCGTGGCAGGCACGAAGCTCGCCATGGAGGACTGGTTCAGGATGACTCCCTTGGCGGCCGCGAGCGCCGGGCGAATGGAGCGCGCGAGAATGAGCGGCGCGATCGTGTTGATGGCGAGAAACCGGAGCCACTTCTCCTGGCTCAATTGCTCGAAGGCATGCGTGATCTCGCCGTAGGCGATGCCGGCGTTGTTGTATAGCACATCGATCCGCGGGTGCATTCTCAAGATCTCGGCGCCGAATGCTTCGATCTCGCGCTCGGCGGCAAGATCGACCCGATGCGTCGAGCTCGTGGCGCCCTCCTTGCCCGCGAGGGCGGCCGTCTCGCGCATCCCCGATTCATCGACGTCCGTGAGGATGAGGCGGGCGCCTTCCCTCGCAAAGCCGAGCGCGAGAGCGCGTCCCAATCCACCGCCGGCTCCCGTGATCAGGACCAGCCGATCTGCAAAGCGCATCGCCACGACATCCGCTCCTCTTCGCTTTCAAAGATAGGCCAGCCGCAGCAGCATCTTCGCCACCGCGTCGGGCTCGGTGATCATGAGATCATGTCCGGTGTCGATGACCCAAAACCGTCCCTCGGACCGTGCCTCGAGCTCGGGGCGGTCGCGCCCCGGCAAGGTCGAGGCACAGACGATGTGGGTCTGAGGGATTTTGCGGATTGCGGCCTCGTTCTCGAGCCGGAGCGCTTGCTCGAAGCATTTCCACGGGTGAGGGGTGAGCTTGGGCTTCATCCACTCGAGCTGCTGCGGGTCCTTGACGCCGTAGTAGCCCAACGGGTCCGTTCCCGGAAACAGCACGAGCTCGACCCCGTCGATGACCCGACCCTGGGCACGCGCGGCCATCATGAAGGGCGCTGCGATGTCCACGAGCGATTGACCATTGCTCGGCGTCGCCGCATCCAGAAAGACGAGGTGGCCGATCCGATCGGCCGCACGATCGGCGACGCCGGTAATGACCATGCCGCCGTAGCTGTGACCGACCAGGATGACGTTCCTCAAGTCTTCGTATTCCAAGACCTTGACGATATCGGTGATGTGCAGGTCGAGATCGACGGCGGCGCTCAAGAGGTGCGAGCGCTCGCCGAGACCGGTCAGGGTCGGCGCGTACACCTCTTGGCCGTGCGCGCGCAGGATGCGTGCGAGGGGTTGGTAGCACCAGCCACCGTGCCCTCCGCCGTGCACCAGAACGTAAGGCGTCGTTTTCACGGTATCGGTCTGCGCTTCACTTCCGTCGCCCGCCCGCTCGGCAGCGCGCGCAGATGGCGCCCACGAGGCATGCGACTATTGCGCAAACGAGTACCCGCCGTTGACGGGGTAAGTCTGCCCGGTGATCCAGGACGCCGCGTTCGAGCACAGAAACAGTGCCATGTGCGCGACATCCTCGGGCTTACCGAAGCGGCGGATCACATAGCGCGACAGGCGTGCCTTGGTCTCCGCGCTCGCAAGAAACTGGGCCCTCGCCTCCTCGGCAAGGGGGGGCTCCAAGGTCGAGAGCGAAATCGCATTCGAGGTGATGCCGAACCGGCCCGCCTCCTTCGCAAGAGCGCGCACGAAGCCTGCGGCGCCCGCTTTGGCCGCCGAGTACGCCACCAAGCCCGACTCACCCACACGGCCGGCATCCGAGACGATCGTCACGATCCGACCGGTGCCTCGCTTGATCATTCCCGGGAGCGCCACGTGACAGCAATTCATGACGCCCGCAAGGTTGGTGCGAAAGTACCGATCCCAGTCCTTGGGCTCGCTCTCCCAAAAAGGTGGAGAGAGCCCCATGGTGGCGCCCGGGCCTGCGTTGCCGGCATTGTTGACGAGGAGGGTGATCGAGCCGAGCGAGCCTTCCACGGCGCGCATGGCGCGCTCGACGGCGGCATGATCGCCGACATCCGCCGTCGCAGCCACCGCCCGAACGCCGAGCGCCTCGATGTCTGCAACCACGGCCTCGGCGCGCTCAGCCACGAAATCGTTCACCGCCACACCGCCGGCATTGTGCCGGGCGAGGGCCAGCGCAATCGCTCGCCCCGCTCCCTGGCCCGCGCCCGTGACGAAGGCGATCTGGCCACCGAGATCCAACGGATCCTCGCCCATCATGCCGGCGCGACGACTCTCACTTGACCGCTCGCGCGTACATGCGCTTGCGCACGGCGGGGTCGATCGGAGCGGCGCCTGCCTCGAGCTGCACGCGAAACGTCTTGAACGCCATCGAGACCACCTCGTAACAACCGACGGTGAACACCAGATCGAGGAGCTGCTCGGTACTGAAGTGAGAGCAGAGTCGGTCGTAGGTTGCATCCTTGATAAAGGCATCGGCGTGCAACTCGTCGACCGCGCGGATCACCTCGGCGTCGAGCGGATCCCACCCCGGAGCATCCGGCCCGAGCTGCACGCGCGCGAGCTCCGCCTCGCTCAGGCCCGCCCGAGCGCCGAGCACGAGGTGATGAGCGAATTCGTACTCGGAACACCGCAGCCAGCCGATTCGCAGGATCACGAGCTCGCTCACGCGCCTGGGCAGCGTACTGGCGATCGAGATGTGGTTGTTGAACGTGAGGAATGCCTTCGCCAGCGGCGGATGACGCAGCATCGCGCCGAGTCCGTTCATGCCGCGAGCCTCGCCGATCTGATAGCGCGACAGCACGAAGTCGCGGCCGCTCGGAAAGGCGCTCACCGCCTCGAGCACGGCGCCTTCCCAGTCCGGAGGCAGGACCGGGGCGATCCGGGGCGTCGATTCGTCGCTCATGCGGCCGCCCGCAGATAGCGATCGAGCTCTTGATGCATGTTGAGAATGATCTTCTCCTGATCCGCGGCGAGCCAGGTGTGCTCGAGCCCGTGCGCGTGCAGTCCTTTCTGGATGCGCGGGATGTTGCCGAGATCCTGGCGCGGAATGAGCAGCAGCTGCTCGGGATCCTGCAGGTCCGTCACGTGCTCCACCAGGGGTCGCTGCGGCTTGTCCGCGGCGGGAAGCGTGCGGGTGGACAGGATCTCGAACGTGCAGCTGTCGGGGTCGAATCCGTTGGGCCGCACGCGATAGATCATCGCGTTCCCGGCCTGCGGCAAGATCATGAGGTTCGGGAAGACGAAGATCTCACCGCCCCACATGCCCAGAATCTCAGGCGCCAGCTTGGGCATCGGGCGCGCGCGAGCCGCGGCATCCGCGTACAGCGCCTTCACATACTCCCCGCCCAAGCTCGATCCTGCGGGGACGGGCTTGCCGCGCAGCGACAGCAAAATCTCGATGTCCTCCTTGAGCACCATGGCATCCATGCCATCGACGAGCAATTTCAGCCGCGCCGCCATCGCCTCGAGCGGATCACCCTGCAACTCGTTGACATGGCCCGCCATCGGCGTCTTCTTGCCGCCGTAGAAGCAGCCGTGCCCGTGCGGGAAGACGTCGTAGGAGACGTAGCGATGAGTGAACTCGGCATCCTCGCGCTTGCCCCGGACGACTTCCGATCCGCCTTTTTCCAGCTGCGGATGCGTCATGGGGACATGGAAGGCCTCGAAGAACGCTTCTTGCGCCACTTTCCAGTTGGCCGGCACGGGAATCGATTTCCACCAATAGTGATGCATCTCGGCGATCGCCAGATCCTCGATCACGCGGCGCACCGGCGCGATGAACTCGTCGAAGGGCTCTGCCTTGGGGTCCATGTTGATGAACACGAAGCCCGCAAATAAGGCGACCCTGACCTCCTTCAAAGCGACATCGCTATCGCGCAGTTGACCGTTCTTGAACTCCTGGCGCTCGAGCACGAACTGACTCTCGCCGGCGAGATTCCAGCGCCAGCCATGGAACGGGCAGATGATCCGGCAACTCGTGAACGTGCCCGTGCCCTTGCCGAGCGCGGTGCCTCGATGCGGACAGGCGTTGTAGTAGGCCTTGACGGTATTGCCGTCCACCCTCACCACCAGAATCGACTGGTCACCGATCTCGTAGACGGTGTAATTCCCGACCTCCGGGATTTCGTCGAGCCGCGCCGCCGCCTGCCAGACGCGACTCCAGAGCTTCTCGTGCTCGAGACGCGTGAAACGAGGGTCAATGTAGCGGCCCGTGCTGATGCCGTGGGGCAAGGTATTCCAACTCGGCGGCCACTCGGTTCGGCTGCTTCCGATCGAACTCTTGCGGGCCGCTCGACGAGATAGTTCGTTCATAAGATCTCCGGTATCAGGGCGCCGTGCGATCAGCTCTCGCATCCATTCTAGGGGGCGGCACGGCGGCGAATCCACCGCGCAAGGGATACCCCGGATGACGCAACTTGGCTGCGCTGCGAGAGCCGCTTACTATGCTAGCTTAGTATAGTAATGAGCGCCGGCATAGGGCAAAGTCCCGCAGGGATCCGCGCAGGCAAGGGGGCGAGCGGCCATGACGGTGGATGAGATGATCGCTCGTGAGTCGATTCGCCGGACCATGGCGAGCTACACCATGGCGGGGGATCGGCTGCGTGTCGATGATTTCATCGCCGTATTCACGGACGATGCGGTGCTCGAGTCGGACGGCGTGCCCGAGTCGGACGCCTTCCGTTACGAAGGCCGGCAGGCGATCCGGGACTGGATGGATCGCTGGCGTCGGTCCGCGAGCGCGGCGCAGCGTGCCGCGGGTTCGGCCGCGCTGCGTGCCGCGCAACAGCGCAGTGCGCCAGCGGACCGTGCGACCTTCGTCCGGCATCACCTCTCGACCTCGCAGATTGAGTTCAGCGGCCCGGACACCGCCCAGGCGCGCACCTATTGGGTAGCCTACACGGACATCGGTCCCGATCATTGTGGCTACTACCTCGACGAATTTCGTAAGAGCGGCGGGCAATGGCTCATCGCGCATCGCAGGGTGCGCCTCGACTGGCGCTCGCCACGGAGTCTGTTCAAGACGGCGATTGCCGGCTCGAGATGAGTCGGCGAGCGAGAGAGGCATGTCTCGAGGAGCGGGGGCCGTGCTCGATGATTTTGGGGGACTGATCGACTGGCCCCGGCTGAACGCGTGGCTCGATAGCCACGATGCCCCGGGCTCGGGACCGGTGACGGCCGCGCGCAAGCTCGCGGGCGGGGTGCAGAACAACGTGCTCTTGCTCGAGCGCGGCGGCGAGTCCTTCGTGTTGCGCCGACCCGGCAAGCACCTGCGCGCGAACAGCAACGAGACGATGCTGCGCGAGGCGCGCGTCCTCAAGGCCCTCGCGGGAAGCGCCGTGCCGCATCCCGATCTGTACGCGCTGTGCGACGATCCGTCGATCATCGGCGCCTGCTTTTACCTGATGGCGCCGCTCGAAGGGTTCGCGCCGAGCGGCCCGCTGCCGGGCGAGTACGCCACCGCGGCGATGTGGCGCCGCAGGATGGGCGAGGAGCTGGTGCGCGCGGCGGCGGCACTCGCCGCCCTGGAGCCGAAGGCCGTGGGACTCGAAGGGCTGGGGAAGCCCGATGACTGGCACGAGCGGCAGGTCGGCCGCTGGCGCTCGCAACTCGAGGGTTATCGCTCGATCCCGACCTATGACAGCGGCGGCCTCCCGCACGTCGAGGAGGTCGGTGGGTGGCTGTCGGATCAGCTTCCACGCGATCGTCGCATCGGCATCATCCACGGCGACTTGCAGTTCGCCAACGTGCTCTTCTCGCACCATTCGCCGCGAATCACCGGCGTCGTGGACTGGGAGCTCGCGACGCTGGGCGATCCGCTCCTCGATCTCGGCTGGATCCTCGGTAGCTGGTGGGAGGAGGGCGATCCCGAAGGCAAGCGGCCGCTGGTCTCGCCGTGGGAGGATTTCCTGTCGCGCGCCGATCTCGTTCGCCTGTATGGCGAGCTGACCGGACGAGCGATGGATGATTTGCCCTGGTATTTCGCCCTCGCCTGTTACAAGCTCGCTTGTCTTCTCGAAGGCACCTACGCTCGTTCCAAAGCCGGCCAGCTGCCGGCCGAGGTCGGCGAGCAGATTCGTGCCTATGCAATCTGGCAAATGCGCAAGGCGAGGCAGATCATTTCGAGCTGATCGGCTCTCGAGGTCCCGCCATCCACGATTGCGGCTGGGATTCGACAATCGTTGTGACCGGCCGATGCCTGCGAGGAGACTAGACTAGAGCCTCGAGGTGGGTGCGAAACGCAACGGCGGCATCGATCCTCCAGCGCACTACAGGGGGAATATGGCCAAGGGACTTTTCGATCTGAGCGGCAAGGTGGCGATCGTGACCGGCGGCAACAGCGGTCTTGGCCTGGGATTCGCTCGCGGCATCGCCAAGTGTGGCGGAAGCGTCGCGATCTGGGGCCGCTCGGCGGAGAAGAACGCGGCCGCGAAGGCAGAGCTCGAGAGCTTCGGCGGGCGCGTGCAAGCACGGCAGGTGGACGTGTCCGCCGAGAGCGAAGTGCTCGCCGGCTACGAGGCACTCATACGGGAATTCGGCCGTGTGGACTGCGTGATCGCCAACGCCGGTCTGCCGCCGCCTCGCTCCAATTCCATTTTCGACCTCTCGACCGAGGATTATCACGCGTTCCTCGCGGTCAGCATGCACGGCGCTTTCTACACGCTGCGAGAGGGCGCGCGTCTGATGGTCAAGCGCGCACAAGCAGGCGAGCCCGGGGGATCGCTCGTGTTTTGCGGCAGTCTATCGATGTTCGCGGGCCTCCCCGGCAAGGGCCATTACGCCGCGGCCAAGGCAGGAATCGGGGCGATGATCCGATCGATGGCCGTCGAGTTCGGCAAGTACGGTATCCGCGCCAACACCATTGCACCGGGGTACATCAAGACCGGCATGACGGGCGAGAACAGCGAGCTCAACCCGGTAGACAAGTACTTCGCCGCGCTGACCCCCATTCCCCGGCCGGGGTACCCTGCCGATTTCGAGGCCGTGGCGGCGTACCTCGCGAGCGATGCGTCCTCATTCCATAGCGGTGATACGCTCGTGATCGACGGGGCCTTTCTGGTCAACCTCTGATTCGGGGCAGCCTTCGACGCAGGAGCAAGCAGCATGGGTCGCGTTCTCAACATTCACGGCGTCGACGATGTCCGGCTCGATCCGATCGATCCGCCCCGTCCGGGAGGCTCCGATGTCGTCGTCAAGGTGAAGGCTTGCGGGGTATGCGGAAGCGATCTCACGTACATCAAGATCGGCGGCATCCACCGCCCGCCGGGCGGTGTGACGCCGATCGGCCATGAGGCCGCGGGCGAGGTGATCGCCGTCGGCGAGCGAGTGAGGGATGTTGCCCTCGGGCAGCGCGTGATCATCAACCCCATGAACACACCCAGCTACATCGGGAGCGGCGGGCCGGAAGGCGCGTTCACCGAGGAGCTACTCGTGCGGGAGGCGCGCGTGGGCGAGAGCCTGCTGCCGATCCCGGAAGGTCTCTCCTACGAGGTCGCGGCGCTGACGGAGCCGCTGTCGGTTGCATTGCATGGCGTCAACCGCGCCGAGGCCGAGCCGGGAGACAAGGTGGTCGTGTTCGGCTGTGGACCGATCGGGCTCGGCATGGTGCTCTGGCTCAAGGACCGTGGAGTCGACGACGTGGTGGCGCTCGATCTTGCGCCCGAGCGGTTGGAACGGGCGAAAGCGCTCGGTGCGCGCGCCGGCATCAATCCGGCACGGGAGGATGTGCGCGCGAGGCTGCGCGAGCTGCACGGCGGCACCCGCTTGTTCAGCCGCGAAGCCGTGGGGACGGATGCCTATATCGACGCGGCTGGCGCACCCAGCATCCTCTCCGACGTCGTGAGGATGGCGAAGCTCCATTCGCGCATGGTCGTGACGGCTGCCTACATGAGGCCGGTTCCGCTCGACCTGGGCGCCATGCTGACCACCGAGATGACGATCACCACCGCGGTCGGCTATCCCACCGAGATGCCGGAGGTCATTGCGGCGCTCCCGCGCCTGCGCGACAAAGTCCAGAGCCTGATCAGTCACCGATTTCCCTTCGACCGCGTCCTCGATGCGCTCGGAGTCGCGGGCACACCCGCCTCGGCTAAGGTGATGGTCAACTTCGAGGGCAGCGGCCTATGAGCACGCAGGACCGGCCGCAGGAGCCGCAGGACAGGAAGCCGCCCTTGGCGGATCTGGTCCTTGCCGGCGATCAGCAGAAAGAGGCGCAGGCGATCACCGATTTCATCTTCATGGCGAAGGACATCTCCAACGCCTACCTGGTGACCACCGCCGCAGGCGATGTGATGGTGAACACCGGTTTCATGGACAATGCGCAGCGCACCAAGAGCCTGCTCGATCCGCATCGCACCGGGCCGCTGCGCACCATCATTCTCACGCAGGCGCATGCCGACCACTATGGCGGCGTCCCGACGATGCGCGAGGCAGAGACGAAAGTCATCGGCGAGCGACGCTTCGTCGATACCTGGCGCTATTTCAACGACCTCGCGCCGTATCTCGCGCGCCGCTCGCGCAAGCTCTGGGGCACGACGATCAAGCGGGCCGCGAATCCGCCGCTGCCGCCCGAGGTGGTGCCGGACATCAGCGTCGATCGGCGCTATGAGTTCGATCTCGGCGGCCGGCGTTTCGAGCTGATCTCGACACCCGGCGGTGAGACGCTGTGCTCCCTCGCGCTCTGGATGCCCCGGGAGCGCGTGGTGTTCACCGGCAACCTCTTCGGTCCGGTGTTTCTGTCGATGCCAAACCTCTGTACCGTACGCGGCGACAAGCCGCGCTCGGTCTTGCGCTACCTGAGCTCGCTCGACACGGTGCGCAAGCTCGGCGCGGAGCTCCTCATCACCGGTCACGGCGAGCCCATTCGCGGCGCGGCGAGGATCCGGGGTGATCTCGACCAGATGCATGCGGCCGTCTCGTACGTGAACGATGCGACGATTGCGGGCATGAACGCGGGCAAGGACGTGCACACCCTCATGCGTGAGATCCAATTGCCCGCCGAGCTGAAGATCGGCGAGTTTCACGGCAAGGTGTCCTGGGACGTGCGCGCGATCTGGGAAGAGTATTCGAGCTGGTTTCATTACGACTCCACGGCCTCGTTGTACGGCGTGCCGCGATCGAGCATCGACGCCGATCTCGCCGAGCTCGCGGGCGGTGCGGGCGCGCTCGCCGATCGTGCCCGGAAAAAGTTGCACGAGGGGCGGCCGCTCGAGGCCATCCACCTGCTCGATATCGCGCTCGGAGCCGATGCGTCTCATCGCGGCGCCTTGGCAGTGAAGAAGGAGACGCTCGAGCGCCTGCTCCGCGAGTCGGGTGGAACCAACTTGAGCGAAACCATGTGGCTCAGGTCCGAGATCGCGCAAGTCGAGACCGCGCTGGCGAAAGCCTGAGGAGGCTTCAGGGCGTGAGCGGGACCGAGCTCAGCGGAAAGGTCGCCCTCATCACGGGTGGAAGCCGGGGGCTGGGACTTGCCATCACCCGCGGGCTCGCCCGTGCCGGCGCGACCGTCGCCGTCGCGAGTCGCAAGCCCGACGCGTGCACTGCCGTGGTCGAGGAGCTCGGTGCCGCCGGCGCCCGCGCCTCGTCCCACTCATTCGATGCCGGACGCTGGGAAGACTGCGATCGGCTGTACGCGGAGGTGACGGAGCGGTGGGGCGATGCTCACATCCTCGTCAACAACGTCGGCATGTCACCCGTTGCGCCGTCCTCGCTGGAGACCAGTCAGGAGCTCTTCGATAAGATCATCGCCGTCAACTTGAGGGCCGCTTTTCGCCTGTGCGCGCTCTTCGGTGCCCACATGCAACGCTCGGGCGGCGGCTCCATCGTCAATATCTCATCGAGCGGCTCGCTTCGACCCCAGCCGAGCTTTGCGCCCTATGCCGCCGCCAAGGCGGGCCTGAATGTGCTCACCCGCACATTCGCGAAGGAGTACGGACCCAAGGTGCGGGTCAATACGGTCATGCCGGGACCCTTCCACACCGATGCAACCAAGGCATGGTCCAGGTCCGAGGAGTTCGCGCGCCATGCCGAGAGCGCTCTGCCCTTGCAACGTGCGGGCGAGCCGCCCGAGATCGTGGGGGCGGTGCTCTACCTCGCGAGCGATCGGGCATCCTTCACCACCGGCGCGTGCCTCACGGTCGACGGAGGGCACAGCATCGCCTGAGGCGGTGGCGGGACGGACTTTAGGTGAACTGCGCGAGGAGACAGACATGAGTGGCAGATTGGCCGGTAAAGTGGCCCTGGTCACGGGCGCATCTTCCGGGATTGGTGAGGCGGCGGCGCTCGCTCTGGCGCGCGAGGGTGCGAGGGTCGCCGTCTGCGGACGCCGCAAAGGTCGGCTCGACGATCTCGTGAGGCGCATTCGCTCAGCCGGCGGCGAGGGGCTCGCGCTCCCCGGCGATGTGTCGGTCGAAGCCGAGGCGATCGAGTCCGTCGAGGACACCGTGGCGCAGCTCGGCCGGATCGACATTCTCATCAATTCCGCGGGCGTCAACGAAGCGGGAGGTATCGAGTCGCTGCCGCTCGAGCTGTGGCGCAAGGTGATCGACATCAACCTCTGGGGCACGATCTACACCTGCAAGGCGGCGTTTGCGTACATGAAGGCACAGGGGTCGGGTGATATCGTCAACATCTCGTCGACCGCGGGGCGCCGCTCTGGCTGCAAGTTCGCGTCCTATTCGACCAGCAAGTTCGGTGTCACCGGCTTCACCGAATCGCTGCGCCAGGAAGGCGGCACGGCGGGCATCCGGGTTGCCATCGTGGAGCCCGGAGCGACCGCGACCGACATCGCGGACAGCATCTCCGATCCGACGGCGCGCCAAGCCATCCATGAGCATACGCATAAAGAGGGAGCGATGGAGACCTCCGACATCGTCGATGCGATCATGCTGATCGTTACCCTGCCACGCCGCGCGAACGTCACGCGCATTCTGATCCAGCCGACCATCGACGTCGCGCCCATGCCGTGAGAGGGAAGGGGAGAGTCGGGCGTCGAGGGGCGATCAGACGCGGTAGGGCGATCAGAGATCCGCGTCCTCACAGTGCCCGATTGCGGCAAAGCGGCCGGCGAAAGCATGATCGAGCACACGGCTACGCTCGGGATCAGGCGAAAGAGAGTCATGTAGCTGTCCCCGCTTCATTGTTGTAGTCACCGCGCGTCCACCCGCGCGCCGATCGGGGCTTCTCTGCCTTCTCAGTCCTTGCGAGCGAACACGGACTTGCCCATAAACCAAGTCTCGAGCACCCGCGTGCTCTCGATGTCTTCTACACGACCCGAGTCGGCAAGTGCGAGAATATCTCGATCCAAGACGGTAAAATCGGCCGATTTCCCGCGCTCGAGTGAACCGCTCTCCGGTGCGAATGCCCGCATCCTGTCAGCTCCCGAACGCGAGCTGATGCTGCGAGAAGATAGCGTCGACCGCACCGACGAAGCTCTCGCAGTCCTCGGCCGTAGTCGGCAGGGACAGTGCGAGATAGCCTCGGCGCGAGAAGTAGTATCCGCGGTTCAGTGCCTCGAGATGGAGCAAGGTCTCCGCGGCGCGCTGCGCGCGCTGGCCTTCGGGGGTCTTGCGATCCGCATCGGCCGCGCAGCGGATCCGCCCGTCGCAGAAGTGCCATCCGATGAGCGAGCCGCAGCCGCTCGCCTGGAAGGAAATCCCGCGAGCGCCCGCGATCTCATTCAGGCTTGTCCAAAGCCGGCGCCGTCCGATAAAGCAGCTGCCCTTCATGAATAAGCCCGCCTAGGGGCAGAAGGCCTCGAGTCGATCCGCGACCACGGCCATGTCGGTGGGGTCGGAGCTGCGATCGTCGTCCGATCTCGCCTTCGCCAGCCGGATTGCCGTCACCCCTTGCGGGAACAAGGCCACGAGATTGCCGCCCCACCCTTCCATTACCGGATAGAGTATCTGACAGCGGCCGTCCGACTGGAACACGTTCATCCAGAAGGCGTGGTAGTAAAAGGTTTCGCCGAAGCGTCTCTTCACGCCGGTGGGAAAGCCGAGCGGCCCCCGCGCGTGCAACAGCTCGCGAATGCGCGGCGCGTAGAGAATCTGATTGTCTCCATGGCGCCCCTCGCTCTGATACAGCCGCGCAATCCTCACCATGTCGCCAACGGTCGGATAGTAGCCATACGCCATCAAGGGTTGCCCGGGTGCTCCGTTCGCCTCGATGGTGCGATTGGTGGGCGCATAGTGAATTCCGATGGGCTCATACACCTCCCGCTCGAGCATCGACCACAGGCTCGCCGCCGACCCCTCCTTTGCCTTCAGGTAGCGGTCCATGGCCACGCCCAGCACGAACATGTCCTGATCGCGGTACCGGGCGACCTTGCCGGGCCCCCAGGGGTGAGCCCGAGCGGTCTCGAGGAGCGCGCGGACCTTGGCCGATTCCGAGCGAGCCGCATACCAGACGTCGTACGTGGGGTCCAGGTAACCGTCGCTCACGTCGTTGGGGTTCCACCGGTTGCTGCCGTTGCCGACGCCGGTCGCCATATTGATCGCGTCCTCGAACCGGACTTCCCGCCACGCGGGGTAGGATCTGGCTTCCGTGACATAGTCCGCGATTCGCGCATCGAAGACTTGGGGACCGAATTTCTGCGCGAGCCGCAGGAGCGCGGATGCGTTGGTGAGCGCCTTGGTCGCGGACCACACACCGAAGCGCGCGCGATCGCACCACGGGAGCTCGCCGGCTGGGGTCGGGCAGGATTTCAAATAGAACGTTCCCTGGTAATCAAGCCCTGCGAGCACGCGATCGCTCGAGCTCAAGGTCTCGTCGAAGCCCGCGAGACGGTCCGCACCGACCCGAGCCGCGAGCTCCGCCCAGCGGTGCATCGGAACCTGGTCGGCTAGCGATTGCTCATACGCTCGGGTGAGTCGTTCGAGATCGGGAAGCGCGCCCTTGCGCAAGGCCGCGGGCACGACGCCGCTCGCCGTGAAATAGTCGCTCACGTAGTAGGGCGAGGTTTGCTGCACGATCTGAAAGCGCAGGCTCGATACGCTTCCACCTCGATAGGCGAATGTCGCGACGCCGTTGTGCGTCTCGCCTTCCAAGGAATTCACCAGCGCGAAGGGAAACGCCGCGCGTGACCACGAGCCATCGCCGACCTCCGCCCAGACCCGCCCCGGCTGCACGATGAGATCCCAGAAGCTGCGGCCGCGATCGACCGAGCCACAGCGGATGAGGTCCTGATTCGCCGGAACCAAATCGCCGCCGACCGTGAAGAATGCGACCTCGACAGCAGGAAAGAGCGTCGTGTCCTTGCCGAGCACGCGCTCGGCCTTGAGCGTGGCGGGCGAGGTCCGCATCTTCGTTTCGGTCAATTGCAGCGAGCCCACGAAGGGCTCATGTGCCGGAGCCGCATTTTCACCGGGCTCGAAAGCAGCGTTCGGCATCAGGTCGCCCGCATAGTGAGTCGCGCGCAGATCATCCAGGGACAGGCGGGCGGGCGTACCGGTCGGCGCGCCCGGCGCCTCCCGTACGGCCAGCCCGGCCCAAAGGCCGAGGGCTATCCCTGCGATTCGACGCCAAGTGCTGATTCGAATGTCCCCTATCTCGTCTCGCGCGCGGGGGCGCGGAGCGCGTTGTCGTTGGAACCCGCACGCAATGATCGATCGTCCCCGAGGTCCAGGAGAGCGGTCCAAACCGGGTGCTACGCGTCGAACAGGCGGCGCACGGCGGGCCGATCGATCTTCAATGACGGCGTCTGAGGCATCGCCTCGACGATGCGCCACGCCACGGGAATATGCGTGGCGTAGAGGAGCTTGCGCAAATGCGCTTCGAGCGCCGCGATCTCGGGTCGAGCGGCGCCGGGCTTGAATTGAATGACCGCCGCCGGCACCTGTCCGAGCCGCTGATCCTCCAAGCCCACTACCGCAGCCGCCGAGATCGCCTCGTGTGTAAGGAGCGCTCGCTCGATAGTCTCGGGCAGGAGCTTGAAGCCGCCGCGCATGATCGCGCCGTCGGCGCGACCGCGGTGAAACACAAAGCCGTCCTCATCGATCACGGCGATATCGGAGGTTCGAATCCACTCTCGGCCGATGCGTGGGGAGATCACCTCGAGAATTCCTTCCTTCCCCGGCGGCAGCACCGCGCCCGTGTCGGCATCGACCACGCGCAGCTGCGCTCCGCCGATGGCGCACCCGACGCTGCCGAACTTCTGCCTGCCCCACTCGGCGTGCAGATCCGCGGTCATCGCCGTGACGGGACCTGCGAATTCGGTGGCACCGTACGACAGCAAGATCGGGATCCCGTAGCGCTCCTCGAAGGCCCGATGCACCGTGGGATCGAGCGGTGCGGCGCCCGTGCCGATGCTCTTGATCGAGGCGAGGTCCTCGGGCGCAATGTCGGCCTCGAGTACCATCTGCACGCCCGCCGGCGGCAGCCCGCTCACCTGCGGCCGATAGCGCAGCACGTGCTCATGCCAGGCGGCCACGGTGAAGCGCTCGAGAAGCACGGCGCGCTGCCCCTTCAGCAACACCGGAAGAGTGGTATAGACCCCCGAGATGTTGCCCAAGGGCATGAAAAGGAGAAACGGCGGCAATTCCGCGGCCGAACCGCTGGCGGCAAACCCCGCGCTCGAGGTCGGCAAGCTCGCTCCGATGAAATGCTTGGCGATTAAGTCAAACGGAATGGCGAAGCGTTTCGGCGGGCCGGTCGTGCCGCTCGTCAAGAGCTCGATTTGCGCAGGAGACCGCGCCGGCGGCGGGGTACCGCGGCGTGTGCGCTCGAGTCGCGATCGCTCGAGTCCCGGGAGCGCCGCCGCATCCATCTCCGAGAGCGAGATCGCTGCAGTGCCCTGCGCGCGCAGCGCCGAGACGAGCTCCTCGGTGTAGTCTTCGGCGGCCGCGACGAGCACGGCCGGCTCGATCCGCTCTACTTCGTGCGCGAGCGCGGCGACCGATTGAAAGGCATACAACATGCGAACCGTGAGGCCCTGAGCGATCATGCCGAGGAGCGCGGCGACCGCGGACGGACGGTTGCGAGGCACGAAGGCAATCGGGATTCGCGGATCCGCGCCGCTCGCCTCGATCAACCCCGCGAGGCGAGCGGCCACGTGGCGCATTTCCCCCCAGCTGCGCCATCGGCGCTGAAACTCGATCGCCGGCTGGGCGGCCGGTCGATCGAGCGCCTGGGCGGTCAAGTGTTCGAGGCTCGTCATCTCGAGCGGTTCTCCAGGGTTGCAACGTCGCGAAAGCTCGATGCTAGAGCAATCGTGCGCCATTCGTGCGCCGTTTCACACGTTTGTGCTTGACATCGGCAAAATACTAAGCTAGCTTAGTAATTAGTTAGGCGAGTTTTTTAAGGAGATCATCGTGAAGAGCTCATGGATCTTAGGTGTGGCGTTCGCGCTGGCGGGCTTGTCTGCTGCAGCGCATGATCTGTCGGCGAGCGCCGATGCGGCGGGATCATCGCTCGCCACGAAAGGTAAAATGCTGATCACCTCCAATGGAGCGCGTCTCGGTCAGGTCTATCGTGTCGGTGCCGACGGATCGGCACAGATGATCATCGATGGCAGGCTCATCAGCGTCCCGGCATCGACGCTGTCGAACGTGGATGGCAGGCTCACGACGCGCCTCAGCAAGAGTGAGGTCTTGGCGCTTCACTGAGCCCAGTGTCCTGAATCAGAAATTCGCCGGCATTCGAACGCCGCGGCACCCCGCCCGCTGCGTTGCTCCTCCCTTGAATACACTAAAGTATTCGCGGTCGTCGCGCCTTGCGGTCGGGCCGCGGCGGCGCTCTCGGTGCACGGCGAATTTCTGATTCAG
>DATHCO010000021.1:0-9098 GCA_035319505.1 Steroidobacteraceae bacterium | reverse complement strand
CGGTCTTCGAGGCGAGCCGGATCTCCTGCGCCCACGGCTTGTCGTCGTACTCCTGGTGGCCGGTCACGAGAACTCGCGGGTTCTGGCCGTAGAGCGACGAATAGAACGAGAAATCGTCGTAGAGCGAGGTCACGTCGCCCGCCGAGTCATTTTCGTGCTCGGCCCAGGAGCTGTCCGAGGTGAGTGTGGCGAACCCGAGCTCCGCCTCGAGCGTGAGGGCGAAGAGATTCACCCGATCGTCGGTGGTCGCAGGGGTGTAATCCGACGATGCGAGTGCGTCGAGTCCGTAAACGGGCGCGGCATAGGGATATCCGGCGGCCGTCGATTGCTGGTGGTGGAATGAGAGCTGGGCGTGAAACACATCGCTTGGCTTCCACAGGGCGGCGAGCCTGGCGGTTCGATAGATGTAGGAGTTCGTGCCGTCCGCCTGATACGTCACCGGAGGGCTCAAGAGATTCCCCGGTTGCGCCGCGATCGGATCTCCCGCGGAGTTCAAAGCATAAAGGCTCGGCTGGTTGATGAACCCTGCATCGAAGGTGTAGCCCGCGTTCAATCGCACGGCGATCGTGTCGGTCACGGGCAGATTCAGCATGCCGTTGACATCGTAGTTGACGGTGTGTGTGTGCGCCGTGTCGCTCACACCGGCTTCGGCTCTGGCATCGAAATCCTGCGGGTTCGGCGCATTTTGCACGAATCGAATCGTCCCGCCCAGGGAGCCCGACCCGTACAGAGTCCCTTGCGGACCACGCAAGATCTCCACGCGCTCGAGATCCTGCAGGCGGAGGTTGAAAAACAGCGGCGTGTCGTCGACGTAGGTTGCTACGGGCTGCACGATGGGCGAGGACTGAATGAACTCTCCGGACGTCGAGTCGCTGTTCAAGCCCCTGATGATCAATGTCGAGCCGTTGATGCCTCCGAAGGGGCCTTTGTCGGTCACGTTGATGCCTGCGAGCGAATGCGCGAGGTCGATCTTGTCGGCGATTCCCGCCTCTTCGAGCGCAGCGCCGCTGATCGCGGTGATGCTGATGGGAACGTCTTGCGCAGACACTACACGGCGCGTGGCCGTGACGATGATCTCCTGGAGAGCGTCGTCGGCCGGGAACGAGGCCGGGCCGTATAGGGCGGCGAGCACACCGAGCATCACCGGCGTCGCCTTTCGAAATCTCGGATCCGCGTGCATGCCGGTTGTTGCCGCGATTCTCCTCACACGAACACGCTCGACCATCGTGGTTTGCTCCCCTGTGCTTTCATTATTGTGCGTCCATCGAGTTTTCGCGATCGGCGCCCGCGGACTTCGCGAACGGAAGTACATAGCTGCGCTTGCCCGTCGCCGCGAAGATGGCGTTGGCGACGGCAGGACCTATGGGGGCGACGCCGGGCTCTCCGACCCCGGTGGGCGCCTCGTGCGAGGGGACGATGTGCACCTCGACCTGCGGCATCTCGTTCATGCGCAACACCCGATAGGCATTGAAGTTGCTCTGTTCGACACGGCCGTCCTTGAGCGTGATGGCTCCATAGAGCGCCGCCCCCAACCCGAATCCGATCCCACCTTCCATCTGAGCGGTGATCACATCCGGATTGATGGCCGTTCCACAGTCCACGGCACACACCACGCGGTCGACCTCGACATTACCGCGCTCGTCCACCGTGACTTCGGCGACCTGGGCCACGTAGCTCTTGAACGCCTCGGCCACCGCGATCCCGCGTCCTCGACCTTTGGGCAGCGGCCCCTGGCTCCAGCCCGCCTTCTCGGCTGCGAGCTCGAGCACGCCCTTCATGCGCGGATGCTGCTCGAGGAGCTTGAGTCGAAAGGCGAGCGGATCCTGCCCGGCGGCATGCGCGATCTCGTCGATGAAGGTCTCGACGGCGAACGTCGTGTGCGAACTGCCGACGACGCGCCACCACAGGACAGGAACACCCGCCGTCGTGGTCGCAAGCTCGACTGAGACATTCGGAACGGCATAGGCGAGGTTGGCGGCTCCCTCGACCGAGGTCGCATCGACGCCGTTCTTGATCATGCCGCCGAAGGGCGTGCCCGCGAGTATCGACTGGCCCACGATCACATGTCGCCAAGCGGCGAGGTCGCCGTTGGGGCCAAGACCGGCTTCGAGGCGGTGAAAATACAAGGGGCGATACAGACCGCCGAGAATGTCATCCTCGCGCGTCCACTGCAGCTTGATCGGCGTCCCGTCGGCCCCGAAAGCCTTGGCGATTGAGACCGCCTCGGTGATGTAGTCGCTGCCGGCATTGGCGCGTCGTCCGAAGCTGCCGCCGGCGTAGAGCGTGTGGATGCTCACCTGCTCCGGAGCCAAGCCCCCCATGCGGGCGGCATTTGCCTGATCGATGGTCTGGAATTGATCTCCTGCCCAGATCTCGCAACTTCCCGAGGTGAGCTTCACGACCGCGTCGAGCGGCTCCATCGGCGCATGGGCGAGATAGGGAAACTCATAGCTCGCCGTCAGGGTCCTGCCTGCTTTGCCGATGGCGGCGAGCGCATCGCCGTCATTGCGGACGGTGAGCGCAGGGGCACGGGCGAGGCGGCGGTACTCCTCCATGAGCGCCGAGGAGCTGCGTTTTTCCGCATTCGACTCGTCCCAGCTCACCTCGAGCGCGTCCCGACCTTTCTTGGCGGCCCAGAAGGTGCGTGCGACGACCGCGACGCCGCGCGGAACCTGCAACACCTTGACGACGCCGGGGACCGCTTGAGGGCGCGACGGATCGAAGGATTTCACCGTTGCGCCGAACAGCGGCGGACGCTTCAAGAGCGCCACCAGCATGCCCGGCATCTCGACATCCAAGGTGAATCGTGCCGTGCCGTCGCACTTGGCCGGCACGTCCACCCGCGGGATCGGGTGGCCGATGAGCTTGAAATCCTTCGGGTCCTTGAGCTGAACCGTGGCCGGCTCGGGTAGGGACAGGGCGGTCTTCACCAGCGCACCGAAGGTCGCCCGGCGCTTCTTGCTCGCGTCGTAGATGATGCCGTTCTCGACCGTCAACTCCGAGCTGGGGGTCTGCCATTGCTTGCCGGCTGCCGCGAGCAGCATGGCGCGAGCCTTGGCCCCGGCCTCACGCAGCTGCATCCAGGAGTTTGCCATCGCGGAGCTGCCTCCGGTACCCTGGATCTTGCCGAACACGAGATTGGCATAGCGCTTGGCATCGGCAGGAGCACTCTCGACGCGCACCTCTCTCCAGTCCGCGTCGAGCTCCTCGGCGACGATCGTGGCGAGACCGGTATAGGCGCCCTGACCCAGCTCGACGTGCTTGGCGATCACCGTCACGGTGTTGTCCGCCCCGATTCGCAAGAACGCATTGGGAGCAAAGCCCGGGGAGGCCCCCGGACCGAGCGGGGCGCCGTCGAGCGTCGTGCTCGATCCGGAGGCGGCGCTCGCGCTCCAGGGCCACTCGAAACCGATCGTGAGCGCGGCGAGGGATGCGGCGCCGCTGCTCTTGATGAAGGCGCGCCGCGAGTAGGCGCTCGCGCTGCTGCTCGCAAGCTTGCTCATACGTTTGCCTTGACCGATTGCGACGCTCGGTGGATCGCGGCGCGAATTCGGGAATAGGTCGCACAACGGCAAATGTTGCCGCTCATGGCGCTGTCGATTTCCGCGTCGGTGGGTGCGCCGTTGCGCTCGAGCAGGGCCGTCGCTGACATGATCTGCCCCGATTGACAATACCCGCACTGCGGTACCTGCAGCTCGATCCACGCGGCCTGAACGGCCTTGGCGGGCTTGCTCTGCAGGCCTTCGATCGTCGTGACTCGGCGGCCCGCGACGGACGAGAGTGGCATGACGCACGAGCGAATCGCTTCTCGGTCGAGATGCACCGTGCAAGCGCCGCAGAGCGCCACGCCGCAGCCGTACTTGGTTCCGTGCAAATGCGCGAACTCTCGAATCGCCCACAGCAACGGCATGTCGGCATCGGCATCGATCGTCACCGTCTTATCGTTGAGTACGAAAGTGGTCGGCATGGCGAGCGCTCCTGGAAAAGCCGCTATTCTACAAGACCGCCTTCACGAGCGCGGTGCGGCGAGCGCCGCGCGGTAGGCTCGGGCGACTTCGACGAGCAAGCCCTCCTGCCCGAGCACGCGGGCGAGGGACGCTCGCCGATGCCGCCAGAGTCTGCACGCCTCATCCGGCCAGTTCTGAAGGCGGGCGCTCTCGACAGCGGCCGCGTAGCGGCTGAACGCCTGTAGCAGGCGCATCGCCCGCGCTTTCGCATCCGATTCGGCGAGCGCACGCAGCTCGTCGCGCTCCGCGAAGCGCGCCAAAGCATTCGGCTCGCGAGCGTCTGCACCGCGCTGATACCATGCCCACGCCTCGGATGCGCTGTGGCCGGAGTCGGGATCCGAGGCAGCGCTCGTCGAAGCGTATTCGTAGAGTTGGCCCAACTTGTAGGCGGCGATCGGCACGCCCTGCTGCCAGGCACTGCGGTACAGAGTCGCGGCCTGATCCCTGTCGGCTTTGTCCGAGGACTTGAGCAAAAGGTCCGCAAGATCGATGCGCGCGGCGCGATAGTCTCTCGAGACCGCAATCTCGAGCCATCGACGCGCGCTCTGGAGGTCGCCCTTCGCGAACAGCGCGCGTCCCATCTGATAATCCGATCGCGCGGCGTGCCGGGGCCGGTCGATTTCTGCCTCACATGCGGCGCTCGCGGCGTCGACCGCGAGGGCCTCGAGCAACGTGCCGCGCGCGGCTCGATCCGGATCATAGAAGGCAGCGGCGCTCTGATCGCAGGCGGAACCGCGAGTCGGCGCACGCTGCATGCCCGGGTTCGACGAGACCGCCTGCTCGGCTCCGCCAAGGGTCGGCGGAGCGTCGGGCTCCGCAGCCGCGCTCCACAGGATCTGGGCATCGATGTCGCCGGGAACTTGCGCATTCCAGATGCGCGCCGTCTTGTCGAGCGCTGCGGTCACCAGGTGCACGCCATCGGGCGAATACGCCCCGAATTCAACGTCGCCGCCGTGACCTACGAGCGCGGCAAGCTCGGCACCCGAGTGCGCGTCCCAGATGCGTGCGACCCGATCGGCGGAGGTCGTCACAAGACGAGTGCCGTCCGGCGAGTAGGCCGCGGAGACGGCGCGGTCGCCGTTCCCCGAAAGCACCGCGAGCTCCTTCCCGGTGCGCTGATCCCAAATGCGCACGGTATCGTCGAGCGATGCGGTGACAACGTGGAGTCCATCGGGCGAATAGGCGGCAGTCAGGATCTCATCGAGGTGGCCGGCGAGTACCTCGAGTGGCTCGCCCGAGCGCGCATCCCAGATGCGCGCAGTCTTGTCGCGCGATGCGGTGACGATGCGCCTCCCGTCGGGGGAGTAGGCAGCAAAATACACGCGATCGTTATGGCCCGAGAGGACCGCGAGCTCAGCGCCCGAGCGCGCGTCCCAGATGCGCGCGGTCTTGTCGCGCGATGCGGTGACGATGCGCTCACCGTCGGGCGAGTAGGCAGCGCAGTAGAGACGATCGGCGTGACCGGTGAGGGTTGCGAGCTCAACGCCCGAGCGCGCATCCCAGATGCGCGCGGTCTTGTCCTGCGACGCGGTGACGATGCGCTCACCGTCGGGCGAGAACACGGCAAAAGAGACCGCACCGCGGTGGCCCGTGAGCACGGTGAGCGGCGCGCCGGTGCGTGCACTCCAGATGCGCGCAGTGGCGTCCTCGGATGCGGTCACGATACGCTCGCCATCGGGGGAGTAGGTGGCGGAATACACCCCCTCTGCATGGCCTGCCAGGACGGCAAGCTGCGCGCCGATGTGCGCGTTCCAAATTCTCGCGGTTCCATCCTGGGACGCGGTCACGATGCGCTCCCCATCGGGAGAATACTCGGCGGAGGCGACCGTGGCGGCATGACCCGAGAGCACGGCAAGCTGTGCGGCCGTGTGCGCATCCCAGATTCGAGCCGTCCTGTCCCAGGAGGCCGTGACGATGCGGCCGCCATCCGGCGAGTAGGCGGCCGAATAGACGACCTCGCTGTGGCCGGCGAGCACACCGAGCGCAGCTCCCGAACGCGCGTCCCAGATCCGTGCCGTCCTGTCCGCCGATGCGGTGACGATGCGTGCTCCGTCGGGCGAATAGGCTGCGGAGGCGACGTAGTCGCCGTGTCCCGCCAGCACCGCGAGTGCGGCGCCCGTGCGTGCATCCCAGATGCGAGCGGTCTTGTCCTGAGAGGCGGTGACGATTCGCGCGCCGTCCGGGGAGTAGCCGGCCGAATAGAGCACATCGCTGTGGCCGACGAGCGATGTGAGCAGCGCCCCGCTGTGTGCATCCCACACCCGCGCGACCCTGTCCCAGGAGGCCGTGACGATGCGCTCACCGTCAGGCGAGAAGGCGGCGAAGCTCACCCGATCTCCGTGACCCGGTAGCACCAGGAGCTGCGCGCCCGTTTGAGCATCCCAGACCCTCGCCGTCCTATCACGCGAGGCCGTGACGATGCGCCTCCCATCGGGCGAGTAGGCGGCGGCGAAGATCCGATCGGTGTGCCCCGTAAGCACGGCGAGCTGGGCGGCGGTACGTGCATCCCACACCCGTGCGGTCTTGTCGGCGGAGGCCGTCACGATGCGCTCGCCGTCCGGCGAATAGGCAGCATCGAACACCCGCTCGCGGTGACCGGACAGAAGCGCGAGCTCGCGGTCGGCCGCGCGGACGTCTTGAAAGACGCTGATGGCATCCGGCGAGCGAGCGTGGAGAAACTTGGGGTTGGTGAGTACATCGAGAATGATCGCTCGCGCACCCGCCACGTCGAAGTCTCTCAACCGCTGCGCCGCGACCTCGGTGAGCAAATGGGCTTGTGCGTCGAGAGCCTGGCGAGTTCGCATCTCCGCTTCGTGCCGTTGAGACTGCGCCTCGCGCTCCTTGCGTACGGCAATGAGCCCGGCTCCGGAGGTCACGATGGCCAGAACGACGACGACTCCCGTGACGGCCGCCGCGATGCGATGGCGGCGGATGAATCGGCGCAGCTGATAGGCTGCATTCGCGGGACGCGCGACGATCGGCTCATAGTTGAGACTGCGGCGCAGATCCTGAGCGAGCTCCAACGGAGTGGCATAACGGCGCTCGCGATCGCGCTCGAGCGCCTTCATGGTGATCCATTCGAGGTCTCCACGCAGCCGACGCACCAGCTGCTTCGGATCGGTCGATCGTGCGAACGCGACCATGATCGCGCTGTCGCGGTCGGCGCTCACCTTCGTGGTGAGGGGCGGCGGGTCTTCCTCGCGGATCTTGCGCAGCAGCTCATACACGGGCGGCCTCTCGCCCCGTCGGGTCTCGAATGGCTGCAGGCCGGTGAGCAGCACACACAGAATGACGCCGAGCGAGTAGACATCGGTGCGCGTATCGATGTCGTACAAGCTCGGCGCGACCTGCTCCGGGCTCATGTAACCGGGTGTTCCCAAGAAATGCCCGAGCTGGGTGTAGACGGTGTCACCCTCCGCCGGTGCGGCAGGCTTTGCGAGACCGAAGTCGATGATGCGCGGCATCGGCTGGCCGTCCAACTCGACGACGAGGATGTTGGCAGGCTTCAAGTCGCGATGAATGACGGCCTTCTGGTGAGCGTGCTGCACGCCCTCGCAGGCACGGATGAACAGCTCGAGCCGCTCGCTGATGCCGAGCTTCCTGCGGTCGCAGTATTCGGTGATCGGGACTCCGGGGACGAACTCCATCACGAAATAGGGTTGCCCCAGGGCGGTGGTGCCGGCGTCGAAGACTTTCGCGATGCACGGATGATCCATGATCGCGAGCGACTGGCGCTCGGCGAGGAAGCGCTGCAAGACGGTCGCATCGTACATGCCGGCTTTGATCAGCTTGAGCGCGACTTGTCGCTCGACCGGAGCGATCTGCTCGGCGAGCCACACCTGGCCCATCCCGCCCTCTCCGAGCTTGCGGATCAGCACGTAACGCTCTTCGAAGAGCTGTCCGGCCTCGAGTCCCGCGACCGGGGCCTCGTGTGCGCGCGCGTCCGTCGCGAGCCTCGCGCTGCCGCTCGATCTGAGGAAGCCCGGGGGTGCGTCCGCATCGGCGCAGAGCAGCGACTCGATTTCGAGGCGCATGCCGGGATCCGAAGCACAGGTCTCATCGAGGAAGCGGCTGCGCTCCTCGACCGCGAGTTGCATCGCGTGGTGCAGGAGATCCTTGATGCGCTCGCGACGTTCGTCGATCACGATCGATTCAGCCAAATTTGCAGCCCGCCCGCAGTGAGCAATCTTCCTCCGACTCGTGATGCGCGTCACCCCGATCGATGGTGCGTACCCCGTCCAGGGGCTTATCATCGGCACCCTCAGCTGCCACGGGAGAGTGCACGTGAGTCTATTCGGAAAGGGGGGCGACCTGAATCGCCAGTTCATCGCGCGGCCGGACGCGGCGAAGGGCGACATCTTGTACAAGTGGCCGGACCTGACGATCCGCAAGTTCACGCAGGTCACGGTGGAGGCGGACGAGACCGCCATCTTCATCAAGGAGGGCAAGGTGGCCGGCACCCTGCCGCAAGGCCGATCGACGCTCGATGGCGCGCTGATCCCATTCCTCGGAGATATCGTCGATTGGGCGAGCGGCGGCAACATGTACCGCGCGGAGCTCTACTTCGTCGGAACGCGCGAGTTCGTGAGCCTTCCGTTCGGCGGGCCGATCGACAACATCGAGGATCCGGAAACCGGTCTCGCCGTCGGGCTGCGGGTGTTCGGCGAGTATGCGCTCGCGGTCAGCGATCCCGGGACCTTGATCCTGCATCTCTTGGGCACCCGACAAGCCTCCAACGAGCTCGTCACCGACTGGGCGCGCGAGCAGATCCTCAAGGCCTTGCGCACCGGCGTGGTGCGCAAATTGACGGCCGAGAAGTGGCCTGTGCTCGGGATCGCTGCTCGAACCGGGGAGATCGAGTCCGCGCTCCTCGGCGATGTGCAGGCGTCGTTGGTGCCCTACGGGGTCAAGATCACCCGATTGGGTAACGTCACCATCAGCCTCACACCCGAGGACGAGCAGACCCTGAAGGGTCTGCGCAAGGACAGCGCTTACACGCGGCTTGCGGGCGGGTTTCGCGAGTACGGTGTGGGTGCAGCGTTGAAGGGTATTGGCGAGGGAGCGGCCGCGGGCGGGGGTCCGGGGACCGCC
>DATHCO010000020.1:0-7537 GCA_035319505.1 Steroidobacteraceae bacterium | reverse complement strand
CACGGCGTCGGCCGCGGCCCTCGTCGGCGGAGGTGTTCACCCGCGACCTGGAGAGATTTCCTTGGCCCACAACGGAGTGCTGTTTCTCGATGAACTTCCGGAGTTCGAGAGGTACGTGTTAGAAGTGCTCCGCGAACCGTTGGAGGCAGGCGCGATTACGATTTCGCGCGCGGCCCTACAGGCAGAATTTCCGGCGCGCTTCCAGTTGATCACGGCAATGAACCCTTGCCCTTGTGGTTATCTTGGCGATCCTATCGCTAGCTGTCGTTGCACTGCCGATCAAGTGCAACGTTATCGCGCCCGCATTTCGGGTCCGCTACTCGATCGTCTGGACCTGCACGTACATGTTCCGCGCGTGGGGTTCAGGGCTTTGCACGGGTCGAATGACGGTGGCGAAGCCAGCGCGGTGGTCGCCGCTCGCGTCATGCGGACGCGAGACTTGCAGATGCGCCGGCAGGGAGCTTGCAACGCAGTCCTGAACAACGCGGCCGTCGAGCGTTACTGCACCCCAAACGCCGATGGCCTGGCGATTGTGGAACGCGCCATGCAGCACCTCGGGTTGTCGGCGCGCGGATACCACCGTGTATTGAAAGTGGCGCGCACCATAGCCGATATGAGTGGCCAGGCTCAGATCGAAGCGATGCACATTACCGAGGCTTTGGCGTTGCGGTCGCTGGATCGGGGCCAGAACCACTGAACCAAGGGCGCTATCTTGTTCCGATCGGAGTCCTTACGGGGCAAACAGGCGCGAGGGGGCAAGTCCATTGAAGCTCACTGTTGCAATCGGCGCCGGATCCACTCCGGCGGCCACGTTCACCATCGTCCGAGATTTTCTCAGTCCACGCTCAGAGCCACTCGTAGCGCCGTGCGCAACTCGCTAAGCTTTCTTGACGAGAGCATTCCGATGTAGTCGGTTAGCACACTCTTTTCAAGACGAGTTAATTGATCACAATTGATGACTGACGGGTGTCTCAATCCCTCCTCGAGGCCGACACCGACTTCGGTGGCTAGCCCCACGCGCAACGCCGTTAACGTCGGGCACTTTTCAGCCACGTCGCGATAATCATCGGGTGCTTGGTTGGGACTGCCTGTGTAAACAAGGACGATCCGATCGTCTGAAAACCGGGCGGCACATGGGTTGCGAGTTGCCGAGTTCGGGCGGGCCTTAACGTCCTACGGCACGGGGTAATCATGTCATCCCTGTGCAATCGTCCAATGCGCGATTGCACAACCCAAAGGCAGCGACTAAGCTCCAGTGAGCTTAGGACGAATCCTTGGATAGCCACGGGCCATGCAGAGCCTATCGACGCAACTTGCGCGTAGTGCCCTTGATGCGGCACCGGATGCCATGATCATCATTGATGATGCAGGCGCCATCCGCTTTGCGAATCAGCAGGTATCAGCACTCTTCGGCTATCCCCACGACGAGCTCATCGGCAAAGCTGTCGAGTATCTGATACCGGAGCGCTTTCGGGATCGCCATCCCTCGATGAGGCTGGCATACATCGACAACGTTCGCGTCCGCCCGATGGGTGCAGGGCTAGATCTCTTCGGCCGCCGCCGGGACGGTTCGGAGTTTCCCGTCGAGATCAGCCTGAGCCCTATTGATGATGACGGTCGTATGTTAGTGGCCGCAGCGATTCGCGATGTCACGGAGCGCAAGCGCGTTGAGGCCGAACTCGGCGCACAGCTTGAGGACATGCGCCGCCTTCGCGACATGAGTGCGCGTCTAGTCGAGACCGCGGACCTGCCGCGGATGCTGGAGGAGATCCTGGACACGGCCATTGCATTGCATCGGGCCGATTTCGGCAACATTCAGCTGCGCGAGCCCGGAACCGGCGTACTAAAGATCGTGGCGCACCGCGGATTCTCCGCCGATTTTCTCCAACACTTCGCCAGTGTCGACATGAACGAGCCGTCCGCTTGTGGCCGCGCTCTGCAGTCGGGCGAGCGCTCCATCATCGAGGATGTGGCCGAAGACCCCGGCTATCTTCCGCACCGCGCCATTGCCGCGCGCGAGGGATACCGTGCGGTCCAATCCACCCCTATTCGTGGGCGTGACGGGACCGTCACGGGGATGCTGTCCACGCATTTTCGTAAGCCCCATCGACCCGCAGAACGGGAGCTGCAGCTGACGGACATCTACGTGCGGCTAGTCTCCCAGCTCATCGCTCGTGCGCAGGACGAGGAAGCGGTGCGCGCCGCGCGCGATCTGGCCGACCGAGCCAACCAGGCCAAGAGCCGCTTCCTCGCAACCGCCAGCCACGATCTGCGCCAGCCGCTGCAGACTCTGGCGCTGCTCAACGGAACGTTGCGGCGTATTTCGACGCACTCCACTGCGAAGGAAGCACTACAGCAGCAGGAGCAGGCGATCACGAGCATGTCCCGCCTGCTCAATACGTTGCTCGATATCAGCAAGCTCGAGTCCGGTGCCATCAAGCCAGATCCGACCGATTTTACGATGAGCACCCTGTTCGAAGAGCTTCGGCAGGAGTTCGCAGACCTCGCCAGCAACAAGGGATTGGCCCTCGAGGTGGACCGATGCGAGGACTCAGTCCACAGCGACCCCTCGCTCGTGGGACAGATCCTGCGTAACCTCCTCGCGAACGCCATCAAGTACACGCGCGCAGGCTGGGTGGTGTTGCGCTGCCAGCACAATCAGCCCTCCTGCGTGCGTATCGAAGTCCTTGATACCGGCATAGGGATCCCGGCGGAGCAGCTGCGCTACATCTACGATGAGTTCTTCCAGGTGGGGGTGCCGGCCAATATCACGCGCGAGGGCTACGGGCTCGGCTTGAGCATCGTGCAGCGGATCGTAACTCTTCTCGAGGCCAAGCTAGAGGTGGAGTCGCAGGTCGGCAAGGGCTCAACGTTCGCTCTTACGTTGCCGGCGAGTCATACGGCCATACGGCCAGCGGCTGGTAGGGGATCTGAGACGACACCGCATGCTACGCAGATAGCGGCGCGCGTTTTGTTAGTGGAAGACGACCCGGCGGTGCTGAACGCGACTCGAATGTTGTTGAGGAGTGAGGGTTATCAGGTAGCGGTGGCTAGCACCGTGGGGGAGGCATTGGCGCAGGCCAGGGCGGATTCGCGCATCGATCTGCTGATCACCGACTATCAGCTCAGCGAGGGCGAAACGGGCACGCAGGTAATCACCTCACTACGTGCGGCCCTCGATCGACCGCTCAAAGCCGTGCTAATGACTGGCGACACTTCCTCGGCAGTCAAAGAACTCCCGCACGATCCTTTACTTCGCATCGTGAGCAAGCCGGTCAACGCGGACGAGCTGTTGGCCATGCTTCAGGTCTTGTTGGAACCATGAGAGCGCCCCGCGCAGGCTTCCGCCACCGTCCGCCAATGCAGTTCTGAATGACAGCTCCCGTCACGGTTGAGCGGGCGGCTTTGTCGTTCTCCGCGCTGCCTCGCCGATCAGCGTGAAAGGCGCCCATGCCGCCGGCTCCGCTGCCTTCATCGACTTGTCGTCCAGGATCGCAAGCGTCGCGCGGCGCAGCGCTTCTGCTCGGGTGATTTGAGCCTGCTCACGCTCGGCGAGCAGCATCGAGGGGATCAGCTTCGGCGCCACATCGTCCCGCACCCGCCAGTGCGAGACCAGTAGTGAGCGGCCACCGGCGTAAAAGAAGGCGCGCGACAGTCCGGAGAGGCCCTGGGCTTCGGGTGCATCGGGGCTGCCGGTGTTGCAGGCCGAGAGCACTACCCAGTCGGCGTGCAGCTTGAGAGTCGCGGCCTCCGAGGCGAGTAGCAGCTCATCCTGGGGTCTTGCGCCCGCGGCCAGCGCAAGTGCCGGCTCATAGAGATCCGAGGCATCGCCCGCCACCAGCCCGTGAGTGGCAAACTCCAGCACCCTCACCTTCGCCAGCCGCCCATCGGAGTTGCGGGCGAGCAGCTGCGCCTTCGAGGCTTCGCGACCGGTGAGCAGGCTCCCCGGCCGGCCACCGAGAGCGCGCTCGAGCGCTTCGCCTTCGATACGTGTTCCCGGCAGGCTCGGCAGGTAGTCCAGCGCTTCGGCGAGCGGAATCCCGTCGCGGAAGTAGTTGCTGTAGCCGCGCGCTGCCGCGGAGGCGAGGTGCTTCTTCGGCGGGACCTGCGGGCGGCTGAAGTCGGGATCGGCGAACACGAGCAGCGGGTCCGGGGCGGCGCCCTCCACGGCCGGCAGGATCTGCCGCAGCGTGCGCAGCGACGACACCGTCGGCAGGAGTGCCACGGCCTTCGAGCGCAGCAGCCAGGGCGTGGCCCGCAAGCTATCCGGGTCCCTGTCACCGGCAGTACCGCCCGGCGGCGGTGCCGTCACCAGCACCCCCGGGGGCAGCGTGGTGAGCGCGCCGGAGGGGACGAAGAGCAGCGTCGGTTTGTCGCGGATCACGGCCTGGATCGCATCATCACCGAGCAGCGCCTCGTACAACTCGTAAGCCGCCTGCCGATCGAAAGCGTTAGGTACGGCAGAGGTGTCGGCGCCCGGCGGGTTCGCCGCCCCCCCGAGCCGGTAGCTTTCCGGATCGATCTCGGCGCGCAGCCTCATCACCCGATCGCGAATCTCGAAGCTGGTCAAGCCGAGCTGCGCCCACGCGGACAGCTCCTTACTGACCGCGAACACCAGCCCCTTGGCCTTGCCGGTCACGGCGAGGAACAGGATCAGCGCTTCGTCATCGTGCAGCAGCACGGTATCAGCGCCGCTGCGGCTCTGCAGCGCCGCGACCGTCACGGGTTCCGGCGAGCGGTAATCCCAGTAGAGCGGCGCCTTGCTCTTGAGCTCTGCGGCGAGCCGATCGATGGTGGCATTGGCATCGGCCCGTGCCTTGGCGAGCGCCTCGCGGCGCACAGCGTCCGCGGCGCTGTCGCCACCAGCCAGCTTGACGAATTTCTTGTCGAGCTCATCGCGCGCTAGGAGCGCCGCTTCGTAGGCCTCGGCCTGCGGGCCAACGTTGGCCGCGCGCGCCGCGGTGAGAGCGGCCGAGCGCGCCATGGCGTCGCCGGCTGCCGACTGCAGCGCCTGCTGGCTGGTGGTGAAGGCCTCGAGCTTCAGCGCCTCGGGCCCGTTGCGCGCCGGCACGCCACCGCCACCCTGACGGGCAAAGAGCCACAGCGACAGCGCGAAGCGCGAAGCGCAGTCCGTCGCCTGCACGCGCGCAGCGGTGGCCGCTTCGCCGCTCTGGCCGCGTGAGCGGTAGAGCATCGAGCGCGTCGCGCAGGCCATCTGAAAGGCGGCCGCCGCATCGCGAAAATGCCCCTGGTCGATCGCGTTCTCACCGATGTTCGCCTCTGCAGTTGCAGTATCCGGATGATCGGCTCCCAGGCTCTTGTAGGCGATCTTGAAGGACTGCAGCAGCAGCGGCTGTGCCTCGCCGAAGCGGCCCTCGGCATCGAGCAGCGTGGCCAGGTTATTCAGGGCCGCGGGATTGTCGGGTGAGAGGGCGACGGCGCGGCGCAGCAGCGGCTCGGCTTCCGCGTTCCGTCCCGCGGCGGAGAGCATCGTGCCGAGATTGCTGAGAGTGGTGCCGACCAACTGCTCGCTTCCCGGAGTCTTTTCCGCAATCGCGAGTGCCTGCCGGTAGAGCGGCTCAGCCTCGGCGTAGCGATGCTCCTCACGCAGCACGATTGCCAGGTTGTTGGCAACGCTCGCAACCGTGATGTTGTCCGGCCCTAGCTGCTTGAGATCCGTGTCCAGTGCACGGCGCAGGAGCGGCTCGGCCTCCGATTCTTCGCTCTGCTTCTCCAGCAGCATCGCGAGGCGAACGCCGCTCTCGAGCGTTTTGGGGTTGCCCGCCCCGAGCCCCTGCTCACGCGCCGCGTATGCGTGTCGCGCCATCTCCTCGGCCTCGCTGTAACGACCCTGCGCCTCGAGTACACCCGCAAGATCATCCATGGTCCTCGCGGTGCGCAGGTCTTCCGTCCCGAGCGCCTTTTGGTCGATGGCGACGGCGCGCTTGGCAAACGGCTCGGCGTCCTTGTTGCGCCCCTGGTTACTGAGAATGAGGTAGAGCCGCAACAAGGCCTCGGCCGTTGCCGGACTTTCTGGCCCGTTCTCCTTCTCGGAGATCGCGAGCGCGCGCCGGGCGAGCGGCTCACCGTCGACGTAGCGGCGCTCCAGCAGGAGGAGCGTGGCGAGATTGTTGAGCGCGATACCCGTGGACGCGTTGTTCTCACCGAAGGCCTGCTCGCGGACGGCGAGCGCGCGCTGCGCGAGCGGCTCGGCCTCCGCGTAGCGCCCTTCGCTCATGAGCGCTAGGCTGAGCTCGATCAGAACCGCCGCCGTCCCGGGATGCTGCGGTCCCAGAGATTTCTCTTGCAGGGCGAGCGCCCGTCGCGCGAGGGATTCCGCCTCGTTATAGCGTCCGAGCCCCTGCAGGGCATCGGTGAGGAACTCGAGCGCAGGAACGATATCCGGATTGTCCGGCCCCATCTGCCTTTCGAGCCGCTCGAGCAGCGGGCGGGAGCGCTCTTCCAGGCCACTCCAATCGCCTTGCTGCTCCAGGTGCTCGAGCTCGGCTGCAATGGCATCGAGTCGCGCGGGCGGCACAGGCGGCAGCGCCTGCGTCCGGCACGCGTCGGTGATGAGGAATGACAACACCAGCGCGAGCAGCGACTGTGTTCCCCGCCGAAGCGCAATGGTCGCGAGCAGCCCGAAGGGCCTCAGCTCGGCCACGGGGAGCGAGGTGCACCTGTGGCCGCCTGACGTGTTCGGCTTCGCGAGGCATCCGACGACTCGATCGCGAGGCACCGATGAACGTTCATCCGACAATTGCCCCCCTCGTGTCACTGGTCGCGGGGATTCTGATCGTGGTGATGCCGCGGCTGCTCAACTAAATCCTCGCGATCTATCCGATCATTATCGGTGTTCTCGGGCTGTTCGGGCTGGAGTAGTGCCGCGGCCGTACGCGATTCGGCCCGCTTTTAACACGCGCGCCACCGCAACGCCATCGGCCGTGGAGCGATCCGTTATGATAGGGAGCCCGGGGGCTTTGCGCGTCGATGGCGGGGTCGTCAAGAGCGCCTTTTGAAGCTAGGGCCGGATCTCGCCGGGTGAGAAGCCCGGTGGCGGCAGCGGGACGCTGACGACCTATGCGAGGGGTCGTGCCCCGCCTTCCGAGCGGCGGCGAGCGGCGAAGGCGCGCAGCGCCTCGACCACTGCCGGATCGCGTGTCGGGGCAACAAACTCGCGCAGCACGCCTTGCCACGTTTCGCTTGCACGCTGCGATGCGCGTTTGGCGCCGTCTTCACTCCACTGTCCGAAGTTGCGCCAATCCGACAGGAGCGGTGAGTAGAACGCATCGCGATATCGCTGCATGGTGTGTGGTACCGAGAAGAAGTGTCCGCCGGGAGGAACTTCGGCCACCGCCTCAAGGCCGATCTCATCGGCCGATACCAATACCGGCTGCAGCACCTCGGCCATGATCTGCAGCATTTCGACGTCCAGGATGAATTTCTCGAAAGACGCTGCCAGACCCCCTTCGAGCCACCCGGCGCCATGGACCAGGATGTTGCAGCCACCGAGGACCGCCCCCCAGAGACTCATCGC
>DATHCO010000019.1:0-8818 GCA_035319505.1 Steroidobacteraceae bacterium | reverse complement strand
CCCAAGCCTACCCGCGACAGGATCGCCGACGCCTGTTCTCTTGCGATCCTCGGATCCATCCGCCTCACCAACAGGGGCATTGCGACATTTTCGAGCGCGGTGAACTCAGGCAGCAGGTGATGGAACTGGTAGACGAAGCCGACGGCGCGGTTGCGCAGCAGGCCGCGCTCGGTGTCGCTCAACTGATTCATCGGGGAGCCCGCGATATCGACCGTGCCGCGCGTCGGCAGGTCGAGGCCGCCGAGCAACTGCAGGAGCGTCGTCTTGCCCGAGCCCGAGGCGCCGACGATGGCGACGCGCTCGCCGGCGCGCACCCGGATCGAGGCGCCGCGCAGCACCTCGAGCCTCACCCCTCCCTGGATGAAGTGCTTCGCCAGATCCGTGCCCTCGAGTATCACGCTGTCGGAGTGGGACATGCCGTAGTGAAGGTACCGTCAGGTCAAGGTGCTGTCAGCTGAACATGCCGTTAAGCGAAACCCCTCAATCATTTCTCAGGGACTCCGCGGGAGGTAGGCGTGCCGCCCGCCAGGCGGGATAGAGCGTTGACATGCACGCGAGTACCAAGGCAACGCCCGAGATTTGCACGAGATCGGCGAGCTGCAGGTGCGCCGGGAGGTCGCTCATGAAGTACACGCGTGCATCCAAGAACTTGAACCCCACGATGCGCTCCAGCCCGTGCACCAGCCGCTGCAGATTGACGGCGATCAGGATACCGAGCGCGAGGCCACCCCCGATACCGAGCGCTCCGACGAGGCTCCCCTGCACGATGAATACCGACAGGATGCTTCGGGGCGAGGAACCGAACGTTCGCAGGATGGCGATGTCGCGCCGCTTGCCCTTCACGACCATGACCATGGTCGAGACTATATTGAAAGCGGCCACGGCCACGACCAGCGACAGGAGCACGAACAGCATGTGCTTGGTCATCTGGATCGAGCGGAAGAAATTGACGTGTTGGTTGGTCCAGTCGTTCACCTCGTCTGCCCCGCCGAGCGCAATGGCGGCGTCCCGCACGAGGCGCGGGGCGGCGTACATGTCGGCAAGGTTGAGCCGGATCCCGGTAATATCGTCACCCATGCGCAGCAGCGTTGCGGCATCCTGCATCGCGACGAGCGCGATACGCCGGTCGTACTCGTACATTCCGACCGACAGGATACCCGCCACGTGGAATGCGCGCATGCGCGGCAGCACCCCGAGCGGCGTGACATCGCCCTGCGGCACCATGAGCACGACACGCTCACCGACGCGCGTGTCGAGCTCCTCGGCGAGCGCCTTACCCAGGATCACCCGATACTCGCCCGGCTTGAGATCCTCGAGACGGCCCGAGAGCAAGTGCGAGCTCAAGGCCGTGACGCTGCGCTCGGCCTGCGGCAGTATCCCGCGCATCAACACGCCTGCCGATCGGCTACCATGAGTCATCATTGCCTGCTCCTCGATGTACGGTGAGGCGGCAACGACGCCCGGGAAATGCGCAACCCGCTCGAGCTTTTCCCGCCAATCCGACATTCGCCCTTCGAGACCGGAGATCGTGGCGTGAGCGGTGAGGCTCAGTATCCGGGTCCGCAGCTCCTCCTCGAAGCCGTTCATCACCGACAGCACCACGATGAGCACCGCGACGCCGAGCGCGAGGCCGAGTATCGCAATGCCGGCGATCAGCGAGAGGAAGCCGCGCCTGGGGGAGGCACGCAGATACCGCAAGCCGATGAAGCCCTCGTACCAGTAGCGCATCATTCGTATCGCAGCGCGTCCGCGGGTTGAGTCTTCGCGGCTTGCCAGGCGGGGTAGATCGTGGCGACGAACGTCAAGAACAATGCCGCCGCGGCGATTCGCACGACATCGAGCGCACGCGTCTCGCTCGGCAGTCCCGAGATGTAATACACATCGGGGTCGTCCATGATGTGCACACCGAGCGCGTGCTCCACGATCGGGGCTACGACGTCGACGTTGAGCGCGAGAGCCACGCCCAGGATCACGCCGATCGCGGTCCCCACCCAGCCGATCAGGACGCCCTGGGTGATGAATACTGCGAGCACCCCGCGGGGACTCATTCCCAGGGTACGCAATATCGCGATGTCGGTCCGTTTGTCGTTCACGACCATGACGAGCGTCGCGATGATATTGAATGCGGCCACGGCGACGATCAGCATGAGAATGAGCGCCATCATGGTTTTTTCGATGCGGATCGCGCGAAAATACGCCGCGTTCTCTTCGGTCCAATCGCGCACCGCGAGGCCGGTCGGCAGCCGCTTGGCGGCTTCGCGGGCGAGCTGCGGAGCCTTGAGCACATCGTCGAATCGGAGCCGGATGCCGGTCGGGCCGGTCAGGCCGCGCAGCGCCTGCGCGTCTTGCAGATTGACGAGCGCCAACACGCTGTCGTTCTCTTGTAGCCCCACCTCGAAGAGTCCCACGACCTCGAAATTCTGTAGTCGCGGAACGATGGCTCCCCCCGAAGAGGCGCTGTCGGGGATCATCACCGTGACGGTGTCACCCACGCCGACCTCGAGCTGATAGGCGAGCATGCGGCCGAGGATGATTGCGTTCATTCCTGGCTTGAGGTCGCTCAGACGGCCCTCGCGCATGGCGTCGGCGATGGTCGACACCTGCGCCTCGAGGGATGGATCGATTCCGCGCACGACGGCGCCGCTCATGTCGGGGGAGCGGCTCAGCATGGCATCCATATCGAGAAACGGCGCGGCGCCGACCAGCCCTCTTGCGCCTTGAAGATCCCGAATGCGCTCGCGCCAGTCGCTGATGGGTGCACCGCCCGAGCTCAAGGTGGCATGCGCCGACAAGCTCAGCAAGCGGCTGCGCAATTCGCTCTCGAAACCGGTCATGACCGAGATCACGGTGATGAGCGCAATGACCCCGAGCGCCACGCCGATCAGGGATACCCAGGTGATAAATGAGACGAAAAAGCTGTGTTCGCGCGCCAACGAGTACTTGAGGCCCACGAAGACTGAAACGGGCTGAAACATGCGCGGCGATTAAACCACAGCCGAGCGCGGCTTGGCGCCGGCTCGGGGCTCTCGGGGCTCTCGGGGCGCGCGCAAGCCGTTGGGGGCTCAGGGCTCTTTAGCGCCGACCCAAATTGCAATACAATCAAAGTGTTAAGTGGGTCAATATTCCCCCAACTGCGATGATATAGTCTCCTTTGCTGTCAAGGGCAACAGTCGAGGTGTGCCATGGCCTACCGTTCCTTGCTCGTGGGCGCAACTCTCGCCGCCGCCATCGGGGCGCTCGCACCGACGATCCAGGCCGACATGATTGCGGTCGACAACGGCATTGCAGTCAAGGAAACCGATGTTTCCACGCCCGCTCGCGGCATGACCATGGATCAAGTGACGGCCAAGTTCGGGGCGCCCGTGACCAAGGTGCCGGCCGTCGGCAAGCCGCCGATCTCCCGCTGGGAATATCCGGGCTTCGTCGTGTATTTCGAGCATGAGCACGTGATCCACTGCGTCGTATCGGATGCCTCATCGCCCCCACCTGCGCCCGCTCAGCAGGCCGCGCCCGCGTCCGATGCGGCACCCGACCCCGCCGCCACGGCCCCCGCCCCCGAGGCGAGTTCCGGGTCCTCCCCACCCTCCGCGTCCTCCCCGCCCTCGAGCTAGCAAAGCTTCCCGGCATCCCGACTCGGGGCGCGCCGCTTGACCGGCGGCTCGCTCTGCTACACTTGATGAAACCGCCGTAGCGTCACTCACGACGCTACTTGCTTCCCCGAAGATGTCGCTATTCGACCCCGCGCTGCCCACCACCCAATCGCCGATCGTCAAGTGGGGAAAGCTCTACGGTGCCGCCCCCGCGCTCGCCATCGCGGCGGCGGCGGCGAAGGCGCCGGGAGTGCTCGTGGTCATCACGCAAAACTCGCGCGATGCCGAGGCGCTCAGCGGGGAAATCGGCTTTTTTGCCGGACCGACCCTACCCGTGCGTGTCTTTCCGGATCTCGAGACGCTCCCCTACGATGCCTTCTCGGCGCACCCCGATATCACTTCGGCACGCCTTGCGACGCTCGCCGAGCTGCCACGAGCTCGAAGAGGAGTATGGGCGGTCGCGATCGAGACTTTGCTGCAGCGGCTCGCGCCGCGCCGCTTCATCGAGGCACACTCGCTCAACCTACACCTGGGCGAGACTCTCGACCCGAATGCGCTGCGCGAGCGGTTGACGGCCGCAGGCTACGCCGCCGTCACCCAAGTCGTGACGCACGGGGAGTTCGCGGTCCGCGGCTCGCTGATCGATGTATTTCCCATGGGTTCGGACAGCCCCTATCGAATCGACCTCCTGGACAGGGACATCGACAGCATTCGCCGCTTCGATCCCGATACTCAGCGCTCCGGCGAGAGACTGGATCGCATCCAGTTATTGCCCGCGCGCGAAACACCGTTGAACTCCGACGCGGTGCGTGAGTTTCGCCGCCGCTACCGCGTGCGCTTTTCGGGCGACCTCAGCGAACAGCCGGTCTACCGCGACGTGAGCGCCGGGCGGGCACCGGGCGGAGTCGAGTTCTATCTGCCGTTATTCTTCGATCGCACCGCGCATCTCTTCGAGTATCTGCCGCCTGACAGCGTGCTGATCGACGTGCACCAGGCGAGCGCCAGCCTCGACCGCATCTGGAGCGGCATCGTCGATCGACACGAGCAGTTACGCCATGACCTCAAGCGACCGATCCTCGATCCGGCCGAGGTGTACTTGCCGCCGGTGGAGCTCGCGTCGCAGCTATCCGCGTGGCCGAGGGTAGATCTTCGTTCCTTCGAGTGGCCGCCCGAAACCGAGGGTACGGTGCAGAACTTTCCGAGCGCGGCGCCTGTCACGGTGCGGATCGACCCGCGGGCGCAGGAGCCGGCGGCCGAGCTCGCAGCGCATCTCGCCGCGAGTCCGGCGCGCCTGTTGCTCGCGGCGGAATCGGCCGGCCGGCGCGAGCTGCTGCTCGATCTGCTGCGCGGCCGCGACATCCGACCGAAGATCTTCGAGGATTTCGCGGCCTTTGTCGCCGACGATTCGAAACTCGGCGTGACGGTGTCTGCGGCCGTGTCGGGGATGCGCCTGGAATCGCCTCCCCTCGAGATCCTGTCCGAGTCGCAATTGTTCGGCGAGCGCGCGCGGCAGGAGCGAAGGCGCCGCCGCTCCGAGCGCGACCCCTCGATCATACTGAAGGAGCTGTCGGACCTGCGCACGGGCGCGCCCGTAGTCCACGAGACCTACGGAATAGGCCGCTACGTCGGCCTCATGACCATGGATGTCGCCGGTTACACCGGCGAATTCCTGGTGCTCGAATACGCCGATGGTGACAAGCTCTACGTACCCGTACAGGCGCTGCACCTGGTCTCGCGCTACGCGGGTGCGCCGGCCGAAACGGCACCGCTCCACAAGCTCGGCGGCAGCGAGTGGCAGAAGGCGCGCCGCAAGGCGGCGCAGCGCATCCGCGACGTGGCCGCGGAGCTCCTCGACCTTTATTCGCGGCGCGCGGCTCGCCACGGGGCCTCCATGCGCGCGCCGGAGGGCGACTATCGCGCGTTTCAAGCGGGCTTTCGCTTCGAGGAGACGGCCGATCAGGCAGCCGCCATCGATCAGGTGCTGCTCGATCTGAAGTCCGCAAAGCCGATGGACCGGGTCATCTGCGGGGACGTGGGTTTCGGCAAGACCGAGGTGGCGTTGCGTGCGGCATTCGTCGCGGTTCAAGCCGGCAAGCAGGTCGCAGTCCTCGTTCCGACGACGCTGCTCGCTCAGCAGCACTACACCACGTTCAGCGATCGATTCGCGGACTGGCCGGTGAGAGTCGAGAGCCTGTCGCGCTTTCGCACTCAGAAGGAGGCCGCTGCGATCATCGAGGGAATCGCCGCGGGCTCCGTCGACATCGTGATCGCGACACATCGATTGCTTCAAGGCAAGGTCCGGTTCAAGGACCTCGGGCTGGTGGTGATCGACGAGGAGCATCGATTCGGCGTGCGCGACAAGGAGAGGCTCAAGGCGCTGCGCACCGAGGTCGACGTCCTGACGCTCACGGCGACGCCGATTCCTCGCACCCTGAACATGGCGATGGGCGGCCTGCGCGATCTGTCGTTGATCGCGACCCCGCCGGCCGAGCGCTTGGCGGTGAAGACGTTCGTATTGGAATGGAACGAGACGATCGTGCGCGAAGCCTTGAGACGCGAGATTCGCCGCGGCGGGCAGGTTTATTTCGTGCACAATACGATCGAAACGATCGAGAAGACGGCGCAAGCCGTGCGCGAGCTCGTGCCCGAGGCGAGCGTCTCGGTCGGGCACGGCCAGATGCGCGAGCGCGAGCTCGAGCAGCTCATGCTCGATTTCTATCACCGACGATTCAACGTCCTGGTCTGCACGACGATCATCGAGAGCGGAATCGACGTGCCCACGGCGAACACGATCATCATCGACCGCGCAGACCGATTCGGACTCGCGCAAATCCACCAGCTCCGCGGGCGGGTCGGCCGCTCGCATCACCGCGCCTATGCCTACCTGATCACCCCGCCGCGCAGCGCAATGACCGCCGATGCCGTCAAGCGGCTCGAGGCGCTCGAGTCGCTGGAGGAGCTCGGCGCCGGGTTCACCCTCGCCACTCACGATCTGGAGATTCGCGGCGCGGGCGAGCTTCTAGGCGAGGAACAGAGCGGGCAAATCCACGAGATCGGCTACAACCTGTACATGGAATTGCTCGAGCGCGCCGTGGCAGGGCTCAAGTCCGGCAAGCCTGCCGATCTGGAGAAGCCGCTCGATGCCGGACCCGAAGTGGAGCTCCATCTACCGGTCTTGATTCCGCAAGACTACGTTCCGGACGTGCATTTGCGCCTGGTGCTCTACAAGCGCATCGCCGGCGCCGCGTCGCGTGAAGAGCTCGACGAGCTGAAGGTCGAGCTCATCGATCGCTTCGGGCCGCTCCCCCAGCAAGCGCAGTCGCTGTTTCGTGCGACTCAGCTCAAGCTCCGCGCCGGGCGGCTCGGTATCCGCAAGATCGACGCCGGCTCCTCCGGCGGACACATCGTATTTGACGAAGACAACCGAATCGACGCGAAACGCGTGCTCAAGCTCATCCATGATCGCCCCAAGGAGTTTCGCCTCGACGGCCCCCTGAAGCTGCGCTTCACCCACGTTGCGCCGAGCGAGGAGAGCCTGTTCACACGCGTTGAGCTGCTGCTCGAGCTGCTGGCGTAGGGCTTCGCGGCTCTGCGGCTACGCGCCCAGGAAGTCGGCCTTGCCGATCTCGACGCCGTTATGTCGCAGCAGCGCGTACGCCATGCTCATGTGGAAATAGAAGTTCGGCAGCACGAAGCCGTTGAGATAGGTGAGGCCCGTGAAGCTCAAGGTACGGTTCGCCGCCTTGAGCTCGATGTGCCGCCCCTCGGCGTCCTTCAGCTGCTCAGCCGAGACGCTCTTCACGAAGCTCAAAGCCTTCGCGATGCGCTGCCTGAGCTCGGCCAAGCTCACTTCGGTGTCCTCGTGCTTGGGAATCTCAATGCCGGCCAATCGTCCCGCGGCTCCCTTGGCCATATCGCAAGCGATCTGTACCTGGCGGGTGAGTGGGAACATATCCGGATACAGGCGTGCCTGCGCGAGCACGATGGGATCGAACTTCTTGGTCGTGGCGTGCGCTTCGGCCTTCTCGAGAATCACGGACAGGTTGGTCAACCCGCGGATCAGCACGGGAATGGAGACATCGTAAATCGAGATCGACATGGTCTGAACCCCTTGAAGTCGCTGAGCGGGCGACACTTTATCGAAAATCCCGCCTTCTGGTCACGATTTCGCCATGAAGGCAGCCCATCATGCGCATCGCTCATGCCCCTGATCCCCCATGCTCGCTGATTCGCGGCTGAATCTCTTCATCCTGCCCGGATTGGACGGCACCGGGATTCGGCTCGGCGAGTTCGTCCGCCGGCTGGGACCGCACGTGGCGACGAGGGTCGTGGGTTATCCCTGTGATGAACCCCTGGGGTATGCCGATCTCGAGAGGCTCATCCGAGCGGCGCTTCCGACCGATCGGCGCTTCGTGTTGCTCGGCGAATCCTTCTCGGGGCCGCTCGCCATCCGCATCGCGGCCGATCCGCCGCCGCATCTGGCGGGGCTGATCCTTTGCGGGACGTTTGCGCGAAATCCCTACCCGTGGCTGCGCTGGGCACGTCCGTTGGCCGTTCGCTTTCCGGTCAAGTCCCTGCCCCGGTGGTTGCGCGCGCCGCTCCTGTGGGGCTCGGCGGATCCACGCAGCGCACCCGTGCGGAGAATGCGCGCTACCAGCAGCGTTGCGACCCCGGTCATTCGGCACCGGATCGGCGAGATTCTCGCGGTCGACGAGACGCGGTCCCTGGCCCGCGTGCGCACCCCGACGCTGATACTCACCGCACGGAGCGACCGTCTCGTGCCGCGCTCCGCAATCTCGAGGCTCCTCAGGGGCTTGCCGGGCGCGCACGTCGAGGAAATCGACGGGCCTCACCTTTTGCTGCAGGTGCGTCCCGGTGAGTGCGCCCACTCCGTCTTGCGGTTTCTGCGGCGTTGCAATTGAATAGCCTCACCGATGCTGCCCTTTTCGGAAGCCTGTGAGCGCAACAAGGAGCCGATCCTCGCGGTGCTGCGCGCGTGCTTCGCCGACCGCCTGCAGGTGCTCGAGATCGGCGCCGGTACGGGACAGCATGCCGTGCACTTCTCGCGCCATTTGCGCCACCTCGTGTGGCATCCGACCGAGCAGTTGAGCGCTCTGTCGGATCTGGCGGCGCGCGTGCAGCTGGAAGGTGGAGAAAACCTCCGCCCCGCGACGGTGCTCGACGTGCGCCAGCGCATCTGGCCGCTGCGTAGCGTGGACGCCATTTTC
>DATHCO010000018.1:0-16715 GCA_035319505.1 Steroidobacteraceae bacterium | reverse complement strand
TCGTCAATGCGCGAACGCGGATCGGATCTCAAGGAATCGGGGCGCCGGAACGAGGCGCTGCCGGCCTGCAATTTCACCCCGATATCGCCTTGCTGTCGATCGCGAACCTCCTCAAGGGCGGCGTGAGCTGCTTCGGCGAGGTGGGGTATTCTCCACGCGATGCGGCGCAGGTGGCGGCGGACCAGGGGATGCGAGCGCTCATCGGGCTGCCGGTGACGGCGCATCCGAGCGGCTGGGCGCAAAACGCCACCGAGTACCTGACGCGGGCGCTCTCCCTGCGGGATGACTACCGGGGTCATCCCACCATTCGCATGGGGTTCGCACCGCTGCGGCTCGCCGCGCTCGCCGATGTGACTCTCGCGCGTCTCGCCACGCTCGCCGACGAGCTCGATGCCGGCATTCTCGTTTCGCTCAACGAGATGCAGGGCGACATCGACGAATCACTCGCTCGGCACGCTGTGCGCCCCCTCGCCCGACTCCATCGCCTGGGACTGCTCACGCCGGCGCTCAGCGCATCACACGCCGCTCAACTCGATCCCGCCGAGATCGAGCTCGCGCGCCGTACGGGCGTGGGCATCACCCTGTGCCTCGCATCGGATCTTGCGCGCGGAAACGGTTTGCCCCCGCTCGGTTCGCTCGTCGCGGCGGGCATTCGATTGGGCGTGGGAAGCGACGGCGAGCATTGCGGGCCCGGCCAGGATATCTGGACGGAAATCAAGCTGCTCGCCCTGCATTCGCGAGCATCGAGCCCGTGGAGCGTGCTCGCCGCCGCAACCCGCGGCGGCGCCGCCGTTCTAGGTCTCGACGCGGAGATCGGCACGCTCGAGCGCGGCAAGTGGGCGGACCTCTGCTGCGTCGATCTCGCCGGTCCCGCGATGCAGCCGCTCACCGACCCGCTGCGGCAATTGGCTTTTTCCGGCGGCCGTGACATGGTGAGCGATGTCTGGGTTGCGGGCCGCCAGCTCGTCTGCGAGGGGCGGCTCACGCGCCTCGATTGGCCGGCTCTCGCCGCGCGCCTCGCATCGCTCGCGGCCTCGACTCCACCGGGAGACTCCCCATGAACGCATCGGCTCCGAACGTCGATCCGGCGGAACTCGCCAAATTCTCCGCCCTGGCGCAGCGATGGTGGGACCCGAGGGGGCCACAAAAGCCGCTCCACGATCTGAACCCCCTGCGCCTCGCCTACGTCGCGCGCGCCGTCGCGCTCGCCTCGAGCAAGATCCTCGATGTGGGCTGCGGCGGCGGCATCCTCTGCGAGTCGATGGCGGGCGCGGGAGCTCGCGTGCTCGGCATAGACCTCGCGCAGCCGGTGCTCGAGGTGGCGAGATTGCATGCGCTGGAGGCGAAGGTCAGCGTCGAGTACCGCGCCATAGCCGCCGAGGATCTCGCGCTCGAGCGACCCGCCGAATTCGACGCGGTGACGTGCATGGAGATGCTGGAGCACGTGCCCGACCCGGCGGCGATGATCGACACGCTCGCAAGGCTGGTGAGGCCCGGCGGCTCGATCGTCGTCTCGACGTTGAATCGGCATCCGAAGGCATTTGCCGTCGCCATCGCCGGCGCCGAGTACCTCGCGGGCGTGTTGCCGCGAGGGACGCACGAATATCTGAAGTTCATCCGTCCCTCGGAGCTCGCTCGCTGGGGCCGCTCCTGCGGCCTCGATCTCGAGGACCTCTCGGGCGTGAGCTATAACCCGCTGACGCGCGCATTTCGCCTCTCGCGCGACCTCAAGGTCAACTACTTCGCGCATTTTCGGCGGCCTGCGCCGAGCGCGGGCGGGGCTTGACACACCATGCAATGGCCCCTGCGCGCGATCCTGTTCGACCTGGATGGGACGCTCCTCGACACCGCGCCGGACATGATTGGTGCGCTCAATGTGCTGCGGGTGGAGAATGAATTAGGCGAGCTGCCTTTCGAGACGCTGCGCCCCGCGGTGAGCCATGGCTCGAGACGCCTCGTTACCCTCGGCTTTCCGGACGCCGACCCGCAGCGATTCGCCGACTTGCAGCGCCGCTTCCTGGAGATTTACGGGGCCCGCGTGAGCGCGCAAACGCGTCTCTTCGAGGGCATGGACCGGGTGCTCGCCGAGCTCTCGAGCCGGGGCCTCGCCGCCGGCGTCGTGACCAACAAGCCCGGCTGGCTCACCGATGCACTGCTCGCGGCGCTCGAGCTCTCCGAGCGGTTCGCGTGCGTGGTGAGCGGCGACACCTTGCCCGAGCGCAAGCCGCATCCTCTGCCGATGCTGCATGCAGCGAGGCTCGCCGGCGCCGAGCCCCGAGCTTGCGTCTACGTGGGCGATGCGCAGCGCGACATCCAAGCGGCACGTGCCGCCGGCATGGGAGCGCTCGTGGCCACCTACGGCTATCTGGGTGCCGATGAGAACTGGCAGGCGTGGGGCGGCGATGGCTTCATCACGTGTCCGCTCGACCTCCTGCTTTGGCTCGAGCGGCGCCCCGCATGACATCCCAGGGCATTTGGCTCGCCGTCGCGGCGGGTGGGCTGTGCGGTTGCCTGGTCGGCGCGCTCGCTGCGCTTCTGTGGCGCGCGCGACGCGAGCAGGCGCTGCGCGTCGAGCTCGAGCTTCTGCGGGTCAAGCTCGAGTCCGAGGGGAGCGCGGCCGGCGAACGCGAGCTCGCGCTCGCTCGCCTGCGCGAGCAGTCGCAGGCGCTGTTCGGCGAGCTCGCCCGCTCGAGCCTCAGGGAGAACAGCGAGCTCTTCCTGCAGCTCGCGGGAGAGCGGCTCGCGCGCGAGCGCGAGGATGCGGCGGCGACGCTCAGGGCGCGCGAGGCGGCGATTGAATCGCTGGTGCAGCCGATCCGCGAGGCACTCGCGAAGACCGAAACCCAGATCGAGGCCATAGAGCGCGAGCGGGTCAACGCCTTCGCCACCATCAAGGGTCAGATGGAGCTGCTGGCGAGCGGACAGAGCCTGCTCACCCGCGAGACGCGCAACCTGGTCACTGCGCTGCGCCGGCCCGACGTGCGCGGGCGCTGGGGTGAGATCACGCTCCGGCGCTTGGTGGAGCTTGCCGGGATGAGCGAGCACGTGGATTTTACCGAGCAGCCTCGACAGCTCACCGAGTCGGGGACGCTGCGTCCGGACATGATCGTGCACATGCCCGAGCGGCGCGACATCGTCGTGGACGTGAAGACGCCCCTCGAGGCGTATCTCGCTGCGATCGAGGCGCAAAGCGAGGAGGAGCGAGCGAGGGAGCTCAAACGCCATGCGCAGCTCGTCGGCGCGCGCGTGCGCGAATTGGCCTCGAAGAGCTATTGGGCGCAGTTCGACCGGAGCCCCGATTACGTGGTGCTGTTCCTGCCCGGTGATCAATTCCTGTCTGCGGCGCTTCAGGAAAACGCGGCGCTCATCGACGAGTCGCTGCGCCAGAACGTCATGCTCGCCACCCCGACGAGCCTCGTCGCGTTATTGAAGGCGGTCGCGTACGGATGGAAACAAACCCTGCTCGCCGAGAATGCCGCCGAGATACGCCGCCTCGGCGAGGAGATGTACAAGCGCCTCGCCGTATTCGGCGAGCACCTGGGCAAATTGGGTAAGTCGCTCGGCACGAGCGTCGAGGCGTTCAACAAGGCGGTGGGCTCGCTCGAGCAACAGGTTCTGCCCGCGGCACGGCGCTTTCCCGACCTCGGTCTGCGCGTCGATCGCGAGATCGACCCGATCGAGCCCGTCGACTCATCGACGCGCTCGCCGCGCATCGTGGCAAGCACACCCTTCACCGCCGATGGAAGCCCCTCCGAGGCTCCTTGAGGAGCCCTACCGCAGCCGCGCGGTGCCGCCGGTCACGGCGCGATACTTGAGCTGGCTGTTTGCGGCGAGCGAGTGCCGCGAGCCGCTGCTCGGAATCTATGCGCTCACGGCCGAGTGGCGCGCGCTGATCGATCCCGCTACCGAGCCGAGCGCCGCGCGCTTGAAGCTCACGTGGTGGAGCGAGGAGATCCGGCGGCTGAACCGCGGCGCTCCTTTGCACCCGATCAGCCGCTACCTTGCCGCGCTCCCGCGAGCTCCCACAGTCGACTTCGAGCCGCTCGAGGCCACCCTCGAAGCGGCGGCACGGCAGATCGCCGGTGCACCGCTCGAGCGCGGCTCCGAGCTCGAGCCGCACGCCGCCGCGCTGTTCGCCAACCCACTCGTCGTCGCCGCACACCTCGCGCGCGAGCCGTCGAGCGAGCCGCCGGGCAAGGTGGCGAGCTCCCTGAAGGCGCTGGCAGCCGGTCTTTACCTTGCGGCAGCGATCGCCGATTACCGGCGCGAAGCCTTGAACGGGCGTGTGGTGTTTCCGGTCGATGAGTTGCTCGTGGCGCAAATCGAGAATGCGGATCTCACGGCCGCGGAGCCGCCGCTTCATTTACAATCGTATCTGACTTCCCTTCGGCGGCGCGCGGTGCAGCTCTTTGCCGCGGCCGCCGATGCATTGCCGCGCGCCGAGCATGCAGCGCTTCGCCACGTGCTGATTCTTGCGGCTCTCGGCGCAACGCACTTGAATAGCCCGAAGGCTGCGGCGGGTCGCCTTCGCCTGCGCGATCTGTATCTGGCCTGGTCCACCGCACGGCTCGCCGCGCGACCAGGGTCTTGAAAGCGGAGCATCGATGTCAGTACCCAAACAATTCCAGCCCGCGCCCGACTTGCTCGCCGGGCGTGTCATTCTGATCACCGGAGCGAGCGGTGGCTTCGGGGGGGCGCTCGCCGTGGCGTGCGCAGGGGCCGGCGCGCACGTGATTCTGTCGGGGAGGAATAGGACCAAGCTCGATCGTCTTTACGATCAGATCGAGACTCTGGGGGCGCCGAAGCCGGCCATTGCCGTACTCGACCTCGCGACCGCGGCGGCGCCCGATTACGACCGCTTGTCCGACAGCATCGAGCGTGAGTTCGGCAGGCTCGATGGCCTCGTGCATGCGGCGGCACTCCTCGGCGACCGCACGCCCCTCGCGCAATATGACGTTCCGACATGGTGCCGGGTGCTGCACGTGAACCTCACCGCGCCGTTCATCCTCACGCAGGTTCTGCTTGCGAACCTGCAACGCTCGGCCGACGCCTCGGTGATCTTCGTGAGCAGCGCGGTCGTGACCCATCCGCGGGCCTATTGGGGCGCTTACGCGGTCTCCAAGACGGGGTTGGAGGCGGTGAGAAAGCTACTGTCGCTCGAGCTCGAGGGGGAGGAGAACATACGCTTCAACAGCGTGAACCCCGGACGCATGCGCACCGCCATGCGGGCCGCGGCCTATCCCGCCGAGGATCCGAACACCCTGCCGAGCCCCACCGAGGTGACCGGAGCGTTTCTGTACCTGTTGAGCGCGCGAGGACGCGAAATCGACGGTCAATACCTCGAGGCGCAGTGAATCACCTGAAGGAGCGAGGATCATGATCACGCAACGGTTTCTGTCCGAGCGCATGACCGCGGCGCACCCTGCCGCCGCGCATCTCGCCGCCGCTTGGGTGCTTGCCGCGGCGTTGCTCGCGCCGCAACGGCTCTGCGCCGACTCGCCCCCGAGCGCACCCAAGCCGGTCTCAGGCAACTACGTGCTCCCGAACTTTCATTTTACCTCGGGCGAGGCGCTCCCCGAGCTGCGCCTGCATTACACGACCATCGGCAAGCTCCATCGCGATGCGCACGGGCGGGTCGACAATGCCGTGCTCATCTTGCACGGCACCGGCGGATCGGGCCGCAGTTTTCTGGTGGATCGATTCTCGGGGGTTCTCTTCGGGAAAGGCCAGCTGCTCGATGCGAATCGCTACTACATCATCCTCCCGGACGGCATCGGCCACGGCGACTCGAGCAAGCCGAGCGACGGCCTGCACGCGCACTTTCCGCAGTACGATTACGATGACATGGTGAGCGCGCAGTACGCGCTCCTCACGCAAGAACTCGGGGTAGATCACCTGCGGCTGGTGCTCGGCACGTCCATGGGTTGCATGCACACCTGGATGTGGGCCGAGCGCTATGTCGGGTTCATGGACGCGGCGCTGCCCCTCGCGTGCCTGCCGGTGCCGATCGCGGGCCGCAATCGGCTATGGCGCGACCTCATCATGGATGCAATTCGCACCGATCGGGACTGGTTGCAAGGGGAGTACCGCACTGAGCCGATGGGCGCACTGCGGGCGGCGGCGGGCATGCTGCTCATTGCCGGAAGCTCCCCCATCCAGATGCAGATCGCCCTGCCCACTCGTGAGGCCGCCGATCAATTCCTGGACCTCTACATGCAGCGTCAGCTCGCCGAACTGGACGCGAACGACCTCCTGTACCAGGTGAACGCCTCGCGCAGCTACGACCCCTCCGGGGGACTCGACAAGATCACGGCGCCCGTGATGTGGATCAATTCGGCCGATGATTTCATCAATCCGCCCGAGCTCGGCATCGCGGAGCGCGAGATCAAGAAGGTCAAGAACGGCCGATTCGTCCTGCTGCCCACATCCGATCAGACGCACGGACACGGCACGCACAGCTGGCCCGCCCTGTGGCAGCAATATCTCGGCGAATTGCTCGCGGGCTCGGAGCCCAAGGCGGGGAGCTAGGAGCCCGCCGCCGGTCGAGCTCGCCGCTCGCCGCCGGCCGCCGCCGTATCGACCTCCCTGAGCAGCGCATCACGCTCGTCGGAGGACATCGCTCGCGAGCGCCCTCGCGGCAGCTCGCGCGACAGGCGGATCGGGCCGAGCCTCACGCGCATGAGCCGAGCCACGATCATTCCGCGCGCCGCCCACCAGTGGCGCACCTGGGCCGAGCGCGTCGCGCGTGCGCTGACGTCGAGCCAATGATTGAGTCCTGCACCATACTTCGGGACCGCACTCAGGATGCTCATCGGCGCCCCGTCGCACTCGCTCGCCTGGAGAAATTCCGCGACCAGCGTGTCATTGAGCCGTCCGCGCATGCGCAGCACATAGTCGACCTCGAGCGCGTGCACGCCGCGCGAGATCCGCTGGGCCAGCGATCCATCGTTGGTCAGGATCTCGAGACCGCCGTCCACGGGCGGCAGAGGTTGGATCGCGAGCCACCGGCCCGCCGCCGCGCGCGCCGCCGCGGGGCGTGTCGCTGCCTTCCAATCGAGCGCAGCGCCCGGTGAGCGATGATAGAGCAGCAGTTGCCCGGCCTTCGAGGACGGCAAGCGCAGTGGATGACCGTCGAGGGTGATGCGGTCGCGCGGTGCGAGGCGCGCGCCGATCGCCGCAACCTCACCGTTGATGCGCAGCCGTCCTTCGCGAATCCAGCGCTCGACTTCGCGGCGAGAGCCGACGCCGGCCGCAGCGAGCAGCTTCTGCACCCGTTCCGGCGTCGACCCCGCGCTCGAGCGGGCCCGCGCTCGCGGTCTCATCAGTCGGTATCGGCGCCAGGACTCCGCGCCACCAGCCCCTGCGGCCGCGGCTGCGCCGCCCCGCCTCCCTCGGCCTCCTCCTCATCGGCCGTCGCATCGAGCGGCTCGCCCGGCTCCGGCGGCTCTGCGGCGGCGGTGACCGGCGTGCCTGTCGCAGCGGCCTCGGCGCCAGGGAACGAGAGCTGCACGGAGAGATCCTGAAGCGCCTTGAGCTCGGCGAGCGTCGGCAGATCATCGAGTTTCTTCAAGCTGAAGTAATCGAGGAACTCGCGGGTAGTGCCCAGCAGCTCCGGCCGTCCCGGCACGTCGCGATGCCCAACGACTCGGATCCAGCCGCGCTCGAGCAACGTCTTGATGATGTTGGGGTTCACCTGAACGCCGCGAATCTGCTCGATCTCGCCGCGCGTGATCGGCTGGCGGTAGGCGACGAGCGCGAGGGTCTCGAGGAGCGCGCGCGAGTACTTCGCCGGCCGCTCCTGCCACAGCCGCGACACCGCCGGTGCGAGGGCCGAGCGAATCTGGATCCGGTAGCCGCTCGCGACTTCGACGAGCTCGATCCCCCGAGTCTCGTAGTCGGCGCGCAACCCGGCGATCGCCCCACGCATGATCTCCGCGCTCGCTCCATCGCGCTCGTCGAACAGGCCGACGAGCTCATCGACGGCGAGCGGACGGCCAGAGGCGAGCAGCGCGGCCTCAATTACATTGCGTACGTATTGGTCGTTCATTAGGCTCTCGTAGGATCGTCATTCGCCTCATCACCCGAAGCGCTCGTCGCCTCGCCGACAGCGCCGGCCTCGCCGACAGTGCCCGCGGCATCATCGTTCGCGGCATCGTCATCGGCCACGAGCTTCAAATGCGCCACCGGATTACCGAGACGCACGTGCAGGGGTCCATAGGCCTCCGCCTGGATGATTTCGATCAGCCCTTCGCGCAGCAGCTCGAGCACGGCGACGAAGGTCACGGTCACTCCACGCCGGCCTTCCTCCGGCCTGAACAATCGCACGAAATCGACGAAAGCGCTGGCGGAGAGCGCCGACAGCACGTCCGCCATGCGCTGGCGCACCGAGAGCGGCTCGCGCTGCACGTGATGGTGCGCGAACATGTCACTGCGCGCGAGCACCTCCTGAAATGCGAGCAGCATTTCCTGCAAAGTGACCTGCGGGCGAATACGCGGCACCTTGCGCTCGACGAGCTCGGCGGACGCAAGCCAGATGTCGCGGTCCAGGCGGGGCATGCGATCGATGCCCTCCGCGGCGCGCTTGAAGCGCTCGTATTCCTGCAGACGGCGCACCAGCTCGGCGCGCGGATCCGCTTCCTCGCCCTCCACCGTGTGCACGCGCGGCAGGAGCATACGCGATTTGATCTCGGCGAGCGTTGCCGCCATGAGCAGATACTCACCCGCCAGTTCCAGTTGCAGCACCTGCATCAGCTCGATGTAACGGGTGTACTGGCGCGTGATCTCGGCGATCGGGATGTCGAGGATGTCGAGGTTTTGGCGCCGTATCAGGTAGAGCAGCAAATCGAGCGGGCCTTCGAAGGCCTCCAGAAACACCTCGAGCGCCTGCGGTGGGATGTACAGGTCCCGCGGCAGCTCGGTGAGGGGTTGGCCCTCGATCACCGCAAACGGCATCTCGGTCTGCGCATGCATCTCGGGCTGGGGCGGGTGCGCCGCGCCGTGCGCTACGAGCGAGAGGTCTGGTTTCATCGATTCAGGATGATCAACGGTAATTAATGGCCATGGCCTGACGAACCGCGTCCATCGTGTCGCGGGCGGCAGCGCGCGCGCGCTCGCAGCCCTCCGCGATGATACCGCGGACCAGCTCCGGATTCTCCTCGAATTCCTGTGCGCGTTTGGTGATTCCCGCGATCTCCTCGACGATCTTCTCGATGAGCGGCGCCTTGCATTCGAGACAGCCGATGCCCGCCGAGCGGCAGCCCTGCTGCACCCACGATTGAGTGTCGGTGTTTGAATACACCTTGTGCAGATCCCACACCGGACACTTGTCCGGATCCCCCGGATCGGTGCGGCGCACGCGCGCGGGATCGGTCTGCATGGTCTTGAGCTTCTTGACCACGGAATCCGTCGGCTCCCGCAGGCCGATCGTGTTGTTGTAGGACTTCGACATCTTGCGACCATCGAGTCCGGGCACCTTCGGGGTGGCGGTGAGCAGAGCCTCCGGCTCCGGCAGGATCGCAATACCCGTGCCCTCTAGAAATCCGAACAAGCGGTCGCGATCGGCCACCGTGAGACGCGCGTTCGATTCGACGAGCGCACGCGCCTTCGCCAGCGCCTCCGCGTTTCCCTTCTCTTGATAATCCTTGCGAAGTGCCCGGTACATCGAGGAGTTGCGCGCGCCCAGACTCTTGATGGCCCTTTCCGCCTTCTGCTCGAACTGCGGTTCCCGCCCGTAGATGTGGTTGAAACGGCGCGCGATCTCGCGCGTGATCTCCACGTGCGCGACCTGGTCCTCACCGACCGGCACGTACTGTGCCCGGTAGAGCAGAATGTCGGCCGATTGCAGCAACGGGTAGCCGAGAAATCCGTAGGTCGCCAGATCACGCTCCGCGAGCTGCTCCTGCTGCTCCTTGTACGAGGGGACGCGCTCCAGCCACCCGAGCGGCGTGATCATGGACAACAGCAGATGCAATTCCGCGTGCTCGAGGATCTTGGACTGAACGAATAGCGTCGCCACCCCCGGATTCAGGCCCGCAGCCAGCCAGTCGATCGCCATGGTCCAGACGTATTCCTCGAGCCGCGTGGTGTCCTCGTAACCCGTCGTCAAGGCATGCCAGTCGGCAATGAAGAAAAAGCACTCATATTGATATTGCAGCTCGACCCAGTTCTTGAGTGCGCCGTGATAGTTTCCGAGATGCAGCATGCCGCTCGGCCGCATTCCCGACAGCACCCGACGAGTCTGTATCGGTCCGCTCACGCTGTTAGGATCCGACCAGGTAGTTGATGACGCCCCCGATGAGGCGCATCGCCGGTTCGAAAAGCCAGCGAAGTCCCCCCAGCACCGACAGCCCCAGCACCAGGGGCAATCCGATGGGCTCGATCTTCTCCACGCGCGCCCGAAAGGCCGGAGGCAAGAGCCCGGCGAGCACGCGGCCGCCGTCGAGCGGGGGCACCGGCAGGAGGTTGAACAAGGCCAGGATCACGTTGATCACGATCCCCGCCTGAGCCATGAGCGCAATCCAGTTGATCAGGGTCTCGCTGCCCCTCGCATGTGCGATGGCGACGTACACGAGGCACCAGATCACCGCCATGAGCAGATTCGCGAGGGGGCCGGCGAGTGCCACCAGGGGGATGGAGATCCGCGGATTACGCAGTGCATTGGTCGCCACGGGTACGGGTTTTGCCCATCCGATCACCATGCCGCTCATTGCCATGAGCAGCGCAGGCACGAGGACGGTGCCGATCGGGTCGATGTGACGCAGCGGGTTCAGACTCAAGCGACCGAGCATCTCGGCGGTCCGATCGCCAAAGTATCTAGCCATCCATCCGTGTGCGACTTCATGCAGGGTGATCGCAAAGAGGACCGGAATTGCCCAGTAGGAAATTTTAGATAAAAATGCAGGTAAATCCAACGCTTACACTCGTTATTTTATAATAAACACGAGCTCTGCTGCCCGCATTGCATGGGTATTATACGGTCGCTGCGCCGGCAAAGGGGGTGACATCGCCGCGTCCGACCCGAATCACCTCGGCGTGATCGCCCGACAGATCGATCACCGAGGTGGGCACGAGTCCGCAGTTGCCCCCGTCGAGTACGAGGTCGACCGCGTGCTCGAGTCTTTCGTAGATCTCCCTCGCATCGGTAAGCGGCAGCTCTTCGCCCGGCAACAGGAGCGTGGAGCTCATCACCGGCTCGCCCAATTCAGTGAGCAGCATCTGCGACACGGGGTGGTCCGGAACTCGCAAGCCGATCGTGCCGCGGCGCTCGTGCTTCAGACGGCGCGGGGTCTCGCGGGAGGCCTTGAGCAAGAAGGTGTACGGGCCCGGCGTATGGGCACGCAACAACCGGTACTGCCAATTGTCAACCAAGGCATACTTGCCGACGTCGGCAAGGTCCCGGCACACCAGCGTGAAGTGATGGTTGCGATCGGTCTCGCGAATGGCTCGGATTCGCTCCAAGGCGGCCTTGTCGCCGATGTGGCAACCGAGGGCGTAGCAGGAATCGGTCGGATAGACGATGACCCCGCCGCTACGCAGGCAGTCGACTGCTTGGCGGATGAAGCGCCTTTGAGGCGAGATCGGGTGAAGTTGCAGGTAGATGCTCATGATGCAAAGGCTATGATATCCGCATGACCCAGCTGCTCGAATGGCTGCCGCTCGCTATCTTCCTCGTGGTATTCAAAACGGTCGACATCTATTGGGCGACGGCTGCCCTGATGCTCGCCTGCACGCTCACCATGCTCGTGCATCGACTGCGCACCGGACGCTTCAAGCCGATGCACGTCATCACGGTCGCCGTGCTCTTGGTATTGGGGAGTGCGACTCTCCTGCTGCATGACAAACGCTTCATCCAATGGAAGCCTACGGTGCTGCTCGCCCTTACCGCATTCGCATTTCTCGCGAGCACGGTCCTCGGCAAGCAGCCCCTCGCCCGGCGCATGCTCGAGGCGGTGTTCAACGAGCCTCTGGAGATATCCCCGCACACCTGGATGCTCATCAATCTGCTGTGGGTCGGCTGGTTCACGATGCTGGCGGCCGCGAACATCTATGTGGCGCATAATTTCGCCGAGGGCGTGTGGGTGAATTTCAAGGTGTTCGGCATCAGCGCGGCCATGCTGGTGTTCATGATCCCGCAGGTCGTTTGGCTTCACGGCAAGACCAAACCCGCGCCTCCGGACAGCGCTGCGGCGCGCTCCGACAGGGCACCTCCATGAGCTCGCTCGAGGAGCGGCTGCGCGAGAGGCTGGTAGCGGAATTTGCACCGCTCGAGCTCAGCGTCGTCAACGAAAGTCACCTGCACGCCGGGCATGCCGGCGCAGCGGCTGGAGGGAGCCATTTTCGGGTGCGTATCGTGTCGGAGGCCTTTCGCGGCAAGCCGCCGCTCGAGTGCCACCGTGCGGTCTACGCCGCGATCGCCGAGCTTCTGAAGCATGAGATTCACGCCGTGGCGATCGAGGCCCGGCCGCCCCCCGGAGAGTGAGCGGCGCTGCCTCTCGAGCGCCTGCAGTCGATTCTTCGGCATTTTCGAAGGAATTACCTTAAACTGCCCGCCCTTGGGCGCGTCGGCCGCGTGGGCCGCTGGCGCCTTTTTTGCGTAAAGGATTCACATGAGAGCATCTTTCCCGCTGACCCTGTCCTTGCCCGTGGCGGTCGTCGGGCTCTTGACCGCCTGCGCCAAGACCGAACAGGCGTCCGCACCCGCTGCCGCCGCCTCGCCGCCGGTCGCCCAGGTCGACGGTATCCCCATCTCGCGCGCGGAATATGACGTGTACGTGAAGGACCTGTTGCGGGGCAGGCAGCCCGGGCAGGCCGAGATGCGCCCGGATCAACTCACGTCGGAGCAAAGAAATCAGGTGCTCGACGACCTGATCAATACCCGGCTGGTCGCCAACCAGAGCTCCAAGGACGGCACGGACAAGGATTCCGACGTGCAGGCGCAGCTCGGACTCGTGCAGATGCGTGTGCTCGCGGACGCCGAGGTCCAGAAGTTCCTGAAGGACCACCAGCCGACCGATGCCGAGCTGCACGCCGAGTTCGACAGGCAAGCGGCCGCCACCGACCTCACCGAATACCACGCCCGGCACATCCTGGTCGCGAAGGACAAAAAGGATCTGGCCGTGCAGCTCATCAAGAAGCTCAAGCACGGAGCCAAGTTCGAAGACCTCGCGAAGGATAATTCGATCGATCCCGGCTCGAAGAGCAGGGGTGGCGATCTCGGCTGGTTCAATACGGCGCGCATGGTCAAGCCATTCGCGGATGCGGTGAAGGGGCTGAAGAAAGGGGAGCTCACGCCGGAGCCCGTCGAGACGCAATATGGTTGGCACATCATCGAGCTCGAGGACACCCGGCCGCCTTCCTTCGATTCCGTCAACAAGCAGCAGCTCGTCAATCCGATCATGCAGAAGAAACTGCACGACTACATCGAGGACTTGAAGAAGAACGCGAAGATCGAGCGGAATCTGGCAGCGAGCGGCAGCAAGCCCGAAGCGGGTGCATCCTCCCCGCCAGGGCCCCCGGCAGGCGCTGCACCTTCGGCAACGACCCCCGCGCCCCAGGGCGCCGCGCCCCCGGCGTCTGCCCCGCCCGCCGGGCCCTCGCCGCCAAGCAACCCTTGAGAGTCTCATCATCGAGCGGGCCCGCTCGGGCCCGCTATTTCTTCAACAGCCTCATGAATTCGGCCTCGTCGAGCACGGTGATCCCGAGCTCCCGAGCCTTGTCGAGTTTCGAGCCGGGCTCGGCGCCGGCGACGACGTAGTCGGTCTTCTTCGAGACGCTACCGCTCACCTTGCCGCCGCGCTCGACGATCGCGTCCCGAGCCGCCTCGCGGGTGAGCTCGGCAAGCGTGCCGGTGAGCACGAAGGTCTTGTCGGCGAGCTCTCCCGCGGTGCGAGCACGCTCCTGCTTTGGCCACGTGATCCCGCTCGCGAGCAGCCGCGCGAGAAGCTCCGCGTTCTCGGCATCATCGAAGTAGGCGCGAATGTTGCGCGCAACGACGGGACCCACATCGGGCACGCGCTGGATCTCCTCCAGGGAGGCGCCCGCCACCGCCTTCACATCGCCGAAGTGCTGAGCGAGAACGAGCGCCGTGGCCTCTCCGACATCGCGAATGCCGAGTGCGTATAGGAAGCGCGGGAGCGTGGTACGCTTGGCGGCGGCGATGGCCGAACGGAGCTTCCCGGCCGATTTCTCACCCATGCGCTCGAGCGTCTCGAGCCTGGCCGCATCGAGCTCGAACAGGTCGGCGGGAGTGCGGACCCAGTCTCGGTCCACCAATTGCTCGATGAGCTTGTCGCCGAGCCCCTGAATATCGAGCGCTCGACGCGAGGCAAAGTGCTTGATCTCCTCCTTGCGCTGCGCGGAGCAGGTCCGGCCGCCGCTGCAGCGTGCGACCGCCTGATCGGACTCGCGCACCACCGGCGATCCGCACACGGGACAGCGCCTGGGGAGCGGCTTGAGCTTCGCGCCCGCGCGGCGGCGCTCCTCGAGCACGCGCACCACCTCCGGGATCACATCGCCCGCCCGCCGAATCACGACGGTGTCGCCCACCCGCACGTCCTTGCGCGTCATCTCGTCCATGTTGTGCAAAGTCGCGTTGCTGACCGTGACACCGCCGACGAATACGGGCTCGAGCCGCGCCACCGGCGTGAGGGCTCCTGTGCGGCCGACCTGGAATTCGATGTCGCGTACCGTGGTGAGCGCCTCCTCGGCGGGGAACTTGTGGGCGATTGCCCAGCGCGGCGCGCGCGAGACGAAGCCGAGCTTGCGCTGCAGCTCGATGTCGTCGACCTTGTACACCACGCCGTCGATTTGATAGGGCAATTTGGCACGCATTGCCCCGATCTCGCGGTAGTACCCGAGACATCCCTCGATCGACTGGACCGTGCGCGATTGCGGGCAGATCTTGAATCCGAAGCCACGCAGCGCCCCGAGCACCTCGCTGTGATGCGCTGGCAGCTCGCCGCCCTCCACGAAGCCCACGCCGTAGATGAACAGGTCGAGCGGCCTCGCTGCCGTCACCCGCGGGTCGAGCTGGCGGAGGCTCCCGGCCGCGGCGTTGCGTGGGTTGATCAGGGCCTTCTCGCCGCGCGCCAATGCCTCTTTGTTGAAGCGCTCGAATCCAGCGATCGGCATGAACACCTCGCCGCGCACTTCCAGCACGCGCGGCACGTTCGCCCCGCGCAGCCGCAGCGGCAGCGCCCCGATGGTGCGCAGATTCTGCGTGATGTCCTCCCCCGTTTCGCCGTCGCCGCGCGTGGCGCCCTGAACATAGGAGCCCCTCTCGTAGCGCGCGCTCACGGCGAGCCCGTCGAGCTTGGGCTCGACGGCGTAGCGTATCGAGGCTGCCCTCGCCAGACGCTCGTGAACGCGCCGATCGAAATCGCGCACGTCCTCCTCGCTGAATGCGTTATCGAGCGAGAGCATGGGAATGCGATGTCGCACCGTCCCGAACGCCGCGACCGGCGCTGCGCCCACGCGCTGCGTCGGCGAGTCGGGGGTCGCGAGATCGGGATACTTGCTCTCGATCCCGCGCAGCTCGATCATGAGCCGATCGTATTCCGCATCCGGAACTTCCGGGTCGTCGAGCACGTGATAGCGGTAGTTGTAGCGCTCCAGGAGCTCGCGCAGCTCGGCGGCGCGGGAGGCGGCCGCTCGCCTGCTCAAATCCGCTTCGCCCGGCGCAGCCATGCGATGGCGCTCACGGCAGCGTTGCCTGGAAGCGGGCCACCTCCTCGCGCAGCTGCGCGACGCGCTGCGGCGAGAAGGGGATACCGCTTGCATCCTGCACGGTTCCGGTGAGCTCTCTCGCGAGATCGCGTGCGGTCGTGAGGAGCGCGTCGACGGTCTGCAGCGGCTCGAGCGGTCCCGGCAGCACCGCAAACAGGCTGACGCCGCGAAATTCCTCCTGAGCCATGCGCGTCACATCGAAGGTGCCCGGCTCGACGAGGCTCGCAACGCAAAATATGCTGCGACCGTCGGTGTGCTTGCGGTGATAGACCTGATAGCGCCCATGCGCCAACCCGTGCAGCTCGAGCTTGGCCATCAACTCCGCTCCCGACCAGCGGGAATCGCCGACCGCACAGACTCGCACGGCCAGAATCCGCTGGGCTTCACTGCTGTTCGGCTCCTGCGTGATCGTCGCCGAAAAGCGGTCGCTCGTCTCCGTGCTCGGCCGCAGCCGTACCGAGTTCGATGCTGTCGTCGCTGCCGTCGGAGTTATCGCAGGCGCAGGAGGCGCTACGGGAGCCGTTACCGACGCGGGGGCAGGCGCTGCCAGCGGTGAGGCGTGCTCCCGCGAATCGGGGTGGCCGGGGCTTGCTGCGAGACTATCCGCGCTCAGATCCAAGGTCACTTCGATCAGATCGGCGTGAGGCATCATCGGCTCATCGAGGGGCGGCACCGGCTCGAGGTCCAGCGTGCGGATGCTGAGGGGCTCGAGCGGTGATATGCCCCGATCGCCGCTCTCGCCGGCGTGGGAGCTCTCGCTCAGGCGAGTGCGTGGTGCGCTCGAGTAGTCGCGCTTGTCGGCAGGCAGCGATTCGGCAGGGGCCGGCTTGGGGGCCGGAGGGGTGAGCACGCTCGACTCGCGCAGCTCCGCGTGCCCCGGAGCCTGTGCGGAGCGGCGCGTCGACCACCACCAAATCGCGCCGATCGCCACTGTCCCCAGTCCCAGCAGTATCCAGCGCAACTCGCCCAAGGCGTGGCCTACATCGCCGCCA
>DATHCO010000017.1:0-7190 GCA_035319505.1 Steroidobacteraceae bacterium | reverse complement strand
CGCCGTGCACCGAGAGCGCCGCCGCGGCCCGACCGCAAGGCGCGACGACCGCGAATACTTTAGCGTATTCAAGGGAGGAGCAACGCAGCGGGCGGGGCGCCGCGGCGTTCGAATGCCGGCGAATTTCTGATTCAGGACACTACTGCGCCGACGCCGTTTGTTTCGCGATCCCGTCGCGCTCGGCCAGCCATTTGCTGAACGCGTCCACATCGGAAGCGCGCATGCCACTCGGATCGCTCTGGTGGACGGCGAGCCACTTCTGCATTGCGGCCATCAACTGCGCCGCCGATGCGGGCGCATGGTTGAAAAGATCCATGTAGGCGATTTTGACCTCGTCCAGCCGATCGACCGCGAGGTTTGCCTCGGCGCGATGCTCGACCGCATCGAGCAGGTCGGGCTTGAGCGCCAGTGCGTGGTTGTAATCATCGAGCGCTTCGCGAAAGGCGCCGAGTCGCAGGTGCACGTATCCCACCTGATTCCACGCCTCCACCATGTCCGCCTTGTTGCTCAGTGCCTCCGTGAACTCATCGAGCGCCTTGTTGTACTCGTCGCCGAGTTTCTCCATCGCCTTGGCCTTCTTGTCGGGGTTCGGCGCCGTGGCCGCCGCCGCCTCGAGCTCCTTGGCCTTATCGAGCGCCTTCATACCCTCCTTGAAGGCCTTGTTGGCCGCCTTGTCCGATTTCTCGGGCGAGGATGTGGCCGGGGCTTCGTCCGGCATTGGCAGGGTCGTTCCCCCGGGAACCTGGCTCGGACGGGTTCCAGGTATGACCTGACCCGAGGCTGCATTGACGAAGATCGCCGCGGCGGCCACCGCCGCGCAGCCGCGAGCGAGCCGCATCCGTGCGCAGCCTTGTGGAGCGTGCTCCCGCGCGGGCGCCGTGCTCGCCGCTCGACCCCTGCTCCGCGCGTCCCTCATGCCAGCGATCGCCTCATGCACGCCCATCTTAAGTTCTTGCGAATCCTCGCGCTACCCATCGACGAGCGACGTCACCACGACGAGCGCGATGTGGAGCGCCGACAGGGCGTTCAAGCGTGATCGCTGATCGAGCGGGCCGGCCATCACGGTAGGCCGAGGGTGGAAATGAGAAGGATCGGGGTCAGCGCAACCCGAGCCAGGCGCGCAACATCGTCGATCGACTTGCGAATGCGGACCCCACGCAGATCGAGCCAAGAGCGCCCCGACCCTGTGAGGTGGCCGGGGCGCTTGCCGTAGGATTACTTGCTGGTCGCCGGCGGGTTCGACCCCGTCGGCTTCTTGTTGCTCTTTCCGCTGCTCTTTCCGCTCTTGCCGCCCTTGTGCTTCTTCCCGGCGGGCTTTGCCGTGCCGGCGTCGGTCGAGCCGGCGGCGGGCGTATCGGCGGCCATCGGAGCGGCGGCCTTCGGCATGTCAGCGGCCATCGCAGCGGCAGCGATGCCGATTGACAATAAGGCAGAGGCGATCAAGGTTCCGGACTTATTCATGGGTTCTCCAACAGTGGTGGTGACGAGCGACCCGAAGAATACGCCCGATCGGCGCGAATCAGCCGAGATGAAGATCATTTCACATACGCGACGGGCGCGCGGCAGGCGTGCGCAGCAACAAGCCTTTTGCACTTGAGTGATGCGCGTGAACCGCGCATGCATTACCCGGACGGGAGCCTAATGCTGGGACCGGGTGGATACGTGCCAGCCGAGGTAGCCCACGATCAGACAGTTGGCGATGAGTACCGCCGCCGCGCCGATGGACGGGCGGTGGATGAGCTCCCACAGCTCGAAGGGAATCAACGAGGCGGTGATGATGACGGTCAGCCATTCGGCCCAGCGGCGCTGCATCCACAGCCCGACTCCCTCGACGGCGAAAACGGCCGCGTACGTCAAGGTGACGAAGCGCAGCGCGTGCACGCGAGAAGCCGATAAGCCGCTGAACCATACGAGCGCGCGCGTCACCAGATCGTGCTCGAGCCCGTGCGGTCGGTTGGCCGCCCAGGACAGAAGCTTCGCCGACAGGTTCGCATCGTTCAGCAGCGATTCGCCGTAAGCGATCAGCAGCAGCAGCACGACTTTCAGCAGCTTGTACAGCGCAATGGTGCGTAGCACCCCGAAGCGCGGCATCGGCGCAGGCTGTACGGCAGTCGCCATGGCGCTCTAGGTGCCCCTCACCGGCCCAGGCAGCCTACGCCTGTCCCGCGGGGGGTTGAAATTGCAGAGTCGCGTCGAGCAACGCCGGGATGTCGAAAACCGCGCGCTCGTTGTCGATGAGAAGCGGCGCCACCGCGGCCGCCGCCACCAGGGCGGCAGGGACTTGGATGCGATCGTGCTCGCGGGCCACCGTCCAGGTCTCCAACCGCTTGTCCTGAAAGGCCAAATTGAGTGCGCCCCAGCGCAGGAGCGCTGCCCGCGCGAGCGGCGAGTCACCGCCCCATTGCCGTTGTGCCAGCGTCATCGCCGAGCCGGCCGCGATCTCCCCGTGCGGCAGCTTCATGAGATTCTGGATGTACTTCACCATCTCGTCGGGAGGCACATGCAGATTGAGGTAGGGCGAGGCCGCATCGCTCATGATGAGGTCCATTTTATGTCGGATTCTCGAAGCTGAACATGGCATTCTCGTCATCGTAGGCGAATGCTTCGGCGTAGCGGGCCCAACGCACCACCGAGCGCAGGGTCTGCTCCGCCTCCTCCTCGCTCATGAAGTCCTCGAGCTCGTCGATGAAACGGCTCTTGCGCGCCGAATGGCTGGCGCGCTCGTCGAGCACGCGACGGATGTGCGCGGCGAGCGGCACGTAGGCGAGCAGGTGACGCAGGAAGATCCGTTTGCGCCCGTCGATGTCCGACTGCGCGAACGCCTTTCCGTCTTCGGTGAGTTTGAGATCGCCCCCCTCGAGCTCCGCAAAGCGCAACAGCTGCAGTGTCTCGGCCACCGGAAACAGCTCGTCGATTTCCATCTGCAAGTTCGAGGCGATCACGGGCAAATCCGCCTTGCCGTTAAAGGGTGGAGCGGCGACGGCCTCCATGAGGCCGGAAATCAAGTTCGACCCCACCGGCGGTAGGACGCTGCCGATGCCGAGCCCCGGAAAGCGCTCCTGCCGCCCGACCCCGGCGCCTTTCGGACGCGCAGTCATCTCCACGTAGATGCGCTCGACCAATTCGCGGAAGCTCGGATCGAGCCGATTGCGCGGTTGCGGCAAGTTGACTTTGATCTCGCTCAAGATCCGACCCGGATTGCTCCCGAACACCAAGAACCGATCGCACATCAACACGGCTTCTTCGATGTTGTGGGTGACGAGAATGACGCCCTTGATGGGCATCCGCCCCTCGCTCCACAGGTCCAGGAAATCGGTGCGCAGCGTCTCCGCGGTGAGCACATCCAGGGCCGAGAACGGTTCGTCCATCAGCAGGATGTTCGGATGCACGACGAGCGCCCGGGCAAAGCCCACTCGCTGGCGCATGCCGCCCGAGAGCTCGCGCGGGTACGCCGATTCGAACCCGTCGAGCCCAATCAGGTCGATGGCGGCGAGCGATCGCTTGCGGATCTCGCCGCGCGGAACATGCTGCGCTTCCAGGCCGAGAGCGACGTTTTCGAATACGGTGAGCCAGGGATAGAGCGCGAAGCTCTGGAAGACCATGGCGATGCCGCGGGCCGGGCCCACCACCGGCTGCCCCAGGTACTTGACGTCTCCGGCGCTCGGTTCGGCGAGCCCTGCAATGAGGCGCAGCAGCGTCGATTTGCCGGAGCCTGAGCGGCCGAGCAACCCCATGATCTGCCCCTCGCGCAGCTCCAGATTCATTCCGTCGAGGACCAGCAATTCCTCGCCGTCGGGCTTCGGGAAAGCCTTGCGCACGTCTTTACTCTGCAGGAGCGGTAGTTCGTTCATGAGCGCATCCTGTCAGGTCATCCGGTACTTGCGCTCGGCGTAGCGATACAAGGGACGCCAGAACAGTCGGTTGATGGCGACGACGAACAGGCTCATGATCGCGACGCCCAGAACGATCCGATGGAAGTTGTCGGCCGCCGCCGCATCGGCAATGTAGGAGCCGAGCCCCCGCGCGCGGATCTCCGTGTGTCCCCAGGTCACGAGCTCGGAGACCTGAGCCGCGTTCCACGATCCGCCCGAAGCGGTGATCGCACCCGTCACGTAAAACGGCAGCACTGCGGGCAGCGCCACCCTGCGCCACCACAGCCAACCCCTGATCCCGAAGTTGGTCGCGGCATAGCGCATTTCCGCGGGAATGGTCGTGGCACCGGCGATGATGTTGAACAGGATGTACCACTGGGTGCCGAGGATCATCAGCGGGCTCAAAAAAATGTCTGGGTTGAGCTTCAGCACCACGATGCCGTAGACGGCCAGGGGGAACAGTAAGTTGGCTGGAAATGCCGCCATGAACTGAGCGATCGGCTGCACGATCTCCGCTGCGCGCGGGCGCATCCCGACCCAGATCCCGATCGGCACCCAGACGAGACTCGCGAGCGCGATCAAGATGAACACACGCACCATGGTGACGAGCGCCAGGCCGCACACGTGCAAGGCCTCGGCGAGCGAGGTCGAGGCGACGAGCCCGGCGATGATATGCCAGGTGCCGAGCACCACCGCCAGAGCGACCAAGGAGACCCACAGAAGATCGAAACTGCGCTTCGGTCGCTGCACGATCTCGACGGGCGGCGGCTCCTCGCTGCGCCTGATCAAGCGGCTGGTCCACATCACCAGGGTGTGAAAGGCCAGCGTGACCGCCCGGATGAAGCGCGAGCGGCGCATCATCGTGAGCGCCCAGGATTCGGGCACTCGCTCGCCGGGCTCCTGCTCCACGCGGAAGCGGTCGACCCAGGCCACCAGCGGACGAAACAGCAGCTGATCGTAGAGCAGGATCACGATCAACATGGTGAGGATCGCCCAGCCGATGGCGGAGAGATTCCTCTCTTGGATGGCGAGGGCGATGTAGGATCCGACGCCGGGCAAGGCCACCGACGAGTGGCCCACGCTGATCGATTCGGAAGCGACGACGAAGAACCACCCGCCCGACATCGACAGCATCATGTTCCACACGAGCGCGGGCAGCCCGAAGGGCACTTCGAGCTGCCAGAACCGCATCCAGGGCGATAGCTGAAACGATTCGGCCGCCTCGCTGAGCTCGGTCGGCACCGTGCGCAAGGACTGATAGAAGCTGAACGCCATGTTCCAGGCTTGACTCGTGAAGATCGCGAAGATCGCAGCGAATTCCGCTCCGAGCACCCGTCCCGGAGCGAGCGACAGAAAGAATACGCTCGTAATCGAGATGAAGCCCAGGATCGGCACGGATTGCAAAATGTCGAGAATCGGCACGAGCAACCTCCCGGCGCGCTCGCTCTTCGCCGCCCAGGTCGCGTAAGTCAAGGTGAACAGCAGCGAGAAAACCAGCGCCGCGAGCATACGAAACGTGGTGCGCGCGGCGTACTCCGGCAAATGCCCGGGATCGAGCGAGAGGGGCGTGACTGCGAGCTGGGTGAGCGGCACGAACAGACCGCGCGCGGTCTCGCCGAGAAAGGCGATCAAGCCCATGACGACGGCGAATGCGAGCAGGTCCCAGCGCGACGCCAGGCCCCTCAGAAAGACATAGGGCTCGAAGCGATCCATCGGCGCATTCTCGCAGGACAGGCGCGAAAAGAGCTAGTAGCTTAGAGACCCCGTGGCGTTCTGACGGTGCATCTTTTCGAGCTCGAGCGATCATGCAACATGGCTTAAACGAGACCTCACTCCCCGCCATCGCCCCGGCGCGCTTCAAGGTGCTGGGTGCGATCAGCTTTTCGCACTTCCTCAACGACATGATCCAGTCGTTGATCATCGCGATCTATCCCTTGCTGAAAGGTGAGTTTGAGTTGAGTTTCGCCCAGATCGGCGCCATCACCCTCACCTACCAGATCTGCGCCTCGGTCCTGCAGCCGCTCATCGGCACCTACACCGACCGGCATCCGCAGCCGCACTCCTTGAGTATGGGGATGGGCCTTACTCTGATCGGGCTCGCCATCTTGGCCGCGGCGCCCAACTACCCGAGCATCCTGGCGGCGGCCGCTCTGGTCGGCGCGGGTTCTGCTGTTTTTCATCCCGAGTCGTCGCGTATCGCGCGCCTCGCCTCGGGCGGTCAACACGGCTTGGCGCAATCGATCTTTCAGGTCGGTGGGAGTGCGGGCAGCGCCGTCGGTCCGCTGCTAGCGGCCTGGATCGTGATTCCGCATGGCCGGGCCTGCGTCGCGTGGTTCACTCCGGCGGCGCTTCTCGCCATCGCTGTGCTGTGGAACGTGAGCTCCTGGTACAAGCGCCGGCATCTCGATGCGCGCACGGAGCGGCGCACCCGCGCAGCGACGGCTCGCCCGGTATCGTCGCGCCGAGTCCTGGGATCGGTCATCATCCTCCTCACGCTCGTCTTCTCGAAGTATTTCTATCTCGCCGGTATCACGAGCTACTACAGCTTCTACCTGATCGAGAAGTTTCACCTGCCGGTGCAGTCGGCGCAGGTGTACCTGTTCGTGTTCCTGTTCGCCATCGCGCTCGGCGGATTGATCGGCGGGCCGGTGGGCGATCGTGTGGGCCGCAAGCGGGTGATCTGGTTTTCCATTCTGGGCGTTGCCCCCTTTACACTGTGCTTGCCCTACGTCGGTCTGCAGGCGACCCTGCTCTTGAGCTTCCTCATCGGCTTCATCTTGGCCTCGGCGTTCTCGGCAATCCTCGTGTTCGCCCAGGAACTGATGCCCGACAAGGTGGGCGCCGTGTCGGGTCTGTTCTTCGGCTTCGCCTTCGGTATGGGCGGCATCGGCGCCGCGGTACTTGGGAGCGTCGCCGATCGCTACGGCATCGAGTTCGTGTACCGCGTATGCGCGTTCCTGCCGCTGCTGGGCGTAACGGCCGCGCTCCTTCCCGACATCGAGCGGCGCCGAGTTCGGACGGTCGCATGATGCATCACGTGGCCTTGCTCATCGCGCAATACGGCCTTTTGATCGTGGCCGCAAACGTGCTCCTGGATCAGATAGGCTTTCCGGTGCCCGCCATGCCGACCCTGATCGTGGCGGGCGCGCTGGCCGAAGGGTGGGAAAGCCTGGGCTTGCTGTTTACCTCATCGGTATTGGCCTGCCTCGTTCCCGACGCCGGCTGGTTCCTGCTCGGTCGGCGCTACGGCATCGGTGTGCTCAAGACCCTGTGCCGCATATCCCTGGAACCCGATTCGTGCGTGAGTCAAACGCAAGG
>DATHCO010000016.1:0-4527 GCA_035319505.1 Steroidobacteraceae bacterium | reverse complement strand
TCCGATGAGATCGCCTTTCGCGTGCGCTTCACGGCCACCACACCGCCGCCGCACGAGCGCTACTGGCGCGGTCCCGTGCTGCACGATTTCGATGGACACACGTGGCGCCGCGAGGCGGTCGGCAGTTTCGCGCCGGCCGCGCTGACTCCTGCTGGCGGCGCTTATCGATACGTCGTGAGCCTGGAGCCCCATCAGCACAACTGGATCTTCGCCCTCGACTGGCCGGAGCGCTGGGATCTCGCCGACGCGCGGCTGACGAGCGACTACATGCTGGTGCAGCCTCGAGCCATCACACGGCCGATCGAAGTGAGCGCCACCTCCTACACGCAAGTCCAAGCGAGCCAACCCTTGGGTGCGACGATGCGTCGGCGCGACACCTTGCTGCCGCCCGGCCGCAATGTGCGGACGCTCGAGCTCTCGCATCGGTTGCGCGATGAGCACCCCGACGACATGGGCTACGTACGCGCCGTGCTGGATCTGTTCAGGCAGCAGCCCTTTTACTACACGTTGAAGCCCCCAGCCCTGGCGGACGACTCCGTCGACGAATTTCTGTTCATCACCCGGCACGGGTTTTGCGGTCATTATGCGTCCGCGTTCGCCACCCTGATGCGTGCCGCGGGCATTCCCGCTCGCGTCGTCACGGGATACTACGGTGGCGCATTCAACCGCTTCGCCGACTACTGGATCGTGCGGCAAAGCAATGCGCACGCCTGGGACGAGATCTGGATCGAGGGGCGGGGGTGGCTGCGCATCGATCCAACGACCGCGATCGCGCCCGAGCGGGTGGAACGGGACCTCAAGGATGCCGTGCAGTCGGGTGAGCCGGTCCGCTGGAGCGAGGGCATCCCCTGGATCACCGACATGCGCCTGCGGGTCGATGCCTTGCGCCAGCTGTGGCGTGAACGGATCCTGTTCTACGATCAGAGCTCACAGAACGACCTGCTCGCTCTTTTGCATATCCCGGAGCCCGACGGTCAGAAGGTCGCGATGGTGCTCGCCTTCGGCCTCGTTCTGGCCCTTGCCTGGCTCACCTGGCAGGTACGTCGCGAGCAGCGCCGCGAGTCCAAGGACCCCCTGGCTCGAGCCTATGATCGGTTGTGCAGCAAGTTGGCAGCGGTCGGCCTGCCGCGCAAAGCGTATGAAGGGGCGGAATCCTTCGGCGCGCGGATCGCGCGCGAGCGGCCCGATCTCGCCCGGGAAGTGAGCGCTCTTTGCAGGCGATATTCTCGGCTGCGCTACGGGGAGAGTCTGCACCACCGCTCGAAACGCGCAAGCGTCGCCGAGATGGCCTTTGCCGCGCGCGTGCGGACGTTTCGGCCGCGACGCGCCGCGCTTTGAGATTCTCGTCGTGCCGGGCGTCTTTGCGTCGCCCGGCGGCTTGTGGTACTTCGGCGGGGGGACCCTGGGGAGACACGAATATGAGCAACGCGGGACGCTCTGCCGCGGCTGGCCGAATCGTGAGCGGCTGTCCGTCCACCATGGGCGATGACTATCAGCTCAACCTGACGACCCTGATTCGGCACGCTGCACGAACTCACGCAGAGCAGCAGATTCTGTATCGAACGGCCGGGGCCTGGGAACGGTACACCTATCGCGACTGCTATGAGCGCGTCTGCCGAGCCGCGAACGCGCTCCGCTCTCTCGGTGTAAGCCCCGGTGATCGAGTGGGCGTGCTCGACTTCAACAGCCGGCGCTACTTCGAGCTCTACTATGCCATTCCCGGGCTGGGCGCGATCCTGTTACAGCTGAACCTTCGCTTGGCGCCGGAGGAGCTGGGCTACATCGTCGGCCACAGCCGCGCGACGTTCATCTGCGTGGACGAGACGCTGCTTGCACTCGCCGAGGCGCTCGCTCCGCACGCACCCGGCGTCAAAGGCTGGATCGTCATGACGGACAAAGCCGAGATCAGGACGACACTGGCACCGCTCCACCACCACGAGGATCTGCTCGCCGCCGCATCGCCGAACATGGATTGGCCGATCATCGACGAGCGCTCCGCCTACTCTGCCTGCTACACCACCGGGACCACGGGCCGGCCGAAGGGGGTCTATTACTCCCATCGGGCGATGTACCTGCATTCGCTGTCGCTCGCAGTGCGCATCGGTCTCACGAGCCGGGATCGCGTGATGCTCATCTCGCCCCTGTTCCACGCTCAGGGCTGGGGCCTGCCGCAGGCGGCCACCCTGCAAGCCAACAAGCTTCTCCTTCCCGGCCGATTTACCACGGAGAACATCGCCCCGCTCGTCGAGGCCCTGATCGCGGAGGGGGTCACGGTGACCGGTGCGGTGCCGACGATTCTTTTCGCGATGCTGCACCACATCGAGACTCTGGCGGTCACGCCGGAGCTCAGCCGGTTGCGCGTGCTTTGCGGCGGCAGCGAGCCGCCGCTCTCGTTGATGAAGCGACTCCGCGAGCTGACCGGGGCCGAGGTGATCCAGGCCTACGGGGCCACCGAGACCGGACCCTGCGCGAGCTTGAGCCTGCCCAAGCCCTCGCTCGCCGAGCGCCTGGGCCCCGAGGAGCTTTGGGACGTGCGCTGCACTCAGGGACTTCCCGGCGCCGGCGTGGACATCAAGGTGCTGGGGCCGGACGATCGAGAGCTGCCTCACGACGGGAAATCCGTGGGGGAAATCTGCCTGCGGGGCCCCTTCATTACGAGCTCGTATTACGACATGCCCGAATCGGCGAACCGCTTCATCGACGGCTACTGGCGCTCGGGGGACGTCGGATCGATCGATGCGGACGGCTACATCAACCTCACCGACCGGCTGAAGGATGTCATCAAGAGCGGCGGGGAATGGATCTCGTCGATCGACATGGAGAACGCGCTCGCGGGACACCCAGCGGTGCTCGAGGCGGTGGTGGTCGGCATCCCGCATCCCACCTGGCAAGAGCGCCCGCTCGCCCTGGTCGTGCGGCGACCGGGCCTCGCGGTAACGCAAGAGCAGCTCCACGAGCATCTCCTGGGGACCTTCGGCAAGTGGCAGCTGCCCGATCAGATCCTGTTCGTGACGAGCATTCCGAAGACCAGCGTCGGCAAGCTGGACAAGAAAGTGATTCGCGCCGAGTACGCGGGGCTCTACGCTCGGGGCTCGGGCGCATGAGCAGCTTGCCCGAACGGGCCAGGCGGGTGGCGGTCAGGCTGCGAGGTTCTCCCGCGTCTTGGTGAAGACCACGTCGGGCCAGCGCTCTTGCGTGAGCTCGAGATTCACGCGGGTCGGCGCGAGATACACGAGCTCGTTGGCATGGTCGATGGCGAGGTTGTCGTATGCCTTGGCGCGAAATTCGGCGAGACGCTTCTCATCCTGCGCTCGCACCCAGCGGGCGATCGCCACGTTGACGGGCTCGAACACGCACTGTACCCCATACTCGTCGAGCAAGCGGAACGCGACCACCTCGAATTGCAGCTGTCCGATGGCGCCCAGGATGAGATCGTTGTTGCGCAGCGGTTTGAACAGCTGGGTAGCGCCCTCCTCGCAGAGTTGCGACAAGCCCTTTTGCAGAGCCTTCATTCGCAGCGGGTCCTTGAGCACGGCGCGGCGGAATATCTCCGGCGCGAAATTCGGAACTCCCGTGTAGGTGAGGTGCTCGCCCTCGCTGAACGTGTCGCCGATATTGATGGTACCGTGATTGTGCAACCCGATGATATCGCCGGCGTATGCCTCCTCGGCGTGGCTGCGGTCCGCGGCGAGGAACGTGAGCGCATCGGCGACTCGAATGTCCTTGTCGAGTCTCACGTGTCGAAGGCGCATGCCGCGGGCGTAGCGCCCGGAACACAGACGCAGGAAGGCGATGCGATCGCGATGTCCGGGATCCATGTTCGCCTGGATCTTGAACACGAAGCCCGTGAACTTGGGCTCGTTCGCATCGACGATGCGCTGGAGCGCGTTTCTCGGGAGCGGTGCCGGAGAGTGGCGAACGAAGGAGTGGAGCAGCTCTCGCACGCCGAAGTTGTTGACTGCCGAGCCGAAGAATACCGGCGTTTGTCGCGCGCCGAGGTAGCGACCGAGATCGAATCGGGGGCTCGCCCCGCGCACGAGCTCGACCTCCTCGAGGAACTCGCGATAGCGGGAGCCGAGAAATTCCCGCGCTTCCTCGCTCTCGAGGCCCGCGATGGTCTCGTGGGTGCCCGCTCGGCCCCGCTCCGTCGGCACGTACACGTAGATCGTGTCCTCGAGCAGGTGATACACGCCGAGGAGATCGCGACCCATGCCGATCGGCCAGGTGAGCGGCGCGCACTCGATCTTCAGCAGGCGCTCGATCTCGTCGAGCAGCTCGATCGGGGCACGTCCGTCGCGGTCGAGCTTGTTCACGAAAGTCATGATGGGCGTATCGCGCAGACGGCATACTTCCATCAGCTTGATGGTACGTTCCTCGACCCCCTTGGCGCAGTCGATCACCATCAGCGCGGAATCGACCGCCGTGAGCGTTCGATAGGTATCCTCCGAAAAATCCTCGTGTCCGGGCGTGTCGAGTAAATTAACGATGCAATTCTCGAACGGAAACTGCATCACCGAGGAGGTCACC
>DATHCO010000015.1:0-10786 GCA_035319505.1 Steroidobacteraceae bacterium | reverse complement strand
GAGGAAGAGGCCGAGCGCGATGAACGAGGCTGCGCTCAGGTAACGGCCGATCGCGAGCCGGCCCCCGACTCTCACGACCTTCCCAAGAACAATGAGTATTGATCGAGGGCTAGTGCCCTGAATCAGAAATTCGCCGGCATTGAACACCGCGGCGCCCCGCCCGCTGCGTTGCTCCTCCCTTGAATACGCTAAAGTATTCGCGGTCGTCGCGCCTTGCGGTCGGGCCGCGGCGGCGCTCTCGGTGCACGGCGAGTTTCTGATTCAGGACACTTAGCGATGGATCGAGCTCGACATAACTTATCGCCCCGGTCCGCAGGGCGGCGCCGCTTCGTTGAGGGCGTTGCCGCCGGTACCACGCTCGCGCTGTTCGGCCCGCGCCCTCTGCGCTGGGCCAGGGCCGCGACTGCACCCAGCGTGCTCTCGGGCACGGACTTCAGCCTCGAGATCGGCGAGCTCGAGGTGAACTACACCGGTACGCCCCGGATTGCCACGGTGGTCAACGGGCAGCTTCCGGGGCCCGTGCTGCGCTGGCGCGAAGGGGATCTCATCACGTTGCGCGTATCCAATCGGCTGCGGGCGCCGACCTCGATCCATTGGCACGGCATCATCGTGCCGGCGGACATGGACGGGGTACCGGGCATCAGCTTCGACGGCATCGGACCGGGTGAGACGTATGTTTATCGCTTTCGCGTGAACCAGTCGGGCACCTACTGGTATCACGGCCACTCGCGCTTTCAGGAACAGACAGGGCTCTATGGGCCGATCATCGTCGAGCCACGGCGCGGCGAGCGGCATCGAGTCGACCGCGACTACATCGTGCTGCTTTCCGACTGGACGGATATCGACCCGGAGCACGTCTATCGATTGCTGAAGCTCAAGAGCGACTACTTCAACTTTGGAAAACGCACGGTCGGCGATTTGCTCAAGGACATCAGGCTCGAGGGACTTGGGCGGGCGCTGGATGAGCGTCGCCTGTGGGGACAGATGCGGATGGACCCGACCGACCTCGCCGACGTCTCAGGCTATGCCTACACCTATCTCATGAACGGTGCGACACCGGCGGCCAACTGGACCGGCCTCTTCCAGCGAGGCGATCGACTGCGCCTGCGTTTCATCAACGGCTCCTCTATGAGCATCATGGATGTGCGCATTCCGGGATTGAAGCTCACGGTCGTCGCGGCCGATGGTCAGGACGTGGAGCCCGTGAGCGTGGATGAGTTTCGTCTCGGTGCGGCAGAAGTGCTGGACGTCATCGTCGAGCCCAAAGAGGATCGCGCTTACACAATCTTCGCGCAATCGATCGACCGCACGGGCTACGCTCGGGGCACGCTGGCACCCTCGCCCGGCATGCAGGCGCAAGTGCCTGCGCTCGATCCGCGTCCGCTCCTCGGGATGGCCGACATGGGTATGGGGAGCGAGATGGGCATGCAGGGCATGGACCACGGCGGGATGTCGATGGATCACGAGATGGATCACGAGATCGGCTTCCCCGTGCGGCATGTCCCCACCGAATACGGGCCCGGCGTGGACTCGCTCGCCCGGCAGCCGCAGAGCCGCCTGGACGACCCGGGGGTCGGTCTGCGAGACAACGGGCGACGCGCTCTCTGCTACGCCGATCTGCACACCCTCGGTGGTCCGATCGATCGTCGCGAGGCGCTGCGCGACATCGAGCTGCACCTCACGGGACACATGCGGCGCTTCATGTGGTCATTCAACGGAGAGAAGTTCTCGCAAGCCGAGCCCTTGCGATTCCACTACGGTGAGCGGCTGCGGATCGTGCTCGTCAACGACAGCATGATGCACCACCCCATTCACCTGCATGGCATGTGGGGCGAGCTGCAATCCGAGCAAGGAGAATTTCTCGTACGCAAGCACACGATCACCGTTCAGCCGGGACAGCGTCTCGCTTATGGGGTGACGGCGGACGCGCTCGGCCGCTGGGCGTATCACTGTCATCTGATCTATCACATGCAAGCCGGAATGTTCCGCGAGGTGGCGGTCGAGAGAGCCTCGAGTGAGGCGATGAAGCCGTGAGACGCCGCAGGACGCTGGGTTCGCTCGGAATCGGTGGCGCGCTTCTCTACGCCTCGATGGCATGGACGCAGGAGTCGCCCGAAAGCCACCCGGGAAGCGAGGCAAGTGAGGAGTCGGAGGCAGAGCACGTGCCGCCCGCCCCCCCGTCGCATGCCCTGCCTGAGATGCCGTACCGAGAGATGGGCACGATGATGCAGATGGATGACACCGATCGCTTCGCAATGATCCTGTTCGATCAGCTCGAGTGGCGCCCAACCGATCAAGGCGCGGCGGCGGTGTGGCAAGCGCAGGGCTGGTACGGCGGCGACTACGACAAACTGTGGGTCAGGAGCGAGGGGGAGCGAGTCGGCGGCTCCACGGAGGATGCGCGAGTGGAGGCATTCTGGGATCGAATCATCGCTCGCTGGTGGAATCTGCAGGCGGGCGCGCGCGAGGACTTCGGCGGCGGCCCGCCTCGGGCCTGGGCGGCGCTTGGCGTCCAGGGGCTCACGCCGTACTGGTTCGACCTCGAGGCGACGGTCTATGTGGGCGATGAGGGCCGTACGGCGGCGCGCGTCAAGGCGGAGTACGATATCTTGCTCACGCAGCGGCTCATCGTGCAGCCGGAAGTCGAGGTCAACCTCTACGGCAAGGCCGATCCTGCGCGGGAAATCGGCTCGGGCTTATCCGACCTCGATGCCGGGATTCGCTTGCGATACGCGGTTCGCCCTGAGCTCGCCCCCTACGTCGGCGTTGCCTGGCAGCGCCGCTTCGGCACGACGGCCGACTTCGTCCGCGCGGCCGGCGCCGCTGCGGGCGACGTTTCCGTCCTGGCGGGTGTTCGGATCTGGTTTTGATCAAGAGCGATACTTCGGGGGACACATGCAAGCCATGGTGCTCAAGAGGCTGAAGGCGCCGCTCGAGTGGACCGAGCTCCCCGACCTCGAGCCCAAGGCCGGGGAGGTTCGCATCAAGGTGGCGGCCTGCGGTGTTTGCCGAACCGACCTGCATGTCGTCGACGGCGAGCTCTCCTCCCCCCGCGTTCCGATCATTCCCGGGCACGAAGTCGTCGGTCGCATCGACGCCATCGGCGAAGCCGTTCGGGGCCTCGAGCCGGGCGAGCGCGTCGGTATCCCCTGGCTAGGCCAAACCTGTGGGGTATGTCGCTATTGCGCGATGCAGCGCGAGAACCTGTGCGATCGGCCGCTCTTCACGGGCTATACGCGCGACGGCGGCTACGCGACGGCGGCGACGGTGGACGCCCGCTTCGCCTTCCCGCTGGGCGAGCGGGGGAGCGATGAGTCGCTGGCACCCTTGCTCTGCGCAGGACTTATCGGCTGGCGCTCGCTCGTCATCGCCGGGCAGGCCGAGCGACTGGGTCTGTACGGCTTCGGTGCAGCGGCGCACATCGTCGCCCAGGTCGCCCGATGGCAGGGACGGTCGGTCTTCGCCTTCGTGCGGGCAGGCGATCAGATCGGTGAGCGCTTCGCCCTGAGCCTCGGCGCCGTGTGGGCCGGCGCCTCGCAGCAGAGGCCGCCGGAACCGCTCGATGCGGCGATTATTTTCGCGCCGGTCGGTGATCTCGTACCTTTGGCGCTTCAGGCGGTACGCAAGGGCGGGCGCGTCGTGTGCGCGGGAATCCACATGAGCGACATTCCGTCGATGCCGTATCGGCTGCTCTGGGAGGAGCGCGAGCTCGTATCGGTGGCGAACCTCACGCGGCAGGACGGCCTCGATTTCCTTGCGTTGGCGCCGCAAGTGGGCATCGTCACGCGCACCACGACCTATCCGCTGCGCCGAGCAAACGAGGCACTGGCGGACTTGCGCGCCGGCCGATTCGAGGGCGCCGCGGTGCTCCTGCCCTGAGGGTTTCGAAGGACGCTACAAGCCCTTCTCATCTTGCCAATCGCCTGCGTAGACGCTGCAGCTCGCGCCTGCGCGCTTCGCTCGCCTGGGGGAACTCGAGCTTCAAGTGCTCGAGCGCATCGAGGATGATGCGCGAGACGATCAGCCGTGCATTGGGCTTGTCGTCCGCCGGCACGACGTACCAGGGCGCGTCCTTGGTGCTGGTGGCGCTCAGGCACTTCTCATAGACCCGCATGTAATCCTTCCAGTACTTGCGCTCCTGGATGTCCGCCTCGCTGAACTTCCAGTTCTTTTCCGGCGCATCGATGCGCGCGATGAAGCGTTTGCGCTGCTCCTCCTTCGAGAGATGCAGGAAGAATTTCAAGATCCGAGTGCCGTTGTGGGCGAGATGGCGCTCGAGCCCCACGATCGCACGAAAGCGCTCCCGCCAGACGGGTTTTGAACCGCTGCCTGGGCTGCCCGGCAATCGCTCGGCGGCGAGGATTTCGGGGTGAACGCGGACGATGAGCACCTCCTCGTAATAGGAGCGATTGAATATGCCGATCTTCCCGCGCTCCGGCAGATCGCGTGTGGTTCGCCAAAGAAAATCGTGTTGCAGCTCGAGCAGGCTCGGATGCTTGAAGCTGAACACCTGACAGCCCTGCGGGTTGACGCCGGACATCACATGGGCGATGACGCCGTCCTTGCCAGCCGCATCCATCGCCTGAAGAATCAACAGCACCGCGTAGCTGGCGGACGCATACAGCCGCTGCTGCTGGTGGCTCAGTCTCGCGACATGGTCCTTGAGCATGGATTGATAGTCATCGTCATCCCGGTAGATGCGCTCGATGCGCGTCGGCCATTTCCGGAGGTCGACGCGGCTCCCCTCGCGTACCCGAAAATCATCCGAATCGATGCTCATCCTCCAAGCCTGCATGCAATGCCGACGAAATGCCAGCCTGTGCGCGGGTCTGCCTGCGCTCTCGTCCTGGTCCGCGGCAATCCGCTATCAGCCGATCTCCTCACGAAACTGCGCCGGACGCCCGTACAGACCGAAACCGTCGGCCGGCGGGCATTGAGGCCGCGGCCGCCACGGCGCTGAGTCCCCCTCTCGGCTAACCAGCTTTAATGATTCGTCCATCTTTCGGCTGCAGGAGCAAATGTTAGGCTAATGAACCCCTCGGCCCGGTAAGCCAGCACATGACCGACTCGCATTCGACCGATCAGGCGCGCCCGGGCGGTAACGACTCATCGCTCAGCGCCAACATCAGAAAGCACTGGGTTCTCTGCACCGTCATGGTTCTCATCAACGCCTTCGTCGCCTGGCGCACGATCCAGGCGGTGTCGGGCCCGAAGGCCAAGACGGCGGCCGCCGCACCCATTCCCGTGGCGACGGCGGCCGTGACGGTCGGGAACCTCGACGTGTACTTGGATGAGCTCGGCACGGTCACGCCGGTCTACACCGTCACGGTCGTGAGCCGAGTGGCGGGGGAAATCACCGAAATTCACTTCAAGGAAGGACAGCTCGTCAAGACGAACGACCTGTTGGCGGTGATCGACCCGCGGCCCTATGAGGCCGCGCTCCTTCAGGGTCAGGGCCAGCTCGCGCGCGATCAAGCCTTGCTCAAGAACGCGCGAATCGACCTCGTGCGCTACCAAAACGCGTACAAGGATCATGCCATTCCTCAGCAGGAGCTCGCCACCCAGCAAGCGACCGTCGATCAGGACGAGGCGGCCGTCACCCTCGATCAGGGCAATCTCGACGCCGCCCAGGTCAACGTCGACTACACCCGGATTCGCTCGCCGATCGACGGCCGCGTCGGCCTGCGCAACATCGATCTCGGTAATGTCGTACCGGCAAACGGTACGACGGGCCTCTGTGTCATCACCCAGCTTCAGCCGATCACGGTCATTTTCACGATCGCGGAAGACGACATCGACGATGTGACCGCCACGATGGCCTTGGGCCGACCGATGCAGGTACTGGCCCTCGACCGATCGAAGCAGCGGCTCATCGCTACGGGTACGCTGCTCACCGTCGACAATCAGGTCAACACGACGACCGGCACCGTACGCGCGCGGGCGACGTTCCCGAATACGCACAACGAGCTTTTTCCCAGTCAATTCGTGAACGCTCGTCTTCTGGTGAAGACGCTGACCGCTGCCCACCTCGCGCCGCAGGCCGCCATCCAGCGCAACAACGATACCACCTTCGTCTACGTGGTCGGGCCCGACGGCACGGTGCGGTCCCGCAACATCACCATCCTCGCCACCGAGGCGGAGACCTCGGCGGTGACCGGGGTCGACCCCGGCGAGGAGCTCGTGACCGACGGCTTCGACAAGCTGCAAAACGGCTCGAAGGTGTCGCGCAAGAGCCTGCCGCCGAAAGGCAGCGCCGCGCAATCTGTGCAGCCGCGAGCCGCCCCTCTCCAGCCGAGCGCGCAGCCCGCGGCCGGGACGGCTGCGCGGTCCCGGGCGACGGGATCCGAATGAACCCATCGCGGCCCTTCATCATTCGACCCATCGCCACATCGCTTCTGATGGCGGCGATTCTCTTGATCGGGGTCGTCGGGTTTCGCCAGTTGCCGATCGCGGCGCTGCCCGAAGTGGATTACCCGACGATTCAGGTGCTCACATTTTACCCCGGGGCGAGCGCGGACGTGGTTGCCACCGCGATCACCGCGCCGCTCGAGCGCCAGCTCGGCGAAGTGCCGGGGCTCAATCAGATGCTCTCGACGAGTGCGGACGGGGCCTCGGTCATCACGTTGCAATTCAACCTGAGCTTGAACATCGATGTCGCGGAGCAAGATGTGCAGGCCGCGATCAACGCGGCCCAGAATTATCTGCCGTCGCAATTGCCCCTGCCCCCCATCTATAACAAGGTCAATCCGGCGGATGCGCCGATCCTTACGCTCGCGCTCACCTCCGATTCGATGCCCTTGTCGCAGGTCGAGGATTACACCGACACGCGCCTCGCGCAGAAGATCTCCCAGCTCCCGGGCGTCGGCGCGGTCACGATCAGCGGCGGCCAAAAGCCTGCGGTTCGGGTGCAGGTGAATCCGACGCAGCTCGCCTCCTATGGGCTGAATCTCGAGGACGTGCGCAGCGCTCTTACCGCCACGAGTCTCGATACTGCCAAGGGGAGCTTCGACGGTCCGGCGCAGAGCTTTCAGATCGGCGCGAACGATCAGATCACCACCGCAGCGGATTTCCGGGAGATCGTCCTCGCCTACCGCAACGGTGCGCCGGTCATGCTGAAAGACGTGGCGAACGTGATCGACGGTGTGGAGAACAGCCAGCTCTCGGCGTGGATGAGTAAGGTTCCCGCGGTCATCGTGAACATCCAGCGCCAGCCTGGCGCCAACATCATCAAGGTGGTCGACAGCATCAAGGCGCTCTTGCCGAAGCTGCGTGCGACGATTCCGCCCATCATCAAGCTCGCGGTGCTCACCGATCGCACGACGACCGTGCGGGCATCGGTGGCGGATGTGGAATTCGAGCTCATGCTGTGCGTTGCGCTCGTGGTCACCGTCATCTTCGTCTTCCTACGCACCTTCGCAGCGACGGTCATTCCCGGTGTCGCCGTGCCGCTATCCCTCGTGGGCACCTTCGCGGCGATGTACGCGATGGGCTTCAGCTTGAACAACCTGACGCTGATGGCGCTCACCATCTCGACCGGCTTCGTGGTCGACGATGCGATCGTCATGATCGAGAACATCACCCGCTACGTGGAGTACGGGGAGTCGCCGCTCGCGGCGGCGTTGAAGGGCGCGGAGCAAATCGGCTTCACCATCATGTCGCTCACCGTATCGCTGATCGCGGTGCTGATTCCGCTCCTCTTCATGGGCGACATCACCGGCCGGCTGTTCCGCGAGTTCGCCGTCACCTTGAGCGCGACGATTCTGATCTCCGCGGGGATCTCGCTCACCTTGACGCCCATGCTGTGCGCGAAGCTCTTGAGCCACCGGGATGCGGCCGAGCGCGGCCGCTTCTATCAGGTCTCGGAGCGGATCTTTCGCAACATCCTCGATTTCTACGAGCGCACCCTCGACTGGGTGCTCGAGCGGCGCCGGATGACCCTCGCCGTGGCGGTAGGCACGCTCCTCATGACGGGATTGCTCTTGGTGGTGATACCGAAGGGCTTCTTCCCGGTGCAGGACACCGGGGAGATTCAGGGTGTGTCCGAGGCGGCGCAGACGGTCTCGTTCGCGAGAATGGCGGAGCTGCAGCAGCGGCTCGCCGCCACCATCCTCGAGAACCCGGCCGTTGAGAGTCTCTCCTCGTTCATCGGCGTGGACGGCACCAACACGACGCTCAACAGCGGGCGCATTCAAATCAATCTCAAGCCCTTGAGCGAGCGCGCTTCCGTCACCGATGTCATGCGGCAGCTGTCGAGCGCCGCGGCGCACGTGGACGGCATCAGCCTGTACATACAGCCGGTCGAGGACATCTCGGTCGCGGACATCGTGAGCCGCACCCAGTACCAGTTCAGCATGCAGGATCCCGATCCGAAGGAGCTCGCCCGGTATGCGGATCGCTTCGTCGCGGAGCTCAAGAAACTTCCCGAGCTCGAGGACGTCGCGAGCGACTTGCAGAACGACGGACGCCAAGTGGCCCTCGAGCTCGACCGGCCCACCGCCGCGCGCCTCGGGCTCACGGCCCAGCTCTTCGACGACACGCTCTATGACGGCTTCGGCCAGCGGCAGGTGTCGACCCTGTTTACGCAGCTCAATCAGTATCACTTGATCCTGGAATTGCAGCCGGAATATCGGGCGGGCCCGGCCAATCTCGGCGACATCTACATCAATTCGCCGGGCGGGGGCTCAGTGCCCTTGAGCACGATCACCCGAGCCTCCCGATTGAGCGCACCCACCCTGATCAGCCACATGGGACAGTTTCCGGCGACGACGATCTCCTTCAATCTCGCGCCGGGCGCCTCGCTCGGCTCGGCCGTGGGCGCGATCGAGAAAGTCCAGAAGCGCTTGCCCGAGCCGGCGGCGATGATCGGCACCTTCCAGGGAACGGCCCAGGCCTTCGTGGGGTCGCTCTCCAACGAGGGGATCCTCGTGCTCGCCGCGCTCATCACCGTGTACATCGTGCTCGGCGTGCTCTACGAGAGCTATATCCATCCGGTGACGATCCTCTCGACGCTCCCCTCGGCGAGCGTCGGAGCGCTCCTCGCGCTGCTCATCTGCAACGATGAGCTCACCGTGGTGGCCATCATCGGCATCGTGCTCTTGATCGGCATCGTGCAAAAGAACGCCATCATGATGATCGACTTCGCGCTCGAGGCGCAGCGCAAGGAGGGTAAGAACGCGCTCGAGGCGATTCACGAGGCCTGCCTCCTGCGCTTTCGGCCGATCCTCATGACCACCATGGCCGCCATGCTCGGCGCCGTGCCGCTCGCCTTCGGGCACGGCGAGGGGTCCGAGCTCAGGCGACCGCTCGGCATCGCCATCATCGGTGGCCTCATCTTCAGCCAGCTTCTGACGCTGTACACGACGCCGGTGATCTATCTGTTCTTCGACGCCTTGGCCACACGCATCGCGGCACTTCGCGGTCGAGCGGCGCTGCCGTCGGCGCAAGGCTCGCCATGAATTTCTCCGCACCCTTCATCGAGCGGCCCATCGCCACGACGCTCCTCACCACGGCGGTGGTGCTGTCCGGTGTTGCTGCCTTCCGGGTGCTGCCGGTATCGCCGCTCCCGCAGGTCGATTTTCCGACCGTGTCGGTGTCGGCGTCGCTCCCGGGCGCGAGCCCCGAGATCATGGCCTCCTCGGTCGCGACACCGCTCGAGCGCGAGTTCGGGCGGATCGCCTCGGTGACCGAGATGACCTCGCAGAGCACGTTGGGCCAGGTGAGCATCACGCTGGTATTCGACCTGAACCGCAATATCGAGGCGGCGACCCGCGACGTCGAGTCGGCGATCAACGCCGCACGGAGCTATCTACCCAGCAATCTGCCGAGCAATCCGACGTATCGAAAGGTGAATCCGGCCGATGCGCCGATCATGATCATCGCGCTCACCTCGGACAAGCTTCCGCCCGCGGCGCTGTACGACGCGGCTTCCACGATCCTGCAGCAGCGGCTGTCCCAGATCGCGGGAGTCGGCCAGGTCATCGTCGGCGGGAGCTCCGCGCCCGCCGTGCGCATCGACGTGAATCCCACCCAACTGTCCGCTTATGGTCTGGGGCTCGATGCGGTTCGGACGGCGGTCGCCGCGGAGACCGCAAACCTGGCCAAGGGGGGCTTCTCCAACGCGACCGAGCGCTGGTCGATCAGCGCGAACGATCAGCTCATGAAGGCGGCCGACTATCGCCCGCTCATCGTCTCCTACAGCAACGGACAGCCCGTGCGGCTCACCGATGTCGCCAAGGTCGAGGACTCGGTACAGACGGTCAGATCGCTCGGCCTCGCCAACGGTAACCGCGCTGCGCTCCTCATCATCTTCCGCCAGCCGGGCGCGAACATCATCACCACGGTCGATGCGATCAAGGCCACTCTCCCCCAGCTGCACGCCATCATCGATCCGACCATCGTCATGAGCATCGGGCTCGATCAAACGCAGACCATTCGCGCCTCCGTCGCGGACATCGAGCGCACGCTCATGATCTCGGTCGGCCTGGTGGTGCTCGTGGTGTTTCTCTTCTTGAGGGAATATCGAGCGACGCTCATCCCATTCGTCGCGGTTCCGACCTCGATCATCGGCACGCTCGGCGCGATGTATCTGTTCAACTACAGCGTGGATAACCTCTCGCTCATGGCACTCACGATCTCCACCGGGTTCGTGGTCGACGATGCGATCGTGGTGCTCGAGAACATCACGCGTTACAAGGAAATGGGAATGGAGGCGCGGGCGGCGGCGATGAAGGGTGCGGCTGAGATCGGCTCGACCGTGCTCTCGATCAGCGTATCCCTCGTGGCGGTG
>DATHCO010000014.1:0-6932 GCA_035319505.1 Steroidobacteraceae bacterium | reverse complement strand
AAGATCGCGGCGGTCAAGACCGGGAAGCGCCGGGGCCACGAGGATGTGCCGCTCGAAACGGTGGTCATGACGAGCGTGCGCCGAATCGCGACCTAGCGTGGGTCGCTTCGTGCGCGCCGTGCTGTGGACGGCGCTCGGTTGCGTTGCGCTATCGGTGGTTGCGGTCGCCTCGCTCCGCTGGATCGACCCGCCCTTCAGTGCCTTCATGGCCGAGGCCGGGCTCGCCGCCTGGACGAACCGCGACAAGAGCTACGTGTTTCGCCACAGCTGGGTCGATCTCGCCCACATATCACCGAACCTTCCCCTCGCGGTCGTCGCCTCGGAAGATCAAAAATTTCCCGATCACTGGGGCTTCGACGTCGAAGCGATCGAGAAAGCCTACGAGATGAACCAGCATCGTCACCGCGTGCACGGGGCGAGCACCATCAGCCAGCAAGTGGCGAAGAATCTCTATCTTTGGCCGGGGAGAAGCTTTTTGCGCAAAGGGCTGGAAGCTTACCTCACACTGCTGATCGAGGCGTGCTGGCCCAAGCGGCGGATTCTCGAGATCTACCTCAATATCGCCGAATTCGGCCGCGGCACTTATGGCGCCGAGGCGGCCGCGCAGCGCTTCTTTCACGAGCCGGCGGCACGCCTCACACGCAGCGATGCCGCCCTCCTCGCCGCTGTGCTGCCGAATCCCGAGCGCTATTCGGCGACCTCCCCCTCTCGGTACGTGCTCGAGCGGCGCGATTGGATCCTGACTCAAATGCAGGCTCTGGGCGGTGCCGAGATGCTGGAGGAGATCGACGCCTACCCCTCCCGGCGTCGCTAGTGTCCTGAATCATTCATGAACAACGATACCTATCACGAGGAGTCGGGCTAGGATCGCCGCCGCCGCGCTCGTCGCCCCCCGGAACGTGAACTAATCCGCGTGTCCGCACAGCTCTCGCGCTATGATAGGCGCGGGCTAATCCGAGAGCGTCGCGAAGGAGCACGCATGTCAACGCCAGCGAACAACAAATACGCCCCGCCGCAGAGCATCGTGGCCGATGTGAGTTCCACCGAAGGGGCCTTCGAGAAGGCCTCGCGCGGCTCACGTCTCGGGGCGGCAATCCTCGACGGTCTGATATTCAGCCTTCCGCTGATGCCGAGCTACATCGCAGGGTTCAACGCCGTCATTCATTCCGGCGGCCGGCCCAATGCATTGGTTTTCTGGGGGGCCATGGTCGCTGCGGGAACCCTGTTTTACGTCGGGCTCCTCATCGACCTCGTGCTTCTCGTGGTCACCGCGGTACTCGTGCAGCGAAACGCCCAGACGATCGGCAAGAAGATCGCCGGTATCAAGGTTGCGCGCAAGGACGGATCCCGCGCAACCCTCGGCCGGATATTCTGGCTGCGCAACTTCGTCAACTCGCTTCTCGGGCTCATTCCCTTGATAGGCCCATTCTATGGCCTCGTGGACGTGCTCATGATCTTCGGTGAGGCGCGGCGTTGCTGCCACGACTATATCGCCGACACGATCGTCATCCGGGCTTGAATCCTGCGATAGACACGATCATCACGGCGGAGACGCCCGAGGGCATCGCGATCTCGATACGCCCCGCGGGCTTTGCGGTTCGGTGCACGGCGTTCCTGATCGATGCGTTGATCCGCTTCGCACTGCTCATGGCCTGCGCGCCCGTGCTCGCCGCCACTGGCCGCGTCGGGGGCGGCGTGTTGCTCATCCTGCTCTTCGTCATCAACTGGCTGTATGCCGTCATCTTCGAGCTGACGGCGGCGGCCGCGACTCCGGGTAAGCGCATCATGGGCCTCTATGTGATCATGGCGAACGGCCTCCCGATCACCCCCGCCGGGTGCCTCATCCGAAATCTCGTGCGGTTCGTCGATTTTCTGCCGATCGGGTATGCGTTCGGGATCGTCTCGATTTTGCTCCGCCGCGACTCTCGGCGGCTCGGCGATTTGGCCGGTGGAACCGTGGTCGCCTATCGCGACGAGGTGACGCAAGGCGACGCGCTCGGGGAGGCGGCCCCTCTCCCGCCGCCGGTGCCGTTGTCGACGCGCCAGCAAATCGCGATCACCGCCTTTGCGGCACGCGTGGGCCGCCTCACACCGCAACGCGCCGAGGAGATTGCCGAGCTGGCCGCCGCCATCGCTCCGCGGGCCACCGCGTCCGGAACCTCGACTCGAGTGCCGGCATCGCTCACGACTCGCCTCGTCGGGGTCGCGCGCTGGCTTCATGGTGAGCGTCGATCGGCCGCGACGGCGGCGTCCGCGCCATGACGGCACTGGAATTCGAGACCGCCAACCAGGCGCATTGGAAGGAGCTCGAGGCAGCGGTGAAGCTCGGCGAGCGCCAGCTCGAGCCCGAGCGGTTCTTGATGCTCTACCGAACCTGCTGCGAGCATCTCGCCCTCGCCCAGGCGCGCGGCTTTCCGGTCCCGCTCGTCGAGCGCCTGTCGATCGTGACCGCCCGCGCCCATCAAATCGTCTACCGGCAGAGCGACTACGGCTGGGGGCGCATTTCACGCACCCTCCTCCATGGGTTCCCCGCCATGGTTCGCGCACATCGCGGCTACGTGGCGGTCGCGGCGCTGCTCGTGCTGGTCCCGGCGCTTGCCTTAGGCTTCGCCGTCTATCATCGGCCTGACCTGGTCTTGTCCGTGGTCGACAGCCGCACCGCCTCGCAGTTCGAGCAGATGTATAACCCCGCCAATCCCGAGATCGGCCGCCTGCGCGACGCCGGAGGCAATTGGGAAGCTTTCGGCTTCTACATCATGAACAACATCGGGATCGCCTTTCAATGCTACGTCATGGGCATCCTGTTCGGCCTGGGGAGCGCGTACGTCTTGCTCTTCAACGGCGCGCTCGGCGGGGCGGTGGCGGGATACGTCAGCTCGTGCGGTTATGCGGGCACCTTCTTTCCGTTCATCGCGACCCATTCCGCTTTCGAGGTGACCGCGATCGTGCTTTGCGGGGCGGCGGGGCTTCGGCTCGGCCGTTCCGTGCTCTTGCCCGGCCGGCGCACGCGCGTCGCTGCTTTGCAGCTCGCGGCCCGAGAGACGAGCTTCATCGTCTTCGGCGCGGCGGTCATGCTGGTCATCGCGGCGGCGGTCGAGGCGTTCTGGTCCTCGGCGGCCTGGATAACGCCCGGCGCAAAGTTCAGCTGCGCCGCGGCGTGCTGGATGGTGGTGGCGCTGTTCTTCCTGCGGCGGCCGCATGCAGATTGAGTCGATCGCCCTCGTGCTGCGTCCGCGCTCGATGTGGGAGGGTTGCGATCTCGGCGTTCGCTTGCTGCAATCGTGGCTGCGGACCGTGTTCTCCTGCTACCTGGCGGTCGCGGTGCCGCTTTTCGCGTTGCTGTTCGCGACCTATGCAATTGCATCCTGGCTGCCGGCTCTGCTGATCTGGCTTGCCAAACCCTGGCTCGATCGGACCGTCCTGTTCTCGCTTTCGCGGGCGCTGTTCGGCGAACCGACGACTCCGCTCGATGTCTGGGCTGCACGGCGTCAGGTCTGGTGGTCCAAGATCGTGGTGACCTTGACTCTGCAGCGCTTGAGCGCCTCACGATCGTTCAAACAGCCGATCCTGCAGCTGGAGGGACTTTCCGGAGCCGATCTTCGCAGCCGAGTGCGCCAGCTGACGCTCAAGCACCGGGGAGTTGCACGCACCATGACGCTTGCATTCGCGAACGCAGAGATTGCTCTGTTCTCCAGCATTCTGGCGCTGCAGGCGTGGTTGGCGCCGCATGCGTTCAATTTCCAATGGAGCGCCTTCGCCGAGCCGTTCGGATCGAAGGAGAATCTGCTCTCCTCGCTCGCCTATGCCGCCGTCGTTGCGTTCCTCGAGCCGTTCTACGTTGCCGCCGGATTCGGGCTGTATCTCAACCGGCGCGTCGAGCTCGAAGCGTGGGATCTCGAGCAAGAGTTTCGCCGTGTATTCGCGACGTAGCGCAGCGTGGCTCGCCGTGTCGATCGCCTGGGCCGGAGCCGGGTTCGCCGCCTCCGTGCCGCCATCCACCGCGCCGCCATCCGCCGAACCCCCGGCCGGCGTACTCGCAGCGCCGATCCCCGGCATCTCGACTCGCGAGGAGATCCGTGCGGCGGTTGCGAAGCTGAGCACGGACCCAAACCTCGGCGGCCAGCAAAAGATCAAGTCGCTGCGTTGGAAGGGGGAAGAGGCGACGCCGGCGAATGCACCGGCATGGATCGTCGGATTCGTCCAGTTCCTCGGACGATTCGCGAGCGTGCTGCTCTGGGCGGGCGGTGCCGTCGCCGTGGGGATCGTCGCGATATGGGTCATTCGAACGCTGCGATCGCGCGTGCCCTCGAGCGCAGTGCCCTCGCCGGCGGCCTCGAGCCACGTGGGCGACATGGACATTCGGCCCGGCTCGCTGCCCGACGACATCGGCGCTGCGGCGCTCTCCTTGCTCGGGTCCGGGAGAACTCGTGATGCGCTCTCGCTTCTGTATCGCGGCGCCTTGTCCCGTGCGGTGCATCGCTTCGGAGTCAAGATCGGCGAGTCCTACACCGAGGGGGAGGCGCTGAAGGCCGTGCGCGCGGGCCTCGATGCGGCGCGGGCCGCTTATTTCTCGGAGCTCGTGGGCATCTGGCAGCGCGCGGTCTATGCCGGCGAAGCCGTGGCGAACGAGCCCGTGGCACGACTCTGCGACGGTTTTCGGCCTGCCCTCGACGGAGCGGGCGCGTGAAGCGCGATCACGTGGTGAGTGCCGTGATCGTGGTGGGGCTCATCGCCCTCATTGTGTGGATTGCCATGCATACGTACTGGGGCGAGACCACCATTTGGACTCCGATGAAAGGGGAAGCGGCGCGAAACCCGTACTACAGCCTCGAGCTTCTCGCCACGAACCTGGGCATTCGCTCCCGGGAGATCGCTTCGCTGCGCGATTTGCCTCCCGACGCGGTCGTGCTGGTCAATGATCTGCACGATGACTTCCTTCACCAAAGCATCGAGTCGCTCGAATCGTGGGTGGACGCGGGCGGCCGGCTGATCATCACCGGGAGCCTCTTGCGCTCGAGCGCTGCGCTTCAGTCCTGGAGCGGAGTCCTGCGCGCGCATCGCGACGTCGCGTCGAAGCCGCCGCTTCCCGCTTACCTCGCCTTCGAGCAAAACTGCGCGCCCATGACCGTGCAGGTGGCGAGCGGTGCCCCCCGGGCGCCCTTGACGGTGTGCGCCCCAGCGGCCGAGTTCTGCTTCACGAGCCGACACGAGCCGACTTGGTCGCTGTCCGATGCGCAGGGCATCCAGGTGTTGCGCGTCGACATCGGCAGCGGGGAGCTCACCGTCATCGGTCCGTACGGAATCCTGAGCAACCGCAATCTATTGCTCGGTGACCACGCCGAGGTGCTGATCGCCGCCGCCGGGCTCGAGCGTCGCGACACGCTGCTCATTCTTCGCCCCCCGCGGCCGGAGCCCTTGCTGGCGCTCCTGTGGCGCTGGGCCGCTCCCGCCATCGTGTTTCTCGCCGGCGCAATGGTATTGTTGATCTTGCGCCATCTGCCGCGATTCGGTCCGCCGCTGCCGGTCGAAGTGCCGGTGCGCCGCTCCTTGGCCGAGCAGATTCGAGCCAACGCCCGCTTCGCGTGGCGCACACGCAGGCTCGAGCCGCTGCGCCGCGCGGTGAAGCGCGCCCTCGAGGAGGAGGCGCAACGGCAGATCGCCGGCTTCCGCACCCTTGATCTGCGCCGGCGCGCGGACAGCCTGGCGGTGGGCACCGGGATCGATACGGCTGCGATCAACGCGGCGCTCAAGGATGATGCGGGGGGCAACGTCCACGAGCACCAGGCCGCGATCACGCTGCTCGAGGCCTGCCGGCGCATTCTGCTCAAGCGAGGACCCTGAAAGGCATGCCGCATGATCGATGAATCTCCCGCCATCGCGCGCGCCGGCGAGTTGCTCGCCAAGTTGCGCGCTCAGATCGCCCGCGCATTGGTCGGCCAGCAGTCGGTCGTCGAGCAAACGATCATCGCCCTGCTGGTCGCCGGTCATGTACTCATCGAGGGCGTGCCGGGACTCGGCAAGACGCTCCTCGTTCGCGCGCTCGCCCAGGCCCTCACGCTCAAGGTGGCCCGCGTGCAATTTACCCCCGATCTGATGCCCTCCGACATCACCGGACATGCGGTGCTCGATCCGACGACGCACGCGATGAGAGTGGTCCGTGGCCCGGTATTCACCAACATCTTGCTGGCGGATGAGATCAACCGCGCGCCGGCGAAGACCCAGAGCGCGCTTCTCGAAGTCATGCAGGAGCAACAGGTGACTCTCGAAGCCGAGACCCTCGCCTTGCCTCGGCCCTTCATGGTGCTCGCGACGCAAAACCCCCTCGACACCGAGGGAACCTATCCCCTGCCGGAGGCGCAGCTTGACCGCTTCCTGCTGAAGATCGATATGACGTATCCGAGCCTCACCGAAGAAGTCGACGTCGTGACTCGCACGACGACCGACCAGTCGGGCGATCAGCTGCCGTTGTCCGATGTGACGCCGGTGCTGAGTGAGCGTGCGGTGCTCGCTCTACAACACCTCGTTGCTCGGCAGCGGGTGGATGCCGCCGTCGTCGAGTATGCGGTGCGCATTGCGCGTGCGACGCGTGACTGGCCGGGAATCGCCATCGGTAGCAGCTCTCGAGGGCCGATTGCGCTGGTGCGTGCCGCCAAGGCCGCGGCGCTCATCGCCGCGCGATCCTTCGTCTTGCCGGACGATATCAAATCGGTCGCCCTCGCGGCGCTGCGCCACCGCATCGCGCTGTCGGCGGACGCTCAGCTCGACGGGCGCAAGGAGGACGATCTGCTCACCATGATTCTCGAGGATACGGCGGCGCCGCGCGTATGAACGCACGCCTCTCGACGCTGCTCCCGTCGCGAATGCTCATCGGGTTGCTCACCGGCACCGCAGCTTTGCTCGCCGCCTTGACGTTCACCCGCATTGCGCCGCCG
>DATHCO010000013.1:0-11715 GCA_035319505.1 Steroidobacteraceae bacterium | reverse complement strand
CAAGAGGCGCGTACCGCTCAAGTTCAGCGCCGTGGAGAGGCCGATGAGGACGAGCGCGATCACGGTGGTCGCGATCGCGGTGCTTTCCAGCCCGAACAGTTGCGCGAGAAAGGGCGCGATGCCGCTCGCCACACCCGACATCGTGCAGCAGAGCGCCCAGCCGTACACCCACCCCGCCATCCACGCCCAGCGCTTGCCGACGAGGCGCCGCGCCCAGGGATAGAGTCCCCCCGAGATCGGAAACTGCGAGACCACCTCGCCGAAGATCAGGCACACCATGAGCTGCCCGATGCCGACCAGGGTGTAGTTCCACCACATCGGCGGGCCGCCCGCCACGAAGGAGGTCGCGAACAGGGTGTACACGCCGACCACCGGGGAGAGATAGGTGAACCCCAGGGAGAAGTTCTCCCACTTCGACATCGAGCGCTCGAAGTGCGAGACGTAGCCCAATCCCCTCAGCTGCTCGGCATCGTGATCGAGCGGTTTTCCGGATTCGGCAGTCAACGAATCATCCTCTCGCGGCGCCTTCGCCATGATAATAGGAAAATAGGGGGGCTGCCGCCCCCCTGCGAATTTCTCGTCCGCGACTCGCGCGCAGAGTTTAGAACTTCGTTTCGAACGCGAGACCAACCGTGCGCGGCTGATTGGTCGATACCCGGGTGATCGTCGGCTGCTGCCAGGCGAAGACCGTGTTGTCGATGGTCAGCGCGGCGTGCTTGTTGGTGAGGTTGGTGCCGAACAGGGAGGCGGTCCACGGCTCCTTGCCTACGCCCACTCTGAAGTCCATCAAGCCGTACGGCCCCAGGGTCTGGCGGTAATAGGCCGTATCCTGGACCGGACCGACGTAGGACTCTGCGGCCCGGAACCTAAATTTGTACTCCTGAGGGAGCATCGTCTCGTAGATCACGGCCAGGTCGCCCGTGTACTTCGGAATGCTATTGATACGCTGTCCGGGATAGACCGGCGGACTTCCTGAAACGCCTGACGGCTCCTCGCTTAGCCCCAGCAGAGCTCTCGGCGCGCTAATGTAGGCCTGGGTATACGCACCGGAAAGATCAACCGTGAGCTCGTCGGTGACTTTCGCCGCCAATTCCACTTCCGGCCCGTAGGTCTTCGCGTCGCCGACATTGGTATTGTAGGGATAGCCGCACGAGAGCACGATCAGCTGCTGGATGTTGTGCCATTTGACGTAAAAGACGTCCGCGTTCACCGTGAAACGCCGATCGTCGAGCCTGGACTTTTCTCCCACTTCCAAGCTCCAAATGTCGTCCGGCGCATAATAGGCCGGCTGACTGGTCAGAAAGCTCGGACCGCTGCCGCCCGCGAAGATGGTGCCGGGGGCGGGTCCTCCGCAGTAATAAAAGCCGGTCGGGTTCAGCGGGATCGGCAGGTTCACGCCGCCGGGGCGCGAACCCTTGGATAGCGTGCTGTATACCGTCAGGTCGGGATTCGGTTCATACGACAGGTTAAGCTTCGGCAATAAGCTGGTATTGCTCCCCCGTGCGCTGTCGATGGTCGGTGTGGCATCTCCCGATGCCGTGCCGAGGCCGGCTTGATTGGCCTCGTTGCTGATCTCGAATTTGTAGAAGCGCAACCCCGCGGTGAGCTTGAGATCCGGCCGCAGCTTGTATGAAACCTCGCCGAAGATCGCCTTCTGATTGAGGATGTTGGGGTTGTTGTCGTTGAACATGATGCCCTCGGGATTCGGGGCTAGCGTCAGCGGTGGTGTGTAGGTGAACTGTTCGGCCGCCGGGCAGTGACCGCCGATCGGATTGGCGGCTGAGGGTGGACAGGCCGGGGTCGTCACATAACCCACTTCCTGATTGTAGGTGATGTAGCCCGAGTGCAGGTTCGAGTAGTAGAGGCCGCCTACCCACTGAAAGTCCCCTTCACCGCGCGACGTGAGGCGGATTTCCTGGGCGATCTGCCAGGTCGGATCGGTCTCCACGTAGCGGCCGGCGACGAAATTTGTGTAGTTGAAAATGTTCTGCAGCGCCTCGGTCGAATCCTGCGATTGGTATACAAAGCGACTCCAATAGGACGACGCCGAGGTGAGATTGGCGAAACCCATGTCGTAGCTGATTTTTAGACTCCACAGATGGAAAGAATCATAGTAGGGCTCGGAAATATCGTACGGCTGATAGACACCGATGCCGCTGCCGTAACCCGGAGGGGATTGATAAACGTTGTATCCGTCGGCATCGATGCGCTGATACATGAAATTTCCGGTGATGGACAGAGTATCCATGGGCTGGATCAACAAGCTCCCTCGCGCCGACACGAAGCGCTCGAGATTGGAGCCTTTGACGTCGTCCTCGACCGGTGCATCCTGAACGTCGCCCCGAGTACAGTAGTAAACCCCGCAATTGCCGAAATTCGTCGGGAATGGAAAGTCGCCGGGGGCGATCACCCGTCGGGTGATCCAGCCGCTGACGTACTTGTCCGTCGTGACGAACCGAAACGCCGCGATGTCGCCGATCGGAAGATTGACCATCAAGCTGCCGCGGCCATTGGTACTTGCACCGGAGGTATAAGAGGCGTCCACCTCAGCGCCACCTTCGACGGTGTTGAGCTTGGGCTGATTGGTGACCAGTTTGATGGTGCCGCCCATGGATCCTGCGCCGTACAGAGTGCCCTGAGGGCCGCGCAGTACCTCGGTGCGATTGAGATCGAACAGGTCGGCGTCGATGACCGTGCGGCCGTTGAGGGCCACTGCGGACGCCGATAAGGGTGTCTCATCGAGATAGAAACCCACTGTCGCCACGGAGCCGCCGGAGGAGGCCAAGCCGCGCATCTCGTATTCGGTTTGGCCCGGACCCGCGGTGCGCAGAGAGATACCGGGAATGGCGCCGACGAGGTCCTGGATTGACCCGATGTTTTGCTCGGAGAGATCGCCGGCGCTCAAGGCCGTCATGGCGATCGGGGTGGCCTGCACCGTCGATTCGCGCTTTTCGGCGGTGACCACGATCTCTTCCAGCTCGCCGCCGCCCTTGGCGGGCGTGGCTGCACCCGTGGCGGTGCCGGCCGTCGCGGCCAAGGGGTCCGGATCGGCGATGGCGGGACCGCTCGAGAGCACCGCTGCGGCGAGAATGGCGGTGCCGAGTGAGATGCTGGATGCCGATCTGAATAGCGCCGCGTTCGCGGTGCGCGATATTTGCGTCGTCATGTGTGTCCCCGTCTCCCAGAATAATCAACCGATCAGCCGTGCGTCAGCGCAGCCGAAAGATGTGGCATATCAGCCACGCGTGCTTGTCGATCCCGTGGTTTCCCCTGATCCCCTTGTGGTCCGCAAGCCCAATTCGTAACATAGCGTTTACTCCCAGGCAAGTTTATTGCGCGACAGTAGCTCAAGCGCGCGAGGAGTTGTTGCCTAAGTGGTACGTGGTCTCGCAGGCCTGGGGACGATCTCGCTGGAAGCGCCGGGGGCCGCCGGGTGAGCGTTGCATCCGCCTCTCCCCGGTGGGTACTGGGCGCGCTGTTCGCGAGCAGCCTGGGCGTGGGTCTGATCTTCGGCTTCCAGCCGCCGCTGATCGCACTCACCTTGAACCGAGGCGGCGCCTCGAGCTTCGCCATCGGCGCGGTCACGGCAGTGAGCCTGGTGACGGTGATTCTGCTCGGGCCCCTGTACCCGCGCATGATCGCCAAGCTCGGGCTCAAGAGCTGCGTGGTCGGGGGCATCGGCTTCGCCGCGCTGATCCTCTTGGCCATGGGCCTGTGGCCGACGGTTGGCGTCTGGCTGGCTCTGCGCTGCGTGAGCGGCTGCGTGCTGGGACTCGCCTGGATCGCGAGCGAGGTCTGGATGAACGCCGCGAGCGATGACGCCTCGCGCGGCACCGTGATGGGAATCTACGGGACTGTTTTTTCCCTGGGCGTCGTCGGGGGACCCATTCTGCTCGAATTCACCGGGACGCGGGGCTGGCAGCCCTTCGTATACGGGGCACTGTGCTTGATCTTGACGACGCTGCCGATCGCGGCGCTGCGCGCGGTCAAGGCAGACGAACAGACGCCTGCGCCGCTCGCCTCGCTCGCACGCGCCGCACGCGTCGCCCCTGTGGTGATGCTCGCCGCCGTGGTCGCGGGCTTGGTCGAGTCGGCGGACCTCGCGCTGCTGCCGCTGTTCGGCTTGCATGCGGGACTCGGTGAGCGCGATTGCCTGCTGCTCGTCACGGTGTTCATGGTCGGGAACGTCCTGTTGCAAATGCCGATCGGCCTCTTGGCGGATCGCTTCGGGCGCCGTTCGATCCTCGCCTGGTGCGCGGTGTTGAGCGCGCTCGGGCCGCTCCTGCTGCCCGTTTGTATCGACATACCGACCCTGCTCGGACCGCTCTTGTTCGTCTGGGGTGGAACGCTCTATGCATTTTACAGCCAGGGCATCGCCGTGATGGGCGAGGAATTTCCCGCATCCGAGCTCGCGGCGGCGAACACGGTGTTCGTGATGGTGTATTGTACGGGGGGAGTGATCGGGCCGAGCCTCGGTGGCTTCGCCATGGATCTGTGGCCGCGCGCCGGGTTGTCCGCGATACTCTGCGCAGCGCCGCTGTTGCTGCTCGCGGGTCTTGCACGCTCGGCGTACAGCGTTCGGCGATTGCAGGTCCGGCAAGGAGACCCCGATGGCGGCTGAATCCGACGAGACGACGGCCGATGCGGCGGCGATCCGATCCGACGAGCGACTCGAGGCGCTGATTCGCAGCCACCGGGCGGGCCACGCGCTCGCGCGTGAGTTCTACACCGATCCCGCGATCTTCGAGCTCGACATGGAGCGCATGTTGCTCAAGCACTGGTTCTGCGCCGGCCACGCGAGCAGTATCGCCAAGAGCGGCGACTACCTCACCGTCGATCTCGGAGCGGAGTCGGTCATCCTCGTGCGCACCGCGGCGGGAGAAGTGCGTGCGCTCTTGAACGTGTGCCGGCATCGGGGCTCGCGGCTCGTAAGCGAGCGCCGCGGGAGGGCGGCGGCCGGGCGCCTCACCTGCCCCTATCACGCGTGGAGCTACGACCTTGACGGGAATCTCCTCATCGCACGCCAGATGGCGGAATCGTTTCAGCGCGGCGCGCACGGGCTCAGAACGCTCCCCGTGCGAGTCGTCGAAGGGTTGATCTTCACCACGTTCGCCGAGCGGCCGCTCGATTTTGCTCCGGCCGAGGAGGCCCTGGTCCAGTCCGCCGGCGTGTACGGATGGGGCCGTGCCAAGATCGCGCACCGCGAGCTCTACTCGATCGAGGCCAACTGGAAGCTCGCGGTCGAGAACTACATGGAGTGCTACCACTGTCAGCCGGCGCACCCCGAGTTCTCCAAGCGCCACGTCTATGCGCGCCCCGCGGAGATGAACGAGGAGATCGAGCGCGCGGCACGGCGCAGAGCCGAGTCGCTCGGCATCTTCGTCCCCGACATCGATCGCTACGGCTGCGCAGCCGGCGCAGGCCGAGAATCGAGCGCGGTGCTGCGCAGCGCCCTATCCGAAGGCTTCTCGAGCGCGACCGCCGACGGTCGGGCCTCAAGGCGGCTCATGGGATCGTTCTGCGCCTCGGACGGCAACTCCTGCTACTTCGACGTCGGCCCGTTGAGCGATTTTCTGGCCTACCCCGATCACGGGGTGATCTATCGCTTCATCCCTCGAGCCGTCGATCGCACCGAGATGGAGGTGCTCTGGCTGGTCGATGAGGCCGCGGTGGAGGGCGAGGACTACGACATCGAGCGCCTCACCTGGCTGTGGAGAACGACGAGCGCGGAGGACAAGAGGATCGTCGAGATGAACCAGGCAGGGGTCAATTCGCGCTTCTTCGAGCCGGGCCCGTACTCGATGCAGGAGAGTTACGCGGAACGCTTCGTCAGCTGGTATCTCAGCGAGCTCGCCGATCGGTGACGCGAGCTCGAGATCCGTTTGTATTGACAATGTATATACAGATTGCTATCCTCCACGGGTCAATCTGCCAGGAGAGCCGATGTCACAATCCGCGAGGAAAGACGATGTCATTCAGATTCGCGCGTCCGCTGAGACCAAGGCGGTATTGAATCGCGCGGCAGCACTGCGCGGGCAGAAGCTTTCCGAGTTCATGCTCGAGAGCGCGAGGCGCGAGGCGGAAGAGGCGCTTCTGGACCAGCGGGTCTTCTTCCTGGACGACGAGGCTCACCGGAAGTTCATCGCCCTACTCGACGCGCCTGGCAAGCCTGGCAGGCGTCTCATGATGCTTTTGAATCGGAAGACTGCCTGGGAGAAATGATCGGGCGTCCGGAGTGAGCGTGTCTCCGTGACTCCCGGCCCGGTTCTGCCGCCTCAGCGGCTCGACGCGGGACACGATGTCACCCAATTCTCCAATGGCCGGCATCCCTCGCTCGATGAGTGGCTAAAGAATCGGGCCCTCTCGAGTGAAGGGTTGTCCGCGCGAACGTACGTCGTTTGTGCCAGGGACGCGCCGCAGCGCGTCGTCGGCTACTACGCCATCGCGACCGCGATGGAGCTGCACGTGTCGCTCCCCAATGCCAAGCTCCGGCGGGGTATGCCCGACCAGGTTCCTCTGTTGCTCATCGGACGGCTGGCCGTCGATCGATCCTATCAGGGCAAGGGACTCGGGGCTGATCTTTTGTCCGACGCTGTGCGAAGATGCTTGGAGGTGTCAGAAATCGCGGGGGTGCGCGGCATCATTGCCCATGCGATCGATGATCACGCGCTTCGCTTTTACGAGCGCCACGGCTTCATCTCATGCCCTCTCGGAGAGCGCGTGATGCTCTTGCCGATCGAGGCCGCGAGGCGATCGCTCGCCGGCTGAGAGGCCCGCGCCTTGCGTTACAGCTTCACCATCACGTGCCGCGGCACGCTGTAATCCTCGAGCGCGTACACCGACAGGTCCTTGCCGTACCCGGAGCGCTTGAAGCCCCCATGCGGCATCTCGCTCACGAGTACGAAGTGGGTATTGATCCAGGTGCAGCCGTACTGGAGCCGCGCGGCCACGCTCATGGCGCGGCCCACGTCCTTGGTCCAAACCGAGGATGCGAGGCCGTATTCGGAGTCATTCGCCCACGCCACCGCCTCGTCGGTATCGCTGAAGCGCGTCACCGATACCACGGGCCCGAATACCTCGCGCTGCACGATCTCGTCGGACTGCAGCGCGCCGGCGACGACGGTCGGCTCGTAGAAGAAGCCTGCGCCGGAACGGATCTTTCCGCCGGTCGTGATCTCGACGTGCCGCAGAGCGGCTGCGCGTTCGACAAATCCCGCCACACGAGTGCGCTGCTCGGCAGAGATCAGCGGTCCCATCTCCACACCGGGCTCGCTCTGCACGCCCACTTTCAGCGAACGCGCAGCGGCGGCGAGGTCCGCGACCAGGCGCTCGTAGACTTTCGCGCCGGCATACAACCGGCACGCGGCGGTGCAGTCCTGACCCGCGTTGTAGAAGCCGAAGGTGCGTACGCCGGCGACGACCGCCTCGAGGTCCGCATCGTCGAATACGATGACCGGCGCCTTGCCGCCGAGCTCCAGGTGCGTGCGCTTGAGATTGCCCTGCGCCGCACCGAGGATCTTCTGACCCGTTGCGACATCGCCGGTGAGCGATACCATGCGCACGCGCGGGTGCGACACGAGCGGCGCCCCGACGCTCTCGCCGCGCCCGCACACGACGTTGACGACGCCCTTCGGAAACAGCTCCGCCAGGTGCTCGGCGAGCTTCAAGGTGGTGAGCGGGGTCTGCTCCGAAGGCTTCAGGACCACGGTGTTGCCGGCGGCGAGCGCAGGTCCGAGTTTCCACGCGGCCATCATCAACGGGTAATTCCACGGCGCAATCGAGGCAACCACGCCCACCGGATCGCGGCGGATCATGCTGGTGAAGCCCGGCAGATACTCGCCGGCGAGCGCGCCGTGCTGAGCGCGCGCGGCGCCCGCGAAGAAGCGAAACACGTCGACGATCGCCGGAATCTCATCGTTCAGGGCGGCCGCGGCGGGCTTGCCGGTGTTGTCCGATTCGAGCTTCGCGAAAGCCGCCCCGTCGGCCTCGATTCGACCGGCGAGGCGCAGCAGCAAGGCCGCACGGTCCTTCGGCACCGTTTGCGCCCAGCCCGCCGCCGCCGCCTCGGCGGCGGTCACCGCCGAGTCGATTTGCGCGCGACTCGCTTCGTTCACCTCGGCGATGCAATTGCCGGTGGCCGGGTCGAGCACGCGCTCTACCGTTCCCTCACCGCGTGTGAGGGTTCCATTGATCAGGAGTTTGGTTTGCATGTGATCTCTCCTTCGGCCGCAAAGCCCCCGTTAGCGCGAGAGCGCGCCTGCGGTGCGCCGGGGTTCCTCGAGAACCCTCAGCCGACCGCCGTGCGCTTTCTCTTTTCCGGATCGTCGAAGGGCAGGGTGTGCGCCATCACCGGCCCCTTGACGTTCTTGCCGCGAACCTCGAGCTTCGTTCCGTGCACGGCGACGGGCACATCGAGGCGCGCGATCGCCATCGATTTGCCGGTGAGACTCGAGACCATGGCGCAGGTGACGACGCCGACCTTCTTGTTTCCGGAATACACCGGATCGCCCATGTCGGCGGCGACCTTGCCCTCGACCAAGAGCCCGAAGATCTTGAAGCGCTCCTTGCCCTTCAGCCGATAGTGCGCGTCGGCACCGCGAAAATCGCTTTTGCCGGGGCTTACCGTGAAGTCGAGCCCGAGCTCCCACAGGCTATCGCCCGGCGGGTCGTGCTCGAAGGGATACATCTCGGACATGTCGTAGGGGTAGAACAGCAAGTAGCTTTCCACGCGCAGCCAGTCGAGCGTGGTAAAGCACGCCGGAATGATGCCCATGGGCTTGCCTTCGCTCAAAATCGTGTCCCAGAGAAGCCCCGCATCCTCGCCTTTGCAAAAGATCTCGTAGCCGCGCTCGCCGGTGTAGCCGGTACGCGAGATCGTCACCGGCCGGCCGAAAAGAGTGGCCGGCATGTGATGAAAATAGTTGAGGCTGCGGATTCCCGGCACCTGCTTCGATAGAAAATCCACCGCGAGAGGCCCCTGGAGCGACAAGTCGTGCAGATCGTCGTCGACGATCATCGTGGCGTTGCGACCGACGACGTAGCGCGTCAACGTCTCGTGCCCCGCGCCGCTGCCGTGCACGAGCATCCAGGAATTCGGCGCGAGGCGGTAGATGACGCAGTCCTCGATGAAATGCCCGGCCTCGTTCAGCATGCAGGCATAGCGGCACTGGCCGGGATTGATCTTGGTGACGTCGCGGGTGGTGGTGTAGCTCAGCACCGCGGCGGCGTGCGGCCCGACGAGGTAGAGCTTCTTGAGGCCGGAGACGTCCATCAAGCCCGCCCTGGTACGGATTGCCGCATGATCCTCGGCGACACTCTTGGCGTAGGTCCACGCCGTGCCCATCCCGTTCCAATCCTCGAGCTTCGATCCGAGCGCGCGGTGTCGATCCGCGAGGACCGAGTGACGCCAAGTGAATGCCATGAATCGTCTCTCCGAACTATTTCGTTTGCGCCTGCGGCCGCGCTCCTCCTCGCGGCCTCAGGTCTTGTACTCGATCTCGAAGCGACCGCCCGGTAGGTGCGCACTGCCCCACACGGCGACCTCGCGCCGATAGGGGAGCGGGAACTGGGCATTGTGCTCCTCGATCTCGCGCGCGAGGCGATGCCCCGAGAAGGTCGCATCGGCAATCAGGCGCGGCGCCTCCGCATCCCCGATCACATACACCGCCTTCACCCCGTTCTTCGCCCACTCGCCCTGGCGCGCCTTGAGCTCGCGGTACAGCGCATCGTTCGAGTGCCGCCCGGTCACCAGCACGAGGGAGTCAAACTCCACCCAGCGCTGGGTCTTATTGGGCTCGCGCGGCAAGTGCCCCGCCCCCCGATAGCTGCGCTTGGAGCCATCGCCCCAGATGTCATACACCTCGAGCCGCCCGCGCTCGATCTTGCTCGCAAAGCTGTTGTGCAGCTCCTTGATGTGCAGCTCGTGCAGGCGGCGCATCATGTTCGGATACTCCAGCGTGAAGTGCATGTAGTTGGCTAAATGCACCCCCGTGACGATCGTCACCTCGTGCCCGGCGAGGGTGAGCTTCTCGGCCAAGGAGGGCGCCATGAAATAGGTGTCGGCATTTAAAATCACCACCCGCTTGCCGATCTTCTTCTTGCCCTCAAAGACCTGCTCGGGGGTGAGCTGATCGGCCGCTCGGGCATCGGCCCCGGGGATCGGCTCGTGCGTCAGGCAGTTCACCCCGTCGCTGTTCCACGCCGAGCCCGTGGCAATGACGATCTTCTCCGCCCCGTACGTGAGCGCCCCCTCGGCCGTCATCGGCTTCTGAGACAGCGCCACCTGGCTCTGCTTGTTTCTCTTCGCCAGCTTGCCGATCTGCAGCTCCCGATAGTCGCGGTGATACCCCCACTCCCCAAGCCCCGGCAAGCTCGCCACCGCATTGAGGTGCCCGCCAATCTTCCCCGCCGTGTCAACCAGGTGCACCGCATAGCCGCGCTCCATCAGCACCCGCGCACACTCGGCCCCCGAAGGTCCCGCTCCCACCACCAAGATCGAATCCTCCGAGCCCTTCCTGACAAAGCGCTCCGGATGCCAGCCGCGCCGATACTCCTCCCCGGCCGTGGCATTTTGCGTGCAAATCATCGGCGGCCCGCCAATCTCCCAGCGCGAGATGCACACGTTGCACCCGATGCACACCCGAATGTCATCGTAGCGCCCCTCCTCGATCTTCTTCGGCAGCCAGGGGTCGGAGATCGAGGGACGCGCCGCCCCAATGATGTCCGCAATCCCCTTGGTGACAATCTCGGTCATCTTCTCAGGATCCGTAAAGCGCCCCACCCCCAGCACCGGCTTCTTCGCCACCTGCTTGACAAACTTCGTCCACGGCACCTGATGCCCCTGCTGGTAGAAACGCGAGGGCCCCGCATCCTCCCCCCACTCGGCAATGTCCCCCACATCCACGTCCCACAAATCCACCAACGGGTCGGCGAGCGCAATGAACTTCATCCCGTCACGCTCGATCTCCACCCCGCTCTCCCCATAGAGCGTGTCCACCGCAAAACGCGTCGCAATCGCACAGTCCTTGCCCACCGCAGCACGCACTTTCTCCAGACTCTCCAGCCAAAACCGCGCCCGGTTCTCCAAACTCCCCCCATACCCGTCCCGGCGCTTGTTGTAGTACGGCGATAAGAACTGCAGCGGCAAATACGAGTGCGCCCCGTACACATACACAATGTCAAACCCCGCATCGCGCGATCTCAACGCCGCATCCACATACATCTGCTGAACCGCCGCAATGTCCTCCAGATCCATCTCCTTGCAGTAGGTCAAGGTCTCAAACTCCGAGGCGTACTGGCTCGGCCCGCGCGGCGTCGCACGCGACTCCATGCACGGAGCATGCGAGGCCCCATACCACAGCTCCACCCCCGCTAAGGACCCAAACTTGTGAATGTGATCGGTCATCGCACGCAAATTCCTCACATCCCCCGCATCCCAAATGCGCGCCGACAGCCGATGCGTGTCGTCGGACTCCGGGTGAATCGAGCAGTACTCGGTGTTGATCCCCGCCCAGCCCCCCTCGGCCTTCAGCGAGCGGTGCGCGGCTTGAAACCCAGGCCGGTCCGAACCCGCCCCAATGCAATGCGGCACCTGGTAGAACCGGTTGCGCAGCGTCTTCGGCCCAATCTTCACCGGCGTAAATAAAATGTCGTGTTTCGGATCGCGCGCCATACCAGAAGTCCTCTCGTTGCTGCGGGGTGGATTGGTAGTTGTTC
>DATHCO010000012.1:0-7376 GCA_035319505.1 Steroidobacteraceae bacterium | reverse complement strand
TTCTACCGTTGACCGCATCGCCGCGGTGCTGCGGTTCGACGTACATGAGGCCGAGATAAGCGTGCCGGCGATGCTTGAGATAGGGTTTGGCCGCCTCGATCCGGGCGAATCCGCAGCCGACGATTTTCCCGCCGGATTCGGCCACGGCAAATTCCACGTCGTCGCGCTCCAGCATGTGCGCGATGTCGTAGTAGCGGATCGGTCCTTCGCCCAGCGTGGGGTCGAAGGGGCGCTCGGCGCTCACCACGGCCTGCTCGAAGCGCTCGAGCGTCTCGAGATCCGCGCCGGTCGCCTTTCTGACGGTGATAGGATGCACGCTCAGCCCAAGGGAGGTTGCACGCCATGAAATCGTCCCTCAGAACCGCATCGCTCGCAATGCTCCTGATCGCGATGCTCGGTGCCTCGGCATCCGAGGCGGATCCGAGCTCGCCGATCGGCCTATGGAAGACCTTCGACGACAAGACCGGCAACGCACGGGCCATCGTGCGCATCTACGAAGAGCACGGGAGGCTATTCGGGCGAATCGAGCGCAGCTTCACTCCGGGCGCCGAGAATCGAGTGTGCGCCGTCTGCACCGACGAGCGCAAGGACCGTCCGATCTTGGGTCTCGTGATCATCCGTAACATGCAGCGCACGGACGGTGAGTACAAGGGCGGAGACATCCTCGACCCGGACAACGGGTCGGTGTACCGCTGTAAATTTCACCTCGATCAGGAGGGTACACGCCTCGTGGTTCGCGGGTTCATCGGAATCTCGCTCCTCGGCCGCACGCAGACCTGGCAGCGGCAGAGCTAGTGCCCTGAATCAGAAATTCGCCGTGCACCGAGAGCGCCGCCGCGCGGCGCACTCGCCGTAGCTCGGAGCGGACAGTGGCCACACCGCTGCGGTCATTGCGCTAAGATCCCTCGATGTCGCTGCTGAACGTCTTTATTCTCGCCGTGGTGCAGGGATTGGCGGAACTTCTGCCGGTATCGAGCTCGGCCCACGTCGTCGTCGCCGAAAAGCTTCTCGGGCTCGACCCCTCCTCGCCGGCGATGACCTTGCTGCTGGTGATGCTGCACACCGGCACGATGCTCGCGGTCATCGTGTATTTCTGGCGCCAGTGGCGCGAGACGTATTTCAAGGACGCAGCCGCATTCAAGGCGATTGCTGCGCGCATCGTCGTGGCAACCGCACTCACCGCCATCGTCGGCGAGATCATCATCAAAGCCATCGAGCGGACCGTGTTGCGCGGGCTTCCCCATTCCGAGATCGAGGATCTGTTCAGCCACTTGGAGTTCATCGCGCCGGCGCTGGCGGCGGCGGGATGTCTGATCCTCGCTGCCGGGCTTTTCGAAGGGCGGGCGCGTCGCGAGGCGGCGACCGAGGGCGAGCTCGGCCTGCGGGACGCCGGGCTGATCGGAATGGTTCAGGGGCTTTGCCTGCCGTTTCGCGGCTTCTCCCGCTCCGGTGCGACCATCTCCACGGGGATGCTCCTCGGAGTGTCGAAGCTCCGTGCCGAGCGATTCAGTTTCGCGCTGGCCGTCGTACTGACACCTCCGGTCGTCGCTCGCGAGGCGCTGCGGCTCGCGCGCGCCGCACACGGCCATGAAGGCGCCCTGTCGTCGGCGGCGCTCACGAGCGTGATCGGTGCCGTGCTCGCCTTCATGGCCGGCCTCGTCGCGCTCAAATGGCTCAGTCGGTGGCTCGAGAGCGGGCGCTGGTATCTATTCGGCATCTATTGTCTGGCCGCGGCCGTCGCGGTCGGCTTGTTGCATCACGCGGGGTTCTGATCAGGCGAGCTCGCTTCGCACCCGTAGATAGAGCCCGAGGAAGTCCTCGGCTGCCTTGTGCACGTTGTTGCGCCAATGATCCCCCGCCGCATGATCGGCCCCATCGCTCACGTATTTCGCGCAGGCGAAGGCGGCGTTCTCGAGCCGGCAGGTTTTCGCGAGCGCGTAGGCTTCCATGTCGACGACCGCGCAATCGACGGTCGAGGGCCCCGTGGCGAAAGAGTCGCCGCTTCCGCACAGCGCCGCAGTCAAGTGCGAAAAGCGCGGTTCGAAGCGCAGCAGCGCAGGCACCTCATCGAACGGCGTGACACCCAGCGCGAACCCCAAGCCGGTGACGTCCATATCCCGCTGCACGAATTCATGGCACGCCACGAGCGTCCCGGTGTCGTGGACGCGGCTCCCCGCAGAGCCGAAATTGAGCACGAGCGGCAGGGGCTCTGCCGCTTGAGCATAGCGGCGCAGCTCGCGCGTCAGCGCGATCGCCGCATTCACCTTGCCTACGCCGCAATAGAGGACCGGGACACCCGCCGCTTCGAACACGCCGGCCGATTCGGCCGGCAGCGCCATGACCACCAGGATCTTCACGAGGCCTGCCATCGGCTCAGTACGTGATAGCGGCGCGCAGAGACATGCCGCGCCAGCGGTAATCGGCGACGATCTTCAAATCGATCAAGGCCGCGAGGGCCGCCACTTCATAGCCCGCGCGCAAGGCGAGCTCCGCCGCCGCCGTCATGGTGCCGCCGGTCGCCAGTACGTCGTCGATCAACAAGAGGCGTCCTTGGCCGCGCTGCATCTCGAGCACGCCTGTTCCGTACTCGAGGTCGTAGGAGAGATCCACTACCGGGGGCGGCAGCTTCCCCTGCTTGCGCACCAGAACGAAGCCCTTGCGGCGCTCGGCCGCCAATGCCGCTCCCAGGATGAATCCGCGCGACTCGATACCCGCCAGCGCGTCGATGCCGCCCCACTCGGCTTCCGTCAGCAGGGCATCCAGCGCCTGGATCGTGCGGGCGAAGTGCGTCCGGAGGAGCGGGGCGATGTCGCGGAACAGGATGCCTGGGCGCGGGAAATCAGCCACATCGACAATGGCGTTCTTGATGTCGAGCACGCTCATTCACCCGCCATGCCGAGATGAGAGCACAAGATGACACCGGCGGTCAGTCTCATTCATCTTCTCCCTGAAGGGGCGGGTCGGCCCGATGAAGGCAGACCCCGAAGAGCCTGCCGCAAGAAACGCCGAGTTTAACCGCCCTCGGACTGCTGTGCGATCCGCGCACGCATGCGGGCCACCGCAAGCGAAGTGCTTGCGAAATACCGCGAGGGGGATCCAGCGACAGACGCTGCAGATGCAAGCGCTATCCGGCGTGAGAGCCGATGCGTCGCCGACCGTGCAGCTCTCCTACTCGCTCAAAGGAGTCGACGTGCACGTGCGATACCCGGTCCACATCCCGCATGCCGCCGAGATCGACGAGCGCATGTCGCAGGCGCTCTCCCAGGTGATTGTCGGGATGACAGCCGGAAACTCAGCATAACCGTCACCCGACGATGCTATCCTTGCGCGCTGCATTGCGGTTTTTGGGCCGCCGGATAGCGACATTAAGAATGATCTTGGTCATCGATGCAGGAAATACCCGGCTGAAGTGGGCTTGGCTTACGAGCACGGGCCTGTCCGATCAACAGGCCGTCGTGCACCGCGATGCGAAGCCAGGCATTTGGACGGCGGCTCTTTTCGAATCCGGTCAAAACCCCCAGCGGGTGCTGGTGTCGAACGTGGCTGGGCCCAGGATGGCGAAGACCTTGACTCGCCTGACCAGGAAGGTGTTCCGGGTCGACGCGGAATTCATTACGGCGGCCCCGGAGTTTCGCGGCCTCTTCAATGGATACCTCGCTCCGAGCCTGTTGGGCGCCGACCGGTGGCTGGGGTTGATAGGCGCCTGGACCAAGACGCGCACTGCGTTGTGCGTCGTCGATGCCGGCACTGCGGTGAAGGTCGACAGCGTCGATGCCAGCGGCCATCATTTGGGGGGCCTGATCGTTCCCGGCATTCACATGATGCGCGAAGCGCTGATGAACAAGACCAGCGACATCGCGAGGGCGGCCGAGCAGAGCACCCCGTCGTTGGCCGGCGTGCTCGCGAACAACACGATCGGAGCGGTTTCGCGCGGCGCCGTGTTCGCGCTGGCCGGGCTCGCAGACCGCGCGGCCGAGGTGATCGAGCAGAGTACCGGCGTCAAGCCCAAGCTGTTCGTGACGGGCGGCGATGCCGGGATGATCACCGGCACGATGCGTACCCGCGGCGAGATCGTGCCGGACCTCGTGTTGCAGGGCCTTGCGGTGATCGCCGGGCAATCGCAATAGGCGAGCGGCGTGACTCGGCCCGGTCGGAAGAACCTCATCAGCGACGTTCCCGGCCTCCTGGTGGGTCACGCGACCGACGAGGCTGCAAAGACCGGCGTGACTGTGCTCGTGTGCGCTGAGGAGTGGTCGGCTGGCGTCGATGTGCGCGGCGGTGGGCCCGGTGTGCGTGAGACCGAAGCGTTGGCGCCGGAGAATCTGGTGGGCCGCGCTCACGCCATCGTGCTGTCCGGCGGCTCCGTGTTCGGTCTCGCCGCGGCCGACGGGGTCGCTGCCGCTTTGTCGGCCCGCAATATCGGACTGCGCTTGCGCCCAGGCTCGCTCGCGATTCCGATCGTTCCCTGCGCCGTCCTCCACGACCTCTCCGCCGGCGGCGACAAGAGCTGGGGAAGCGCACCGCCCTATCGAGAGCTCGGCAGGCATGGCGTCGGAGCAGCGCAGGCGCAGTTCGCGCTGGGCGCCGTGGGCGCCGGCCGTGGAGCGAGAGCAGGACTCGAGCCGGGTGGCATCGGATCGGCGTCGCTCGATCTCGGCGACGGGCTCATCGTCGGCGCGCTGATCGCGGTGAACTCGGTCGGCTCGGTCTTCATGCCGGACGGAAAAACCTACTGGGCGTGGGCCTTCGAGCTCGACGGTGAATTGGGCGGGGCATCAGCACCCTGCGCCGGGATGGACTTGAGCGATCCGATGCCCGAGGAGTCGAGGCTGGCGGAGCTTGGCCGCTGGCAGCGGGGCGCCAATACGACCTTGGGTGTGCTCGCATGTAATGCGAATCTCTCGACGGCCGAGTGCAAGCGGATCGCGATGATGGCGCACGATGGAATCGCCCGCGCCGTGCGGCCGGCGCATACTCCATTCGACGGCGACACATTGTTCGCGATCGCGAGCGGCGCTCTCAAGCTCGATGGCGCTCGGTGGCGCGCGGTGCACGTGGCGCGCATCGGATCGGCAGCCGCCGACTGCGTGAGCCGCGCCATTGCGCGTGCGGTTCATACGGCGAGGACCCGCCCTGCGTAAATAACGCGCGCGATCAAAGACCGCGCAGTCAGCCCTTCGGCGAGTCGAATTGCGCGGGGCTCACATCACCGGATTGCGCGGGGCTCGCGTCACGGGACTGCGGGGCGCTTGCGTCGCCGGACTGCCGTGGGCTCGAATCGGCAGACGGAGCACTCGGGTCGCCCGAATGAGCCGCACCCGGGTCCTCGGCCGGGCTCGCAGGGCTCGCGCGACTCGACTGCGATGCGCTTGAGTCGGCGGACTGCGGTGAGCGTTGCTCGGCGGGTTGCGGTGCCACTGGCTCGGGGGCTTGCGGCGCCACTTGCTCGGCGGACTGCGAGCTTTGCTCGGGGGCTTGCGGCGCCACTTGCTCGGCGGACTGCGAGCTTTGCTCGGGGGCATGCGGCGCCACTTGCTCGGCGGACTGCGAGCTTTGCTCGGCGGGTTGCGATGATTTGGCTTCGGCCGGCTCGGGATTGAGCGCCGAGGCGTCGGCTTCGAGGCCCACGGTCGCGATGACACCGTCGGCTTTCTGCAGGACCTCGCGCGCATAGTCCCAATGGATGGCTACCGTGGTGTCGCCGACCGCCGCTTGCAGGAGCTGCGAGAATTCATCGATGTTGGGCTCAAAACTCTGCCCCTCGGCGTCCACCGGCGGATGCGCCTCGAGCAGGAGCTCCCCGTCGACCCACGCGACCTTGATCGGCTCGTTGATGAGACGGACGGGAGTGCCGACCGGGACCAAGGGAAACAGGGCGGCCACATCGTCGGGATACATGCGAATGCAGCCATGGGTGACCGGCATCCCGACCGCGATCGGATTGTTCGTGCCGTGAATCAGGTACGTGCCGTTGCCGGCCGCGAGACGCATCGCATACGCCCCGAGCGGATTGTTCGGGCCGGGCCCAACGCTGGCGGGCAGCGGGTCGCCCGCCGCAGCATGCTCCTTGCGCACCGACTCGGGCGGGTACCAGGTCGGATTCTTTTCTTTGGCAATGACCCGAGTGAGTCCGAGTGGCGTGCGCCAGTCCATCTTGCCAATGCTCACGGGATAGGTAATAACTTCCTGAGGCTGGCCGCGCTTGGGCTTCGGATAAAAATACAGCCGATGCTCCGGCAGATTGACCACAATGCCCTCATGGGGTCCCGGGGGCAGGATATGCCGGCCCGGAACGACGATCTCGGTGCCCGCCCCGGGCAGCCATGGATCGACGCCGGGGTTGACGCGAATGAGCTCCTCGGACCCCAAGCTGTACTTGCGCGCGAGATCGTACAGGGTGTCCTCATACACGGTCTGGACGGTCTGGTCTTCCCCGAAGACGGTCGCATCACGAGTGATCGGGTACACGGTGGCCCGCACGTTTTGCGATGCAACAAGCAGCAGGACCGCGAGGCCCCCCGCTGCGTTCCGACGGTGGCTCATCCAAGCTAGCGTACCACGGCCTAAATTCCCGCGATTGGACGTTTTGGGGGCGCCGGCAGTAATCCTCGCTCAGGGTTTGACAATAGGTGGCTGCGATGGCGATCGCGCCCCGAGGCCAGAGTCAGGCGACTCTGCCGCTCACCAGCACGAACAGCCAGGCTTGAAAAAAGTCGCCGCTCGCATGGAGCTCGGCTTGCTCGGTGAGCCACTCGTCGACCTCGGCACGGTCGACGCGACCGTCCTCGGCGGCTTTCAGCACCGCGCCCTGCATCGCGCGCACGAAGAACTCGTAGGGAGTCGTGGCGCAGAAGGTGCTGGTTTGGAGCTCCTCGAGTCCGGCACGTCGGGCAAGCGCAGGTAGCTCGCGCGCCGAATTCGGGTTCGGGGTCGACGCTGCGACCAGCGAAGTCATCTTGCGGGTGAGCGCCGGCTTAGTCGAATAGATCGCCGTCGAGTCGATATCGGTGTCGATGACGCCAACGCGACCGCCCGATTTGACCACCCGCTGCATCTCACGAAGGGCGCCGAGCCGATCAGGCAGGTAGAGAAACACTCGTTCACTGCGAGCCACGTCGAAGTAATCATCGGGGTAGGGAATCGCGCAGGCATCGCCGATGCGAAACTCGATGCCGGCCAAGCCCCTGGATCGCTCTCGCGCCACCTCGATCAGGGCTTGGCTGATATCGACTCCGGCCGCAAGACCCGTCCGCCCCGTGACCGCGGCGATCGGCGCCGTCGCCCCGCCGATGCCGCATCCGAGGTCGAGGACCCTTTCGCCCGGAGCGATACGCAGAGCGCTGACGACCTCACGGCGAAGCCGCCGGACATCTTCC
>DATHCO010000011.1:0-3812 GCA_035319505.1 Steroidobacteraceae bacterium | reverse complement strand
GAGTTCATCCAGGGTGCGCCAATCGGCGAGCGCCTGGCAGGGATGATTCATGGCCGATTCTAGGTTGATCATCGGCACCTCGCACAGGTCATCGATCAACCGAAACAGCGTCTCGTCGAGGTCGCTCTTCAAGTTCCTGCCGTCGGCGAAGGCGCGCACGCCGAGCGCATCGCAGTACGATGCGAGCACCGGGATGGCCTCGCGGACGTGCTCCGCGGCAGCTCCGTCCATGATGGCATGCATGCGCGTCTCGAGCTGCCAGGTTCCCTGGCCCGGCATGATCACGAACGAGGTGCCGCCGAGTCGGGCCATCGCAGCCTGAAAGGAGGCGAGCGTACGCAGCGAGGGATTGAAGAACAAGAGCCCCAGGATCTTGTTCGAGAGCGCTCGCCGCTCCGGCTTGTCCTTGAGCGCCTGCGCGAGGGCGAGCAGGTCCAAGATCTCGGCGAGCTCGAAATCGGCCAAGTCGAAGAAGCGCTTCACGAGGGAATCTTCGCGAGCGCATCGCGCAACTGATCCACGTGCCCCTCGTTCAAGATGTAGGCAGGCAAGAGCCGCAGCACGTGCGGATCCGCGCTGGTGCCGGCGAGGATCCCTCGCTCGAGGAGGGCCGCCTGCACCTCCTTGGCGGGACGCGAGGTCTTGAGGCCCAGGAGAAATCCGGCGCCCTGCACGCCTAGCACCGGTCCGATGACGCAGTGGGCCGAGATATAAGACGACACCTGACGCACGTTCGCAAGGAGCGACTCGGATTCGATCGCCTCGATGACCGCCTCCACCGCGGCGCAGGCCATCGGGCCGCCGCCGAACGTCGTGCCCATGTCATCGTGGCGGATCTTCCCCGCCACCCGCCGGGACATCATGAGCGCCGCGACCGGAAAGCCGTTGCCGAGCGCCTTGGCCGCCGTGATCATGTCGGGCGTAACGCCGTGGAGGTTCGCTCCGAAGGGTGCGCCCGTGCGCCCCATGCCGCACTGAACCTCGTCGAAAATCAAGAGCGCGCCCGCCTCGTCGCAGCGCTGCCGCAGTGCCTTGAGCATCGGCTTGCCCACGTCGAAGGCCCCGCCCACTCCCTGGATCGGCTCGACGATCAGTGCTGCCGTCTCGCGGTCGATATAGCGCTCGAGCGAGAGCGGGTTGTTGCGCGGAGCGAACTCGACATCGAACGGCCTGCGCGGGAAGCCATACCATTTCTCGAGCGCACCCCAGGTCACCGCCCCGGCCGCCGCCGTTCTGCCGTGCCAGCCGTGCTCGAGCGCGACGGCTTTGGTGCGCCCCGTGATCTTGAAGGCGAGCTTGAGCGCGTTCTCGTTGGCCTCGGCGCCCGAGTTCAAGAAGAACACCGTGTCCAGGCCGAGGTCGGCAAATTTCGCGAGTCGAGCCGCCGCGCGCTCGCGAATCGACATCGGCAATGCGTTGGTTTGAAAGCTCATCTGACGAGCTTGATGCTCGAGCGCCGACACCCAGCGCGGGTGACCGTAGCCCAGGCCGGCGACCGCGTGACCGCCGTAAAAATCGAGGATCTTGCGGCCGTCGCGCGCATAGAGCCACACCCCCTCCCCGTGCACGACCTCGACGGGGTATTGCGCGAAAACCTGGGCGAGGTGACTCCTCGGCGTGCGCTGCACGCTGTCTGAGCCTCGAGGTTGGGCGTCCATCGGCATAGCACTCAAGTCCAGCCCGGGGCCGGTGCGATGAGCCCCGTGGTCTCGTCGAATCCTAGCAGTCGATTCATCCATTGCATGCCTCCACCGGCCGCACCCTTGGTCAGATTGTCGAGCACGGCCATCACGGCAATGGAGTTCCCGTTGCTCGCCGCGGACAGATGCGCGTAGTTGCTCGTGACCACCTCCTTGAGGCGCGGTGACCCATCGATCACCCGCACGAAAGGACAGTCGCGGTAGTACTCGGCGAGCACCGTGTGAGCTTGGTCGCCGCCCATCGGCCGCTTGAGGCTGCCTTGCACAGTGACGTGGATGCCGCGCGCGAAAGGACCCGAATGGGGCACGAAATTGATCTCGGGCTCGACCCCCGTTGCGCGCTTCGCGCAAGCGACGATCTCGGGGGTATGGCGGTGTGCGAGCGCCCCGTAGCTGTACAGGTCGCTGTGCCGTAAGGGGTGATGAGTGCCATCGACCGGCTTGCGTCCAGAGCCGGTACTGCCGGTAATGCCGGCGACGAACAGTTCCGGCTCCGTGAGCCCCGAGGCGAGCAAGGGTACACAGGCCAACAGGATCGCGGTCGCGAAGCAGCCGGGGTGAGATACATGAGGGGTCGGTGCCGACGAGAGGTGCTCGGGCACCGCGCAGGTGAAATCGCCGATGCGCGCCGGAGCGCCGTGGGGGTGCTGGTAGACCGACTCGTAGGCGCTCGCGCTCGCGTAGCGAAAGTCCGCCGAGATGTCGACGCAGTGCGTGCGCGTGCCAGCGGCCTCGGCCGCCCCGAGCAGCCGATCGATCACAGCGGCCGCGGCGCCATGAGGCGCCGCGCAGAACAGCGCCGAGCTCGGGGTACGCCGGATCAAGAGCTCGATTTCCTCGAGGCCCGCGAACTTGGACTTGGGGTAGGCGCTGCGCAGGTGAGGAAAGGCCCCGACCAGGGGTGTCCCGGGCTGGCTATCCGATAGAACAGCCGCGAGCGCGAGCCGCGGGTGTGCGGCGATGAGCCGCAACAGCTCCCCCGCCACATAGCCGGTACCGCCGAGCACAATCGCCGGGGTGCGCTCGCTCACGCCACGACCTTGGCGTCGTCGACCCGCAGCCCCAGGCGACCGATGAGGTGATCGCCGAGCTCCGCGGGGGAGCTGATCGCGTTGAACGCCTCGACCCTGATCTGGTCACGGATGATGTCGACTCCGACCTGGTTGTCGGTAGCGGGACCGGTGACGACGGCCGGCTCGATACCGAAGTGCTCGCGCAGGAGCTTCACCCCGCCCCACGCGGCGACCGGATCGTTAGCCGACAACACCACGGCGCTGAGCGCCGTCTTGATGTCCGGTTGGCGCAAGATCGATTCCACACCGTAGGTACCGAGGAGTCCGTCGCCCAGCTCGAACACGATGACGTCGGGCGAGGCGTTCGCCATTTCGGTGAGCATCGTGCGCGTCAATGCGGGCCCCGAGCGGGCCGTCGTGGTCACGATCCCTAAATCGGTGAAGATCATGGTACGCCGGGCGCCCGAATCCTCGAACGCAAGGATGTCGCGCCGGAGGGAGACGCCGGTCGCCTTGAAGGCATCCACGACCAAGCCCCGGTGCCGCATGCGGGCGATGATCGCGCAGGCGGCCGCCGTCTTGCCGGCCTCCATGCAGGTGCCGGCGAGGGCCACCACGGGAACGCCGCGCACGTTGAGCTTGGCATCGTAATCGAGCGGCTTGTAGCCCGCCTTGGCCGTCACGCCGATTCGCTCCCCGAGATAGGGAAAGCTGAGCACCGCCCCGAGGACCTTGCAGTCGAACGGCCGCCCCTTGTCGGGGGTGGCGGAATCGCACACGCCGAGAACCCCGCCGATGTTCAGGAGCTGGATCACATCGCCCGGCTTGAGCGACTCGGGGATGTGCCCCGAGTAGCCGAACAGCGCCTTGCGGTGACCGAGCGCGCCGACCACGACATCGCCGCGCGCCACCTTGGCCATGCGACCGCTGGTGAGCTCGACCGTGTTGTAGGTGGACTTGTTGTTCAGTATCTCGACCACGACCAAGACGCCCTCCTCGCAGGGTATCTCGGAGGCGATGCGTAGCTCGCGCGTGAGACCGAGCGCCTGGGTCACCGAGGCGATCTTGTCGACGACGACCGTGCGCATGCTGCTCACGG
>DATHCO010000010.1:0-3520 GCA_035319505.1 Steroidobacteraceae bacterium | reverse complement strand
CAAGGAGAACGTGGCGGCGGCCGTGCTGCTGCGCGCTGGGTGGCCGAGCGTCCTATCTCGGGGCGGGAGCCTCGTCGACCCGATGTGCGGCTCGGGGACCTTGCTCATCGAGGCGGCCTTGATGGCGAGCGATGCCGCGCCCGCGCTCGAGCGGGACTATTTCGGCTTCATCGGCTGGCGCGGACACGATGCCGCACTGTGGGAACGCCTGCGTGCACAGGCGCGCGCGCGACGCGCGGCGCGGCAGCCAAGACACTGTATCTTCGGATCGGACGTCGCCGCCGATGCCGTGCGCATGGCGCTCGCGAACGGTCAACGCGCCGGTGTGAGCGAGTGGCTGCACGTGGAGAGGCGGCCCCTCGAGGCGATCGAGCCGCCCCGGGGCGTCGGGCTCGTCGTGACCAATCCGCCGTACGGCGAGCGCATCGGGGCGCAGGCGGAATTGAGCGCGCTCTATGCCGAGCTCGGCCGCGTGCTGCGCGAGCGCTTCCGGGGCTGGCAGGCGGGCATCCTCACCGGCAATCCGTCCTTCGCCCGAGCTCTCGGGATCCACGCAAAGCGCGCCCATCGCTTCTTCAACGGCAACATCGAGTGTCGGCTGCTACGATTCGATCTGAGCGAGACCCCGGAGCCGCGCAGCGCCGCGGCAACGCGCGCCGATTGGCGCAATCGGCCCGGTGCGCAGATGTTCGCCAACCGCCTGCGCAAGAACCTCGCGCGCCTCGCGCCCTGGGCCGAGCGTGAGCGCATCGAATGCTTTCGCGTGTATGACGCCGACATGCCGGAGTATGCCTTCGCCATCGACATCTACGGTGGCGACCCGCGCCACGTTTACCTGCAGGAGTATGCGCCGCCGAAATCCGTGAACCAGGAGGGCGCACGCGAGCGGCGTCGAGAAGTGCTGGCCGTGGTGCCGGAGGTGCTTTGCGTGCCGCTCGCGCAGCTGCACTCGCGGGTGCGCAAGCCGCAGAAGGGAAGCGCGCAGTACGAGAAGCGCGCGCTCACCGAGGAGCGCCACGAGGTGATGGAAGGAGGGCTCAAGTTCTGGGTCAATTTCCGCGACTACCTGGACACGGGCCTGTTTCTCGATCACCGTATCGTGCGGCAGATGCTGCGCGAATGGAGCGAGGATGCGGACTTTCTCAATCTGTTTTGCTACACCGCAAGTGCCACGGTCTACGCCGCCGCGGGCGGCGCCCGCGCGAGTGTGAGCGTCGATTGGTCCAACACCTATCTCGAGTGGGCACGGGCGAACCTCGAGCTGAACGGCTTTGGCGCGGCGAAGCACGAGCTCTGCCGAGCGGATTGCCTGGATTGGCTCGAAGAGCGATCCGCTTCGGGAGCGCATTTCGATCTGATCTTCCTGAATCCCCCGACCTTCTCCAATTCCAAGCGCATGCACGGCGTGCTCGACGTTCAGCGGGATCATGTGGGAATGATCCGAAGGTCCTCGAGGCTCCTGCGCGCCGGTGGCCGCCTCGTGTTCTCGACCAACTACACGCGCTTCAAGCTCGATCGCGAGGCGCTCGCCGATCTCAAGGTGGAGGACTTGAGCGCGAAGACGCTCCCGAAGGATTTCGAGCGCAGTCCACGTGTCCACCGCTGTTTCTTGATACGACCGTGATGCGCATGGTGGTCAGGGGCGCCCCTGCGCGCGAGTCGGCGACGTGATACTGAGGTTCCTGGGAAGGCGCGCGCTCTTGTCGCTGATCACGCTCGCCATCTTGTCGGTCCTCGTGTTCCTGGGCGGACAGTTCTTGCCCGGGGACGTGGGCCGCGCCATCCTGGGGCCCCTCGCCGACGCGCGCGCCGTCGCCGTCTTCGATCATCAGGTGGGCGTGGATCGACCCCTGGTGATTCAGTACTGGGACTGGATCACCCACTTTCTGGTCGGCGATATGGGAAGGTCCTTTACCTTTCGCGCCCCAGTGACCCCCTTCATCGCCGAGGCCCTGGGCAATTCGATGAAGCTCGCCGCGCTCGCCTTCGTCCTGGTCGTGCCGCTGGGTATCGGCGGGGGAGTGTGGGCAGCGCTGCGGGCGGGCCGCTGGAGCGATCGCGCCCTGATGCTGCTCGGTCAATCGCTCGGAGTCGTTCCGGAATTCGTGTCCTCCATCGTGCTCATCTTGGTTTTCGGGGTGTGGCTGCGCTGGCTGCCGATGTCGGCGGATTGGCCGGAAGGGGCCGGCCCCCTCACGCAGATCCGCCATCTAATCCTGCCGTCCCTGCCGCTCGTGCTGGTGTTTTTCGGCTACATCGCGCGGGTGGCGCGCGTCGGAACCATCGAAGCGCTGGATTCGGACTACACGCGCACCGCGATTCTCAAGGGTTTGTCCTTGGGCACGGTGATACGCCGGCACGTGCTGCGCAACGCGCTCCTGCCGACGATCACGGTCGTCGCGAGTCTGCTCGGGTACCTCGCCGGCGGCCTGGTGGTGATCGAGACCCTGTTTCATTATCGCGGGATCGGCGCGCTGATCTATTCCGCCGCGCGTGCCAAGGATTTCCCGATGCTCGAGGCAGGCGTGCTCACCGTGGGCGCCGTCTATGCGCTCGCCTCCGTGATCGCCGACTTGCTGAGCATGGCGCTCAACCCGCGCCTGCGCACGGGAGGCGGATGAGCGAGAGCCCCTCCGGCCTTGCGCGCGAGCGGCTCCGCACCGCACTGCGATCGGCGACCCTGATCTCGGGCCTCGCGATACTCGGCTTCTGGATCGCCTGCGCGCTGCTCGGCACCAAGATGACGCCGCTCGACCCGTACGCCGATAATTTGCTCGCGACGCTCGCGCCGCCCTCCAAGACTCACTGGTTCGGCACCGATCAGCTGGGCCGCGACATTTTCTCGCGCGTCATCGTGGGTGCGCGCGGCATCCTCATCATCGCCCCACTCGCGACCTTGCTCGGCACCGTGCTCGGCACCGCGCTCGGGCTTTGCATCGGCTATTTGCGGGGGGTGCTCGACGATGTGGCGAGCCGGGTGATCGAGGCGCTGCAAGCGCTTCCCCTCGTCATTGTCGCTCTGATGGCGCTCGCCGCAGTCGGCACCACCAACGCCTCGGTGGTGCTCGTGATCGGCTTCGTGTTCACGCCGCTGATTGCGCGCACCGTGCGCTCCGCCGTGCTCGGGGAGAGCGAGCTCGACTACGTAGCCGCGGCGCGGCTGCGCGGCGATGGGCCGCTCGCGATCATGTTCGTCGAGATCCTGCCCAATGTGCTACCGATCGCGATCGTGGAGATGACCGTACGGTTGGGCTACGCGATTTTCTTCGTCGCCTCGCTGAGCTTCATCGGCTTCGGCATCCAGCCGCCGTCGGCCGATTGGGGGATTGCCATTGCCGAGAACTACAGCCTGATCGGCAGCTATTGGTGGACCGTGCTGTTCGATGCGGCGGCCACGGCCTCCCTGGTGGTGGGGGTGAACCTCGTGACGGACGGGCTCGAGCGCGTGTTCGAGACATGAGCACGAGCGCAGGGGAGCACGATCGAGAGGCGCTGCGCCTCGAGCATCTCGATGTGCTCT
>DATHCO010000009.1:0-6547 GCA_035319505.1 Steroidobacteraceae bacterium | reverse complement strand
GCATAGAGGACGGGAATGCTGTTCGGGCTGTCGTAACCGTTGCCGAAGAAGGCGACCCATCCCGCGTTCGTGTTGGCGATGACCGGGATACTGAAGGAGTCCCCCATGTCCCCGTCCGTGAACTCCCAGAGCGTGGCGGCTGAGAGCGCGGCCTCGGAAGTGAGCCCGGCGGGGTTGGTGACGTCGAGGGCGAAGATGGAGTTCCCGCCTTGCGCCTCGTTCGAGACGAGCACCGTATGCCAAGACCCGTCGGAGAACTTCGCGTCCGCAGCCGTCGGGGAGCCGTTGACGAAGAAGTGGTGCTGTTCGTTGTAGTAGGGATTCACGAGGAGGACGAGGTTGTTCCAGACCCCGTGTGGAATGAAGGCGAAGCGCTCGTTGCCGGTCGTCGCATCGAAGGCATGCAGCATGCCGTCGTTCGCGCCCACGTACACGACGGGCGGGCGCGAGGCGTTGGCCTGCGCGAAGGTCACATAGGAGGGGTTCTGATTGCTCGCGAGGGGCGGCCCCACGTAGAGCGGGCTCGAGTCGACGATGTCGCCCAATTTATGCGTGCGATTGCGGAACTGACCGCCGTTACGCACTTCCTGCGCGCTCGAGCCCCGCAAGTAATTCAGCACGTCGCTCCCGCTCGTATCCGGGGTGAACGTCTCGAGATCCTGACCGAGCGTGGTCGAGCTCGCAATGCCGCTCGTGGGCGTGCCCGCCGTCCATTCGAAGGGCGTGCCCGCACCCGCAACCGGGTCCCAGGTCGCGATGATGCGGTTGGCGGGCGACAGCGCATCGAGCTGAGCTTGCGCGGTCCAGTTCGGCGCTTGGGTGTTGACGACGCCCGTGGTCGGGCTGATCGGGTAGGCGAGCAGGTTGCCGGTCCAGTCCTGATAGTAGTCGGAGGTGGTGAACTGCGACTGGTACACCACGGAAGTCGTGTTGAGGCCGGTCGAGTTGACGGCGGCCGAGGCCGTGGCTTGCGTGGCCTGCAGAATCGTGCGGATGATGAGGTCCAAGTCGTTGCTCACATCCTGCGGGCTGTAGGCGGGAAAGTAGTTTCCCGTTCCCCCGGCGATCGCCATCGCCGTGAGTGTCTGAGCCGCCGTCGGGTTGGCGGCGGTGTTGACGCCGGCGCCCATGCCGATGATGTAGGTCTGGATGCCGGCGGCAGCGGCCGCCGTCAGCTGGTTGATGACGTCGGTCAAGGCCTGGTCGTTCGTGCTCGCGACCGCCCCGTTGGCCGCGAACGTCACGTTGACGCCATAGCCCGTGGGGGAAGGGCTCGCGGAGGCGCTGCCCAAGGGCGGCCAGGAGTTTCCGCTGAGGTCCATCGTCGGAAGTCCATCGGTGAGTAGCACGATGTAGCGGTGTGCGTTGCAGCCGTTGGTGCTCGGGGGATTGTGCTGCGAGAAGTAGGCCTTGCCCGAAGCGATCAGCGAGGCGATCGGGGACTGCGTCGCCTGGGCTTTGACCTCCGAGGTTCCGGTGGAATTCGTCTCAGGCGCGAGGTAGGGCGTGAATGCAGCGATCGCGGTCGCGACCGAGGCTGCGGTCGGCGTGGCGCCCGAGGAGGTCATCGCCACGAGCGGGGTGGCGTTCGCCGCCACCGACTCCCCGCTCGTGTAATAGCCGAAGCCGCGCGCCTCGTACATGACCTGGGTCGAGTAAGGGACGAAGCCCGCATTGGTGGGGCCGGTCTCCGGGGCGCAGGCGTTCACTTCGTGCGAATAGGTCTCGAGCACGCTGCCGTTCTCGTACTGGGCGAGCGTGTAGCCGGTGAACGGATTCAAGGGCGAGGGACCTCCGTAGGTGATGCACACCGGTCCCGCGTAGCCGTTCGGGGCGTAGAGCACGTCGTTGATCGAGGGGTCATCGCTCGAGGAGCCGACCAGGATGTAGGGCTGTGTGGTGATGCTCTGGCCGGCGTAGAAGGTGCTCAAGGCGGCGCAATCGGTCTGCACCGCATTCGCGAGCGGGGCGACGATGTTCACGCCGTAGCAGGGATTGGCGATGTACTCGCTGTTGCCGGGATTCGAGGTGAAGACGAAGCCGCCCGCGGGACTCATTTGATACACCCAGGTCTCGTACTCGCCGAGTCCGGAGGTGCTGTAGTCCATGAGGCCGAAATCGGCGCTGTCGATGTAGTTCTTCAAGATCTCGGTGATGCCCGCCTTCGCCACGTTCAAGCGGCTCGGGGAGTTGTCGACCAGATTCGAGCCGGAGGTCACCGTGTAGGGCGCGCTGGCCGGAGTGCCTGCCGGCGTCGCGGCGGTCACGGCGGCACAGGGTGCGGGCGTGCAGACCACCGTACCCAGATTCACCGGCGGGGTGAATCCCGCGCCGACGGTGTAATTGAAATTGACCGGGGAGCTCGAGTTATTGAGCGCCGCATAGGCGGCGCCGAGTGAGCCCGAGCCGGTCATGATCGCCCCGCTCAGCGTGCCGTCCATGGACTGAGAATTTCCCAGGGCGAGCATGATCTGCGGGTGCGCGGGGATCGCCACGGTCATCGGCACTTGCGAGATCGACACGGTGGGCGCCGACGTGGCGGCCACGGCCGAGGCCGACCAGCCGCTGAAGGTCGCGACCGAGCCGAAGAGGAGCGCGCGGCTCAGCGCTTTGCGTAACATCGTCGACTGTGTAACGTGCATGGGGTTCCCCGCAGGAAGCTGCGCTCAGCGATAAATGCTTTGAAGGGTGGTGGATGAAGTTCCGTCGGCGCCCTGACCGTAGGCCGTGATCCGATACACGGTCACCGGTGAGCTCGGCGCCGCGTACTGCACCTGTTGGATGCTATCGCCGGGAACGGCAACCGGCGGGAGGCTCTCGATGACGTACTCGGGGAGCTGCGCATTCGCCGGGATCGCGGAGAGGTTCGGTCCCGAGTAAGTCATGACGGTATTCGGCGGCGGACTCTGCCAGCTGAAGGTTCCCACCACGCTCCCCGCGGACGGCGTGAGCTCATAGAGACCATTCGCATTCGCCGAGAAGTTGGTGTAGAGGCCCGAGAGCAATCCGTCCTCGGCGTCGCGCAGTGCCGCTTCCGAGGCTTGCGCGCCGGTTTGCCGGTTGTCCTCGTTGCGTGCCATGCGCTCCTCGACAGTTTGCATGCGCGCGGCGGTGACTCCGATCAAGCTCAGGATCACCAAGAGGATGAGCGCGACGAACAGCACCACGCCCCGCTGCCTGGAGCGACGATTCGACGATATCTTCGAGATGCGCATTCTTGATCTCCGGCTCAGCTCGACAGGTTGCGAACGCCGATCGTCATCTCGAACACCTGGCGCGCCCGCGTGTCCCGGGGCGCCGTGACTACGGTGCCGAGCAGGTTGTACTGCGTTCCGGCGGCGGGCGTGTGGGCGGCGCCCGGCGGGCTCGCCGCGAGTATCGCGACCTTGACGCTGATCACCGCATTGAAGCCGTAAGTCGGGTTCACCACCGGCACTTGATCCGCGGTCACGTACTCGGCCACCGTTTGCGTGCCGGTCGTGTCGACTCCGTACAGCACCTGCATCGCCTCGATATCGGGAACGAGCTCGTTCGCGCTGAAGCTGCCCGCCGGAGCGTTCTGCCCGGCGTTCAAGTCATATTCGAACAGCGCGCCGTCGCCGTCCGCTCCCTGGCCGATGTAGAACACGGTGGTATCGATCGGCGCGACTTGCGAGCCGATCTCGAAGCTCAGCGGCAGGGCGGAGGCGCTGTTGCCCGGCGAGCCGCCCAGGCTGTGAGTCACGGTCACGCTTGGAGGCGCTCCCGAGATGCCGGTGACCCAGAACGCGACGGACTTGGCGCAATCCGAGATCACCGCGAGTTGGTTTGCCGAGAGACTCCCCTGGCCGTTGACGGTGAAGGTCGTGGCACCGTCGACGATGCTGGTGACGTACACCGACTGCGCATTGTGCAGCGTCGAATACACGACCAGCACGTCGTTATGCTTGACGACGAGTCCGGTGAGCGCGGGGTCCAGGCCGCCCTTCCAGTCGCCGACGGCGCCGTCGGGGGTCACCGGGGCCGCGGCGACGGTGTAGGCGTTGGCCGGTGCCGAGTTCGTGGCCTCGTAGCCGCCGAGAGCCTGAATGAAGTTGTAGTAGATCGGTGAAGGGCCGGCATTGAGGAGGCTCAACTGCCGCTGCGAGGTGTTACAGGCCATGTAGCCGGCGCTGCGTACGCTCGCCTGGATGAAGTCGAGCGCAAAGCGCCCGCCGTCGGCGAGCGAGGCGGTGCCCGAGGTCGCCTGAAACGAGTTTCGCGACGCGACGAACACGGCGAGCACTGCCGCGCTCACGACGAGCGCGAGCGTGATCGCAATCATGAGCTCGACCATGGAAAAGCCGCGCGCTCGCCTCACAGGATGGTCTCCAGCACGACCGACTCGAAGGCCTGGGTACCGACCTGCGAGCCGCCGAAGGTCGACTGCGCGGCGGCATCGTCCCACTGCACCGTGATGGTGGCGGTGGTCGGAACGCCGGCGGTGACCACCGAACCCTGACCCGAAGGCAGCAACCCGTTGGGGCCGTTCAGATGAGCCTTCCAGGTGTACACATCGTAGAGACCGAGCGTCGCCGGCGCGCAGTTGGCGGCGTAGCAGGAGCCGGGATTCGCCATGTTGCCCGTGTTGGCCGTGAGCGGCGTGTCGTAACCGTGCGCTCGGGCGATGGTGCGGTTCGCGCGCATGTTGTCCAGGATCTCGTAAGCGAGCTCCGTCGCCTGGCCGCGCAAGTACGCGCTATCGTTCGCGCGCGCGGAGAACAGCACGAGCTTGCCGATGCCGAGGAGTCCGATGCTCAGCACTACGAGCGACACGAGCACTTCGATCAGCGTGAACCCACGCGATCGACGGGGATGGGGCGTTCGCTGCGAATGATTCTTCATGGGTTCGCGCCTCATGGACAGACGAGCGGGGTGCCCGAAACCGTCTGTCCCACGGTTTGCGAGGCGACGACGCGCCCGGTCGCATTGATCTCGAGCTCGTGCGCATAGGCGGCACCGCGCGGATCGCAGACCGTCATGGTCGTGAGCACGGTCTGCTGGACCAATCCACTCGACAGAAAGGTGATGCCGGTCGCGGCTCCGGTCACGGTGAGGGTGTTGTTTCCGGCAAGGGCGGGAACCGCCTGGAGCGGCTCGTTCGCGGGATTGGGGTCCCCCTGCCACACGACGATCCAGCCGCCCACCCAGCTGGTGCCGCCGCTGCAGCTCGTGCCGTTGGTCGACGGGCACACGGTGATGCCTCCGGCCACGTCGCGCTTGACCGCTTCGCTGCGCGCGTAGTTCAAGCTCATGACCAGCGAGTTGACTTGGCCCGTGTCCCGATCATTGAGCAGAAAGCTGTTGAAAGCCGGCACGGCGATCGCGGTCAGAATACCGGCGACTGCGAACGTGACGAGGAGCTCGAGCAGTGTGAACCCTCGAGCAACGGCACCATTATGTATACGAGCGTACGATGTCTGTTTCATGAGCCGGGATGCTAGGGTCGCAACCTTGCTCGAAACTGACACGATGCCGAGAGTGCACGAAGACTGTGACGGTCTTCGTCACGCCGATTTCAAAACGCGATGCGAGTCTCGACCGCGCACGATACGCGTCGATCGAAAACGCGATGTGGGTCTCGATCGCACGCAACTTGCGCTCGCGGGCAAAACGCGATGCGGGTCTCGAAAGAGGTCTTATGGAAATTGACTTATGGAAATTGCAGCGACACTCGCGTGCCGGTGCCGTTCAATCCGGACTCGATGGAGAAGGCCGCACCGTAGAGCTGCGCGATCTCGTCCACGATCGCGAGCCCCAGGCCGCTACCGTGTCCAGGAGAGTTGGGAAGCCGATAGAAGCGCTGCTTCACGCGCTCGCGCTCCTCGACGGGAATCCCCGGCCCCGTGTCTTCCACTGCGATGAAGGCCTTGCCCGCGCGCTCGCCGGCGCTCACGGTCACGGTGCCGCCGGCGGGCGTGTACTTGAGCGCGTTGTCGACCAGGTTGCTCAAGAGATCGTCGAGGAGCGAGGGATCGGCGATGATGGTAGCCGGTCGCGCCTCGACTCCAAGATCGATGTTCGATTTCAAGGCGCGGTCGAAGAACTTGGCGACCACCTCGCCCGCGATCGTGTCGAGCGCCACCGTTTGGTTCTTGGCCGCGATGTTCACTGCCGGGTCTGCGCGCGCCAAGCTCAACAATTGATTGGCCGAGTGAGCCAACTGACGAATGGCCTCTTGCAGGGTCGCAAGCCGATTCTTGATGGGTGCCGCCGCGGGCTCGGCGGCCAAGAGGTCGAGCTGCGCCTGCATTCCCGTGATCGGTGTGCGCAATTGATGCGCGGTGTTGGCGATGAACTGCTGTTGGAACTGCACGCTCGTGCGCAGCATCGCGAACAAGCGATTGAGCGTGACCACGACAGGCGCGATTTCTCGAGGCACGGATGCCTGATCGATGGGCCGCAAGTCAAGCGCCGAGCGGCGCGCGATCTCGTCGCGCAGCCGTCTCATCGGCCGCAGCCCGAGCTGGATGCCGACCCACACGAGCACCAGCGTCACGTCGAGCTGCACGAAGTCCCATAGCAGCGT
>DATHCO010000008.1:0-24177 GCA_035319505.1 Steroidobacteraceae bacterium | reverse complement strand
GCTGCGCCTGGTGCTCCTGGAGAAGCTCGGGCGCGGCGTGGTCGTGGCGAAATACCCCGAGGAGCTGCTCACGGCCGTGCTCAACGAGCATTTCGAATGAGCCTCGCGGCGTACGCGGCGCACGAGCGTGAATCGCGCGGCCGACGTCATGCCGAGCCCGCTCCCTCCTACCGCTCCGAGTATCAGCGCGACCGCGACCGTATCGTGCATTCGACCGCATTTCGCCGACTCGTCTACAAGACCCAGGTCTTCGTCAACCACGAAGGGGATCTTTACCGCACCCGATTGACGCATTCTCTGGAGGTGGCGCAGATCGCGCGGACCATCGCGCGTGCGCTCGAGCTCAACGAAGTCCTGTCCGAAGCGATCTGCCTCGCTCACGACTTGGGACATACGCCGTTCGGGCACGCGGGGCAGGACGCGCTGAACGAATGCATGGCCGGCTACGGCGGGTTCGAGCACAACCTGCAGTCGCTGCGGGTGGTGGACGATCTCGAGGAGCGCTACGCGGAATTCGACGGGCTCAACTTGACGTTCGAATGCCGTGAGGGGATCTTGAAGCACTGCTCGCGCAGTAACGCCGTCCACCTCGGCGAGCTGGGCGAGCGCTTCATCAAGCACCGGCAGCCGGGCCTCGAGGCACAGCTCGCGAACTTCGCCGACGAGATTGCCTACAATAACCACGATGTGGACGACGGCATCCGCGCCGGACTCATCACCGTGGAGGATCTCACCGAGGTCGCGCTCTTCGGCGAATACCACGCCGAGGTCGTGCGGCAATACCCGCAGCTCGCGAGCCGCCGACTCGTGTACGAGATCGTGCGGCGCATGATCAATCGGCTGGTAACCGACCTCATCGATGCCTCGGCGACGCGCCTGCGCGGCTCGGGGGTCCGATCGTCGGCCGAGGTGAGATCGCTCGCTGCACCGCTGATCGGCTTCAGCGACACGACGCGGGAGCTCCATCTCGGGCTACAGAGATTCCTGCGCGAGCGCGTTTACCGCCACTACAAGGTGAAGCGCATGACCTCCAAGGCGCGGCGCGTGGTAGCGGCACTGTTCGAGGCCTTCTTCGAGGATCCCGGCTTGATGCCGGAAGAGTACGGCGCGAGCGCGGCGCGCCTCGAGCAGGCGCAGGGCAAGGCCGGCCGAGCGCGCGCGGTCGCCGACTACATCGCGGGCATGACGGATCGATACGCCATCTCCGAGCATCGACGGCTGTTCGATCCGAGCGAGAGGACATGACCGCGCCCTTGAAAAACGATCTGCTGCTGCGCGCCTTGCTGCGCGAGCCCACCCCCCGGCGGCCGATCTGGCTCATGCGCCAGGCGGGCCGCTATCTACCGGAGTACCGCGCCACTCGGGCGCGTGCGGGGGGCTTCCTCACGATGTGCACCACGCCCGAGCTTGCCTGCGAGGTCACCTTGCAGCCCGTCGAGCGCTATCCGCTGGATGCGGCAATCCTGTTCTCCGACATCCTCACCATCCCGCATGCGATGCATCTCGGCCTGAATTTCGAGACCGGCGAGGGCCCGAGGTTCGCTCATCCCGTGCGCACGCCTGCCGATATCGCGAGGCTCGGCGTGCCGGATCCGGGAAGCGATCTCAAGTACGTGATCGACGCGGTGGCATTGATCCGGCGCGAGCTCAACGGCCGAATCCCGTTGATCGGCTTTGCGGGCAGCCCCTGGACCGTGGCGACCTACATGGTCGAGGGCGGCGGCGGCACGGGATTCCAAGTGATCAAGCGCATGATGTACGAGGCGCCCCGGGAGCTCGAGCGGCTGCTCGACCTCCTCGCCCGAGCTACCGTTCTCTATCTCAACGCGCAGATTGCCGCCGGGGCGCAGGCCGTCATGCTGTTCGACACCTGGGGCGGAGTTCTCACGCCCGCACAGTATGCGCACTTCTCCTTGCGCTCGATGGCGCAGATCGTCGCCGGCTTGAGGCGCGAGGCGGACGGGCGCCGGGTCCCGAGCATCGTGTTCACCAAGGGCGGCGGGGCATGGCTCGAATCGATCGCGGCCATCGGCTGCGATGCGGTCGGGGTGGATTGGACCACGGACCTCGAGGTGGCGCGCCGCGCCGTGGGCGACCGCGTGGCGTTGCAGGGCAACCTCGATCCCGCGGCCCTGCTCGCGCCGCCGGAGACGCTGCGCGCCGAGGCGCTCGCGGTACTCTCGAGCTTCGGCGCGGGCGCCGGACACGTGTTCAATTTGGGACACGGCATCACGCCCGACGTCGACCCCGAGCGAGTGGCGCTGCTGGTCGACACGGTGCGCGCCTACCAGGCGGTCTGAGCGCGAGCGCGCTCGCGGGGCGGTGTGAAGCGCGCAGCCGCTGTCAGCGGGCCGTGCCGGCCTCGGTGGGGGCGGGGGCGGTCGACCGAGCGGGAGCTGCGGGGGCGCCGGCCTCGGCCGCGCGCAGCTCATCGCGCAGCGATCGGCGCAGGATCTTGCCGACGTTGGTCTTCGGGAGCTCGCTGCGAAAGTACACGTGCTTCGGGACCTTGTAACCGGTCAAGTTCGCGCGGCCGTACTCGATCAGATCGGCGGCCGCGAGGTTCGGGTCCTTCTTGACCACGAACAAGGCGACGGCCTCACCCGAGTGCTCATCCGCCTGCGACACGGCGGCAACCTCGAGGATTCCAGGATGCTCGGCCATGACGCTCTCGACCTCGTTCGGGTACACATTGAAGCCCGATACCAGAATCATGTCCTTCTTGCGATCCTCGATATACACATACCCCTTCTCGTCCATGCGACCGATGTCGCCCGTCTTCAGCCAGTCGCCGAACATGACTTTCTCGGTCTCGTCCGGTCGATTCCAGTAACCGCGCATGAGCTGCGGCCCGAACACGCAAATCTCGCCGACTTTGTTCATGGGCACCTCCCGGCCCTCGTCGTCGCGGATCGAGATGTCGGTCGAGGGAATCGGCAGGCCGATGGATCCGTTGAAATCCACGCCGATCGGATTGATACAGGCCGCGGGGGCGGTCTCGGTCAGTCCCCACGCCTGAGTGAGGATACAGCCGGTCACCTGCTTCCACCGTTCGGCGACCACCGCCTGCACGGCCATCCCCCCGCCCAACGAGATGCGCAGCGCCGAGAAATCCACCGATTCGAACCCCGGCGTGTGCAGTAGCGCGTTGAATAGGGTGTTCACTCCGCTGATGAAAAAGAAGGGATATTTCTTCAGCTCGGCGACGAACTTGGGGAAATCGCGCGGATTGGTGATCAGGATGTTCCTCGCGCCCAAGCGCACGAACAACAGACAGTTCGCGGTCAGCGAGAAGATGTGGTAGAGCGGTAGCGCCGTGATGACGGTTCGCTGCGGCGAAGGCTCCAGCCCGGGCTTGATCCAGGCGCTCGCTTGCAGCACGTTGGCCACCATGTTCCGGTGCGTGAGGATCGCGGCCTTGGCGACGCCGGTCGTGCCGCCGGTATATTGCAGGAAAGCGATGTCCCCGGCGCCCAGGGGAGGCGGCTCGAGCTTGAGCCCCAGTCCCAGCGCGAGCGCGCTCTTGAAGGAGACGGCTCCGGGCATGCTCCAGGGTGGAATCCGCTTGCGCATGCGCAGCACCAGATTCGCGAGCATTCCGCGCGGAAATCCGAGGAGCTCTCCGACCTGCGTCACCAGCACGTTCTTCAGATCCGTGTGCGCTAATACTTGCTGCAACACGTGCGCGAAATTCTCGAGGATGACGATCGCCTTGGCGCCGCAGTCCTTGAGCTGGTGCTCGAGCTCTCGGGCGGTGTAGAGCGGATTGACGTTCACCACCACCATTCCCGCCCGGAGTATGCCGAAGAGCGCGACCGGGTATTGCAACAGATTGGGCATCATCAACGCGACGCGATCGGCGGGCGCGAGACCCGATTTGCGCTGGAGCCAGGCGGCGAAGGCGCGCGAGAGCTCATCGAGCTGGCGGTAGGTGAGGGTGGCGCCCAGATTAACGAAGGCGGGCCGATTGCCGTAGGCCGCGCAGGCCTCCTCGAACATCTCCCGGAGCGAGGCATACTCATCCGGGTCGATATCGGTGGGCACACCCGGCGGATAGTGCTTTAGCCAGACCCGATCCAAGCGTGACTCCTCTTTTTAGCTTCCGGTGTATAACACCGGTTCAAGATAGCGGCAACGGCGCCGTCCGGCAGGGTATGCTTAGCCACATGGATCGTGCTTCATGAGAGACTTCCGCCTGCTGCTCGTCGCGTGCTGTCTGGCGGCCGGGGGGTGCGTCCACGGTTACGGGGGGTGCTTGTTCACGCAGCCGGTGCGTCACACCTTGACGGGGCGCATCCACTTTCGCTCCTATCCGGCCGCGGAGGGCGTCGACAATGTGCCGGTGCTGACGCTCGACCGCACGGCGTACGTGTACGCGCCTTTTCAGAGCTTTATGTGTCAGCCGGCGGACGAGCTGCAGCTCGTCGGGATCTCCGAGTTCCCGGAGAGCGTCGTCGAGGATACGCACGTCAGTGCGCAGGGAAAGCTGTTCAGCGCCACCTCCTCGCACGACCATACACGCTTTCTGATGAACGTGATCACGCTCTTGCCGGACAATGCGCATACTCAAGCCCTGGAGTGACCCCATGCATCAAAAAACCGCCGCACGAATCCTGCCGTTGCTCTTGCTTGCGTGGACCCTGCCTGCCTGGTCGTCGGATCAGCCCGCACCGACCACGTGCAAGGACGGAACCACCTCGAACGCTACCGGCCGCGGGGCCTGCAGCGGTCACGGGGGCGTGCAGACGGCGACCGCCGGCGCCTCATCGAGCGCCGCCGCAACGACACCCTCAGCCACGCCGCCGGCCGCGAGCACATCGGCGCAGGGCTCCTCAGCAACCCCCGCCTCCGCGACGAGCACGCCGAAGACGGACTCTTCGAAGGCTGCCGCGAGCTCCGGCAATGCGGCCCCGAGCGGCGCGACCGCCAAGTGCAAGGACGGTACTTATTCGAAAGCCAAGAGCCACAGCGGCGCCTGCTCGCATCACGGCGGCGTCGATCAGTGGCTCGATTCCGGCCACTGAAGCGCGGCGCGGATTCGAAGCGCTCGCGCCCTTTTGTTCAGTGGCGCGCCGGTTGCCCGAGCAGCGGCGCGAGCGCGGGCCACACGTTATCGAGCAGGCGCGGCTGGCCGGCCTCGTTCGGGTGAATGCCGTCGGATTGCATGAGATCGGGGCTCAAGGCGATGTCCTTCAACAGGAAGGGAACGAAGGCCGGCCCTTTGTCGCGCACGATCTCCGCATAGGCCTGTGCGAAATGGGCGCCATACTCGGGACCGTAATTGGGTGGCATGCGCATGCCGAGGAGCAGCACCTTCGCGCCGGACTCGACCGAGAGGTCGATCATCTGCGATAAGTTCGCGCGCATTTCCCGGATCGGCAGCGCCCGCAGCCCGTCGTTTCCCCCGAGCTCCAGGATGACGATCCGGGGATGGTGGAGCGCGAGCGCGCGGGGTAAGCGCGCGAGGCCGCCGGCCGTCGTCTCCCCGCTGACGCTGGCGTTGACGACTCCATAACCGTACCCTTGGGCCTTGAGCCTCGCCTGGAGCATCGCCACCCAGCCTTGTTCGACGCGCGGCAACCCGTAGCCGGCGCTGATGCTGTCGCCGAATACGAGGATCACCGGCGTCTCGACATTGGCCGAGACCGAAGCCGACCACAACAGCAGCAGGACGAAAAGCCGCTTCACGCATGCTCCCGATGCAAGATCGAGTGGTTCTCGAGGCTCAGAACCTGACCAAGACCGTGTCGAGCCCGGAGGGTCCGCTCACCATTCTCGCCGATGTGAGCCTCAGCGTGCGAACCGGGGAGTCGCTCGCCGTCGTGGGCGCTTCGGGCGCCGGTAAGTCGACGCTGCTCGCGATGCTGGCGGGGCTCGACTCTCCGACGAGCGGCCGGGTCGCGATCGCGGGGGTGGATATCACCCACCTCAACGAAGATGGCCGCGCGGCGCTGCGTGGAGCGCACGTGGGTTTCGTATTTCAGTCCTTTCACCTGATTCCCTCGCTCACCGCGCTGGAAAACGTCATGCTGCCGCTGGAGCTTCGGGCGCGGCGCGATGCCCGACAGGCGGCGGCGCAGGCGCTCGGGGAAGTCGGATTGGCGGCGCGTGCCGCGCATTATCCGAAGCAGCTCTCCGGAGGCGAGCAGCAGCGAGTGGCGATCGCTCGGGCCTTCGTCACCCAACCGGCCGTGCTCTTCGCGGACGAGCCGACCGGTAACCTGGATACCCACACCGGCGAGCGAATCGCGGATTTGCTGTTCGGGCTCAACCAGAGCATCGGCAGCACCTTGGTGCTGGTGACGCATGATCGCGATCTGGCTCGCCGCTGCGGACGGATCTTGAAGCTCGACGCCGGCCACGCGGTGGACTGAGAGAATGCAAGTCCTTCGCTTCGCTCTGCGCGACCTGTGGCGCGACTTGAAATCGGGTGAGCTCGCGGTGCTGCTCCTGGCGCTCGCCGTGGCAGTCCTGTCGTTGACCGCGGTGGGCTTTTTCACCAGCCGCATCTCCCAGGGCGTGCACCGCCAAGCCGGCGAGGTGCTTGCGGCGGATCTTCGCTTGGAATCCTCCCATCCGATTCCCGCGCGCTACTTCGCCGAGAGTGACCAGCGCGGGCTCAAGAGTGCGCGGGTGCTGTCCTTTGCGACCGCGATCTTCAACGGTGAGGCGAGCCAGCTGGCGGCGCTCAACGCGGTCTCCGCGGGCTACCCGCTGCGCGGGCACGTGCGCATCGCCGATACGCCCTTCGGTATCGCCCGGCAGACGAGTCGGATCCCGCAACCGGGCGAAGCATGGCTCGATGCGCGCATCATCGCGCAACTGAATCTCGAGCCCGGCGCGAGCTTTCGCCTCGGGGCCGCTTTATTTCGGGTCACGGAAGTGCTCGATTATCGCCCCGACCAGGGCACGGGCTTCGTCAATCTGGCGCCGGCCGTGCTCATCAACGATGCCGACGTGACGGCCACCGGGCTCATTCAGCCGGGCAGCCGCGTGACCTACGGCGCCCTGTTCGCGGGACCCGCGGCGGCCGTGGCGGATTTTCGCACGTACTTGATCGGCGCCAAGACGGCGGGGGAGCGGCTGCGTGAAGTGGATGACTCGAGCCGGCAGCTCAATTCGGCGATCGACCGCGCATCGCGATTCTTGAACCTGGCGAGCCTCGCTTCGGTCCTGTTGGCGGCCGTGGCCGTGGCCATGGGCGCGCGGCGCTACGCCTCGCGCCACCTCGACACCGTGGCACTGATGAAGTGCATGGGCGCCTCACAGCGCTTCGTGCTGTCGATTTCGATCATCGAGCTCGCCGTGCTCGCGCTGATGGCGGTCGGGGCGGGCGCGTTGCTCGGGTACTTGGCGCAACTCGGCATCCTTTGGCTGCTCAAGGATCTCATCCGAACCGAGCTTCCGCCGGCCTCGCTGACCCCGATCGTGGTGGCTCTCGTCACGGTGACCGCGATGCTGATCGGGTTCGCCTTGCCGGTGCTTCTGCAATTGAAAAATACCCCGCCCGCCCGCGTGCTGAGAAGGACCATGACGGCGCCGCCGCTCGCCTTCGGCCTCGTGTACGTCTTTGCCGTCGGGGCGCTGTTCGCGATCTTGTGGAGCTTGGTGCGCGACACCGAGCTCGTGCTGGGCGTGCTCATCGGCGTCGCGGTCGTTGGCGCGACCTTGAGCCTCGCCGGGTACGGGCTGGTCCGGCTGACCGGGCGACTGCGCGGCGGGGTGGGCGTCGCCTGGCGTTACGGTCTCGCGAACGTTTCGCGCCGCGGCGCCGGCAGCGTCGTGCAGATCGTCGCCTTCGGCTTGGGGATCATGGTTTTGCTGTTACTCGCGGTGGTGCGCGGCGATCTCTTGCGCGACTGGCGCCGCAGCCTTCCGGCCGACGTTCCCAACAATTTCCTGGTCAATATCCGCCCGCAGGAGCGCGCAGCACTCGAAGCGTTTCTCGAGTCGCACGGATTCGGCGAGCCGTCGATGTACCCGATGGTGCGCGCACGCATGACGGCGATCAATGGCGTGCCGACCGAGTCGCTCAAGCTGTCCGGTGACCGGGCCCGCGGATTCGTCGAGCGCGAGCAGAATCTCACCTGGTCGGCGCGCCTCATGGAGGACAACCAGCTCATCGCCGGGCATTGGTGGACCGCGAACGAGATGGGGCAGCCGCTCGTGTCCGTCTCCTCCGAGTACCAGGAGGCGCTCGATCTCAAGCTCGGCGACACCCTGCGCTTCGACGTCGCCGGAGAGAGTCTCACCGTGCGCGTCGCGAGCATCCGCAAGGTGCGCTGGGACAGTTTCCGGCCGAACTTCTTTCTAGTGTTTCCCCCGGGACTGCTCGATGGCGCCGCGGGCACCTACATGACGAGCGTGTATCTCACCCCCGCCGAGCGGCCGGCGCTCGTCGATCTGGTGAGGCAGTTCCCGTCCGTTTCGGTCTTTGACGTCGATGCCATTCTCAAGGAGATCCGAGACATCATGGATCGCGCCTCCCTCGCCGTGCAGTACGTGTTCCTCTTCACCTTGGCGGCGGGCGTCGTCGTGCTCCTCGCCGCCGTGCAAGCGACGCGTGACGAGCGCCGCTATGAGAGCGCCATGCTGCGCACGTTGGGCGCCAGCCGAGCGGTCGTCTTGCAGGGAGTTGCGGCCGAGTTCTCCGCGCTGGGATTTCTCTCCGGAACCCTCGCGGCGCTGGGAGCGAGCGCGGTCGGCGTGGTGTTGGCGCACCGCTTGTTCTCGCTGGAATTCACATTCGATCCCTGGGTGTGGGTGGTGGGCTTGGTATGCGGCACGATTCTCGTCGGCGTCGCCGGCACGCTCGCGACGCGCCGCGTGGTGAACACACCGCCGATCGTCACCTTGCGCGACGAGCCCTTTTGACGGAAATCGCCCCCGTGGCGCTCGTGCGTGGGTTGCCGCTATTTCACTTCGAGGATGAGCCAGCCGTCGCAGCCCTGCGGAGGCACTCCTCCGATCAGCGGCAGCGCCTCGATCCGCACCGAGTAGATTCCGGTGGCGAGGCCGGTGGTGTTGAGCGTCACCCGCAGATCGTTGTTGGAATCCTTGAGGAGGTTATTCAGGATGAGGGCGCGTCCCTGATCCTGCTTGTCGACCGTCACGCGAAATAGCATCACCTTCTGCGTGTAGGTCATATCGATGTGCAAATCGATCAACTGCGGAGCCGCGCGGCTCACGACGATGCGCGCCCGATTGATGCCCGGTGCGCGATCCGGCGCGATGCGCTGTGTGCTTTGCACGGCCGGCTGCACGAGCGAGCCCTGGTCCTTGAGCGCGCGCGCCTCGGCGAGCTCCCCGTGCACCAGCATGTACTTGACCATCACCGCCCAGAACCCCATCAGGCTCAGGAACGCCACCACCGCGAGGCCGATCAGCACGTAGATGGATCTCCACCACGGCGCTGCAGGCTCGGTCAGGTCCTGGGGCTGTCCGCTCGCTTCCAGGAGCTTGAGACTCGCCTGGGCGCGCTCCGCCAGCTTGAGCTTCTCCAGGTACTCGGGGTGTGCGCGGCACCAGTTCTCGAGGTCGCGCGCCCCTTTGAACGGGAGCTTGTTCTCGAGGTAGCGATCGAGGAGCTTGTAGTCCTCGATGAATTTGGCGTCGAAGCGTGCGGACGGCGGTATCTTCGCCTGCGCCATGGGTGCCGGAGCCGCCCGAGCCGATCGCGGGGGCGTTGCGGCGGCGGTGGGCGGAGCGCTCGGAGTAGGGGCGGGAGCAGCCCTGGGGACTGGCGGCGCGGATTTGGGGGTGACAGCAGGCCGCGATGCCGGAGGCGCCGGCGCCGCCGAAGCCGGTGGGGCCGGTGGCGTCCGTGGGGCCGGTCGAGCCTGCGGGGCTACGGGCGACGCCGTCCGTGGAGCGGGCGCCGCCGGAGTAAAGGCCCGATGGGCCGGGGCCGCCCGGGGGGCCGCTGGCGCTGCAGGCCTGGCGGCGAGGCTGCCGCCCGGAGGGGCCAGGGTCGGCACGGCGGGGGCGGCCGCGGTCGGCGGTGCCCGCTCGGCCAATGCTTCGAGATCGGACAGCGACTGGAGGCTGGGGAGGGAGTCGGGATCGGGGAACGATCCGAAGTCGGCCGCCGTCTCGAGATCCGGCTCGGGGGCAAGCGGCGCCTCCTCGGCGAGCGCGCTGCCGGTGACCAAATCCTCGACGTCCACGACCGTGTCGATGACCGGCAGGGTATCGGCCAGGGGGTCGCTCTCGACCGCCGGAGCAGGCTCAGGAGAGGCCATATCGGGCGCGGCAACCGTGTCATCGGGGGCTGCCGTGTCGGCTGTGGGAGCGGTGAGGGCGTTCATAGGCCGGCAAATCCTAGCTTCGGATATTGCCGGGGATCAGCAGAGCAATATGTGAAATGCTCTGCAAAAGCGTCAGGCAAAAGCGTTGGATCGATCGCATTGCGTGACCTTCGCACGGCGCTTCGCGAAGAGCAGCTACGCGAGCCCTCGAGGAGGCACGTGAGCCCTCAAGGGATTATGTCAGCGGCGCCTAAGAGAGGCGTCCGCTCCTGCCAACGACCTCTTCCACGACGTCGCACACCGCAGCGATCGCTGCGACGCGTGTGCTCGATTTGCGCCACGCGGCACCGACGGTGCGTAGCGGCGCCGGCTTCGCGAAGGGCCGTACCGCGAGGCCGCGCTGGGTGCCGAACGGCGCATCGACCGCGAGCTCCGGCAGCAGCGTGATGCCGAGGCCGGCAACCACCATCTGCCTCAGGGTCTCGAGGCTCGTCGCGCGAAAGTCCTCGGGCTCGCGGATGTCGACGCGACTGCACACCTCGAGCGCCTGATCGCGCAGGCAGTGACCGTCCTCCAGCAGGAGCAGCGTTTGCCCCTTGAGATCCGCGACCTTGAGGCTCGATTTGTGCGCGAGCGGATTGCCGTTCGGCAGCGCTACCGTGAATGCTTCCTTGTACAGCTCGCGTGTCTCCAACCCCTCGTCGTTCACCGGCAGCGCGACGATGCCCAGATCGAGCTCTCCATCGCGCAGGCGCTTGAGCAAGGGCTCCGTCTGATGCTCGTAGAGCATGAGACCCAAGTGCGGCAGGGCCTTGCGGACCCTCTGCATGACGCGCGGCAATAAATAAGGCCCGATCGTCGGAATGAGCGCCACCTTGAGCTTGCCGGACAGCGGGTCGGTGTTGTTGCGGGCAAGAGCGATGATCTCCTCGCTCTCGCTCAACATGCGCCGGGCGCGCGCGACGATTTGCTTGCCGACGTCGGTGAGCTGTACGTGCTTGGGTTGGCGCTCGACGAGCTTTACTCCGAGATATTCCTCGAGCTTCTTGAGCTGCGCGGAGAGCGTCGGCTGACTGACGAAGGTGCGCTCGGCGGCGCGCCCGAAGTGCCCCGTGTCGGCGAGCGCCACCAGGTACTTGAGATCCTTGAGATTCATGACCCCCCGGCCCGAATTATAGAGAGAGTCTATCAAATAAATAAATTTAATTCATTTCACTAATCATCGATGCCGAGGCGGCATCCGCAGCCGCATCCTGCGGCGTTACAATGCCGGCCTGTTTCGTCTTAGAGTCGTCTTAGAGCCTCCCATGCCGTCAACAGGAACGCCGATGCGGCTCTCGGCCGGTGTCGTGATCGTGAGTACGATCAACCGCAAGCTGAAATTCCTGCTGCTCCGCGCCTACAGGAACTGGGATTTTCCGAAAGGACTCGTCGAGGACGGGGAGGATCCGGTGCAGGCGGCACTGCGCGAGGTCCGCGAGGAAACGACGCTCGATGACATCTCATTCGATTGGGGTCTCGTGTCCATGGACACCGGGCCCTACAACAAGGGGAAGATCGCGCGCTACTACATTGCACGCAGCAAGGAGACGCAGGTGGCGCTGCCCGTGAACCCGGCTCTCGGCATTCCCGAGCATCACGAGGCGCGCTGGGTGGACTACCATAGGGCGCTCACGATGGTCTCGCCTCGGCTGGTACCGGTCGTTCACTGGGCTTACCGGATCATCAATCATGGCCGAGAGCCCGAGGCGGGCGCGGATCAGGCTAGAGGGTGACCGTGCCTGCGCCGATTTCCATGACATCACCGCTCACTCGGATCTTTCGCTCGGCCGTGATCTCGAGATAGAGCGAGGAGGGGCGTTGAACGAGCTCTCCCTGAGAGATCTGCACCTTGAGCGGCAGCGGCCGCTTCATCGCCAGGCACCATCCGCCGAAATTGGCGGTCGCCGAGCCGGTTGCCGGATCCTCGAGCATCGCGCTGCCGCTCGGGAAGAAGAAGCGCGCCACCGTCTCCTCCGCGCCGGTCTGCGCGAACACATAGACCATGCCGATCCCGTCCTCGCTCTGGATGTCGGCGAAAGCCGATGAGCTCGGCGAGACGCGGCGCACGGCTTGCGCCGAGCGCAGGGGCACGATCAGCTGCTCCCTGCCGGCTTTAACCCACAACGGTCGCTCGCCGATGTCACGCTCCTCAATGCCGAGGGAGCGAGCGAGCGCGGCGCGCGCGAGCTCGACCTCCCGCGCGGTCGAGTCGGGAGCGGTCAGTGTCCAGCGGTCCCCTCGCGCGCTGACCTCGACCAGCCCGACTTGCATTTCGAGCGTGAGAGCATCACCGCCGAGCTCGAGCGCACGGCATACGTGGGCGGTACCGAGGGTCGGATGCCCGGCAAAGGGCATCTCATAGCTCGGCGTAAAGATGCGCACCCGAGCGTTGGCGCGCGAGGAAGGCAGGATGAAGGTGGTCTCCGACAGATTGAACTGGCGCGCGAGCGCCTGCATGGTCTCACGGTCGAAATCGCCCCCGTTCTCGAAGACGCACAGCGGATTACCCGTCAACGGCTGCTGACGCTGAGTGAATACATTCACCAGTCGGAAGCGCTGCGTCGCCATTCATCCAGTATACGCGCGACCGAGCGCCTCCGCCCATGGACACCGCCTGGAGAGCGGCACATCGCATCGAGAGCCGCAGGAGCCGTCTACGGCCGCACCACGACCACGGGCGCCGGCGCGACCACCGCGACTCGCGGGCCATACCAGCCCCGATGGTAGTAGCCATACGGAGCCACCACGCATCCGGACATCGCGATCAGCGGAATCAGCAACAAAGCCAAGCGTTTCATACGTATCTCCTCGAAAAAATCCGCTCCATGTAGCGATCAACGGCGCTCGAGCGGCGCGGATGACGAGGTGAACGATCCTTAAGGTAGGCAAAGGGGGGGATCAAGGCCCATTGTCACGCCGTCCATTGCGCGGACCCGACAACAGGCGGCTCAGACCAAGGTGTGAAACACCTTCTGGACGTCCTCGTCCTGTTCCAGCTTGTCGATGAGCGCGAGGGCCTCCGCGGCCTGGTCTTCCGGGAGCTCGGTGGGCGCCGAGCAAATATATTCGTGCTCCGCCGACAAAGGGGTGATCCGCCGCACCTCGAGCGCTTCCTGCATTCGACCGAAATCGTTGAACGCGCAACGGATCACCAACTGCGGCTCGCCTTTCTCGCCGGTGCTCTCCCCCATCTCCTCGAGACCGTAATCGATCAGATCGAGCTCCAGCTCGTCCTGATCCTTGACGCTCGAGGGGTCCAGGCGAAACACACCCATCTTCTTGAACAGAAAGCTCACGCTCCCCGTGGTGCCAAGGTTGCCCGCGTTTCGCGTGAATATATTGCGGACACTCCCCACCGTGCGGGTCGGATTATCGGTCGCGCATTCGACCAGCACGGCGACGCCGTGCGGGGCGTATCCTTCATAAAGAATCTCCTGATAGTTGGCGGCCTCCTTGCCCAGGACGCGCCGGATCGCCGCATCCGTTCTGTCCTTCGGCATGTTGACGGCGCGCGCGTTCTGCAGCACGCGCCGCAGCGCCGGATTCGATGCCGGGTCCGGGCCGCCTGCGTGCACCGCGATGGAGATGTCCTTGGCAATCCGGGTGAACTGCTTAGCCATCCGGTCCCAACGCGCGAACATCGCGTGCTTTCTGACCTCGAATATGCGACCCATGATTTTTCGCCCCAGCGCATCGCCCGGACGCGCATGGTAGCAATACTCCGCGAAACCGCTAGACTAAATTGGCTGCGGCGCGCTCCGGCCGCGACGACGTGAAAGGTTCCGATGAGCTCAGCACCCCTCATCCGCACTTCGCCCGTGGCGAGTTTTCGCGATCTCGCCCTGTGCGAGCCCGTACTGCGGGCGCTCGGCGAGGTGGGCTACGAGCGCCCCTCGCCCATCCAGGCGGCGGCGATTCCGCTGCTCTTGTCGGGCGCTGATCTGCTCGGGGAGGTGCAAACCGGGACCGGAAAGACCGCCGCATTCGCCTTGCCGGCGCTGTCGCGCATCGATCTCGCCGGCCGTGAGCCGCAGGTGCTCGTGTTGGTCCCGACGCGCGAGCTCGCTCTGCAGGTGGCCGAGGCGTTCCAACGCTACGCCGTGCACCTCAAGGGCTTTCACGTCCTGCCCATCTATGGCGGGCAAAGCTATCAACCGCAACTCAATGCCTTGCGGCGCGGTGTCCACGTCGTCGTCGGCACGCCCGGACGCGTCATCGACCACGTGAACCGCGGCACCCTGACGCTTGCGAAGCTCAGCTTGCTGGTGCTCGACGAGGCCGACGAGATGCTGCGGTTGGGATTCATCGACTCGGTGCTCGCCCTCCTGGAGCAGGCGCCGCCCGAGCGGCAGGTGGCACTGTTTTCGGCCACCTTTCCGGCGCCGCTCCGCCGCCTGGCGCAAAAGCATCTGCGCTCGCCCGTCGAGCTGACCTTGAAGAGCAAGGCCGCTGCGGCGAGCCACATCCGTCAGCGCTACTGGCTGGTGAGCGGCGCGCACAAGCTCGACGCCTTGACGCGAATTCTCGAGACCGAGAGCGTCGATGGAATGCTCGCCTTCACGCGTACCAAGCGCTCGACGGTCGAGCTCGCCGAGAAACTCGAGGCGCGTGGCTATTGCGCCGCGCCGCTGCACGGCGATATTCCGGCACAGCAATGCGAGCGCACGCTCGCGCAGTGGAAGGACGGTCATATCGACATCGTAGTCGCCACCGATGCGGCCGCGCGCGGACTCGATGTCGAGCGCATCAGCCACGTCGTGAGCTACGATGCGCCCTACGATGCCGAATCCTACGCGCAGCGAATCGCCGCGATGGGAGGAGCGGGGCGAAGGGGCGAGTCGATCCTGTTCATAGTGCCGCGCGAGCGCAGCCTCCTCAAGGCGATCGAACGGGCCACGAGACAGACCATCGAGCCCATGAATTTGCCCTCCGTCGATGCGCTCAATGCGCTGCGGATTGCGAAGTTCAAGCTGCGGGTGTCCGAGACCGTCGCCAAGGGCCACGCGGCGGCGTTTCGGCCGATCCTCGAGGAGCTCGCGGCGGAAACAGGACTGCCGCTCGTCGACGTCGCGAGCGCGCTCGCGAGCTTGAGCCAGGGTCCGAGGCACGATGCGCCGGTGGCACCGCCGCAAGGCGAGGCGCAGCGGGTCGAAGAGTTGACGGGTCTGTCAGAGCCGAAGGAGAGGAGTATGGGCAAGAGCATGGATCGGAAGAAAGAGACCAAGAAGAAGCCGGCCAAGACGCTGGAAGAGAAGCGCGCGGCAAAAAAGGCAAAGCGGGAGGCGAGAGGCTGAGGCCGAGCGGGGCGGACGGGCTCAAACGACCCGTCCGCGCCGGCCCCCGCGTAGGAAATCCTCGATGTTGGCTGCCATCTCGTCGAGGCAGCGCTGGCGCGCTTCGCGCGCGGCCCACGCGATGTGCGGGGTCACGATCAGGTTGGGAATGCTCGGATCGAGGAGAGGGTCGCCGTCGACCGGCGGCTCCTGCGGCAGCACATCGATACCGGCGCCGCCGAGCCTTCCGTCTTTCAGGGCTCGTGCGAGCGCCGCGCCGTCCACGAGGGCGCCCCGCGCGGTGTTGATCAGCAGGGCGTCGGGCTTCATTCGCGCCAGCTCGCGCGCGCCGATCAATCCGCGCGTCGCCGGCGTGAGCGGACAGTGCAGCGACAGCACATCGGCCGATTCGAGCAACTGGGTGAGCGCGACGCGACCCGGCTCGGGGGCGGCGCCTGCACGGTTGCAGACGATGACGCGCATGCCGAACGCCTCGGCAAGCTTGGCGACGCCACGGCCCAGCTCGCCCCATCCGATCACTCCCAGCGTCCGGCCCGCGAGCTCGCGGATGGGATAGGCGAGCACGCCGCGCTCGCCGTTCTCGGCCCAGGATCCCTCGGTCGCAAGGCGCGAATAGTCGGCCAAATGCCGGGTGAGACTCAGGATCATCGCCCAGGCGTGCTGTGCTACCGAGGCGGTGCAATAGCCGCGCACGTTGCACACGGCGATGCCGCGCTCCTTCGCGGCGACCAAGTCCACGTTGTCGGTACCGGTGGCGGCGAGCGCGATCAATCGCAAGTCGCTCGCCCCGCTCAAGTGATGGCGCGAGAGCTTGACTTTGTTGAGCATCACGAGCTCGGCTCGCGCAATGCGCTCGGGGATCTCGGAATCGGGGGTCAGGGCGCAAAACTGCACCTCCCCCGCGGCCGCGCTGAGCGCCGCGGCGTCCAAGTCGCCGCTCGAGACCGTGTCGTAATCCAAGAATACGCCGCGCATCGCGTTTAGAATGAGTCCGAGAACATGAAAAGTCCCGCCGTCTTCCTCCTGATCGCCGCCAACGTAGTGGCCTACTTGCTCGAGGGTCCCGAGGGGAGCCGGTTCGAGCAGCTCTTCGCGCTCTGGCCGCTGCAGCCCGATAGCGAGGGTCAATCTTACTTTCATTTCTGGCAGATCGTTACCTACGCCTTTCTCCATGATCCGCGCAACGTGAGCCACCTCTTCTTCAACATGTTCGCGGTCTTCATGTTCGGAACCGCCGTCGAGCGCTACGTGGGTCCCTTGCGGCTGCTCGCATGCTACTTTGCCTCGGTCATCAGCGCGGCACTGACACAGCTCACCGTGCCGGCACTGCTCGGCGCCGTGCCCGGCCCCACCATCGGGGCTTCGGGAGGCGTGTTCGGTCTGCTCCTCGCCTACGCGGTGATGTTTCCGCAGGCCAAGGTGATGCTGCTGATCTTGCCGATCCCGATGCCGGCGTGGCTGTTTGCGACTCTCTATGCGGCCGTGGAGCTCTTGTTCGGCGTGACCGGCACCTTCTCAGGCGTCGCGCACTTCGCCCATCTCGGGGGCATGATCGGCGGTGCCTTGGTCGTTTTGCAATGGCGCCGGCGCGCGGGCACTCGCTGAGCGGCGCGCCGGTCCCTTTGGCCGCGCGCGCCTGCGGCGCACGCTCCCGCCGCGACTTGCGTCCGTGGCCTAACCGGCTAGGCTACGCTCCATGAAGTCGATCCTGACGGCGGGCGTTTGCGCATGGGTCCTCGTGTGCGCGGGGCTGCCTGCTCACGCGGAATGGGTGCGGCGCGTGACCGACGGCATCATGGGGACGCGCATCACCGTGGAGCTCTGGGCGGAGGATGCCGCCAAGGCGGAGGAGGCGATCGACGCCGTGCTCGATGAGATGCGCCACATCGATGAGACGATGAGCACGTACAAGCCCACGAGCGAGGTGTCTCAAGTCAATGACAAGGCGGCGGACGGGCCCGTGCACATCAGCAAGGAGCTGTTCGACCTGCTCACCACCGCCCAGCAGTACTCGGAAATCACCGAGGGAGCCTTCGATATCACCTACGCGAGCGTCGGCTACATGTACGACTTTCGCAAGCACGTGCGTCCGAACGAGGAGCAGATCGCCAAGGCCCTGCCCGCGGTCAATTATCGGCACGTGGTTCTCGACCCCGTGAACCAGACGGTGCGGTTCTCCCAGAAGGGCGTTCGCATCGATCTCGGCGGCATCGCCAAGGGCTACTCGGTCGACCGCGGCATCGACGTGTTGAAGCGCTTGGGTTATACGCGGGCGTTCGTCGGAGCGGGCGGGGACAGCCGCATCATCGGTGATCGATTCGGCAAGCCCTGGATCGTGGGGATCCGCGACCCGATGAAGGGCGAGGGCAACGTGATCGCGCGCATTCCGCTCGTGGATGCCGCGATCTCGACCTCGGGCGACTACGAGCGATTTTTCGAGGAAAACGGCGTGCGCTACCACCATATCATCGATCCGCGCACCGGCCATTCGGCAAGCAAGGTGCGCAGCGCCACCGTGATCGGGCCGTATGCCACGCGCACCGACGGGCTATCGAAAACCGCATTCGTGCTCGGCCCCGAGAAGGCGCTCGAGATCTATAACCGGCTGGATGATATCGATGCGATCATCGTCAAGCTGGACGGCACGATCGTTTACTCGAAGGGTATGCAGCGCCGGCCGCGCGAGGCCGATGGCACGCCGCCATGAGGATCCTTCGCTGGCTCGAGCTGGGCTAGTCCCTGAAATTATTGAACTGCAGCGGGACCTCGAAGCCCCCCTTGCGAATGAGCGCGATCGCATCCTGGAGATCGTCACGCTTCTTGCCCGTGACTCGCACCTTCTCGCCTTGAATCTGCGCTTGCACCTTGAGCTTGGAGTCCTTCAAGAGGCGCGCCACCTTCTTGCCGGTTTCCTGATCGATGCCGTGCCTCAAGACCACGAGCTGTTTGGCGGTCGCGAGATTCACCACCGGATCCTTGACGTCGAGGCAGGCGATGTCGATGCCGCGCTTGGCGAGCTTGAGCTTCAGGATGTCGAGCATCTGCTTCAACTGGAACTCGGCGGGCGCGCTCATGGTGACGGTCGTTTCCTCGAGCTCGAAGCAGGCTCCGGTTTCTTTGAAGTCGAAACGCTGAGAGAGCTCGCGACTCGCCTGATCGACGGCGTTGGTGAGCTCGTGAGTGTCGATTTCGGAGACGACGTCGAAGGAAGGCATGAGGAGACACCTCTGCTCGGGGAGTGCCTGAAGAGCGGGGCTCAACGATACCCGCGCGCCTGGAGCGTGAAAAGCTTGGCGTAGCGGCCGTCGAGCGCCATCAGCGATTCGTGGCTGCCGCGCTCCACGATGCGCCCCGCCTCGAGCACCAGGATCTGGTCCGCCATGCGCACCGTCGAGAACCGATGCGAGATGACGATGGCGATGCGGTTGCGGGTGAGCTCGCGAAAGTGCTCGAAGACCTCCGCTTCCGCTGCCGCGTCGATCGCGGCCGTGGGCTCATCGAGCACCAGGATGTCCGCCGCGTTGCGCATGAAGGCGCGCGAGAGCGCGATTTTCTGCCATTGGCCGCCGGAGAGCTCGCGCCCGTCCTTGAACCACTTGCCGAGCTGCGTGTGATAGCCCGAGGGGAGCTCCTCGACGAATTCGGCCGCCAGCCCCTGCGCGGCGGCGCTGCGCCAGCGCGCCTCGTCCTCGAAGGCGCGCACGTCGCCCGCGCCGATGTTCTCGCCGACCAGCATCTGATAGCGCGCAAAATCCTGAAAGATGACGCCGATGCGCTGACGGAGCGTCGTTTCGTCCCACTCCCTGAGATCGAGCCCGTCGAGCAGGATTCGACCCTTCGTCGGCTGGTACAGCCGAGTGAGCAGCTTGATCAAGGTGGTCTTGCCCGAGCCGTTCTCGCCCACGAGCGCGAGGCTCTCGCCGGGCCGCACGTGCAGATCGATCCCGGTGAGCGCAGGAGCGGTCGCGTCGGGATAGACGAACTCGACCCCCTCGAAGCGGATCCCGTCGCCGGGTTTCGGGCCGACGCCGCGGCTGCCGCTCGTGCTCATCACCGGCTGCTCGAGGTATTCGAACAGGTTCGACAGGTAGAGATTGTCCTCGTACAGACCGCTGATCGCGGAAAGCGCGGCGCTCACGGCAGACTGCCCCTGGCGAAGCAGCATGAGATACATGGTCATCTGACCCACCGTCATGGCGCCGAGGACGGTCTCGACCGCGATCCACACGTACCCGCCGTACAGCGCCCCGGTGCCCAGAAGCCCCAGGCCGAATCCCCAGGCATCGCGGCGCACGGTGAGGTCGCGATCCTCGCGGTAGAGACGCGTGAAGATATCGCGATAGCGATCCAGCAGGCGCGGGCCGAGCTCAAAGAGCTTCACCTCCTTGGCGGTGTCCTCGCGTGCGAGCACCGATTCGAGGTAGATCTGCATGCGCGACTCGGGAGCACGCCACCGAAACAGCCGGAAGGCCTCGCCCGAGAACTTGGCCTCCGCGAGGAAAGCAGGCAGACCCGCGGCCACCAGCAGCACCACCGCCCACGGCGAGAAGCGCACCAGCAGACCTCCGAAGGAGATCAGAGAAACGGCATTTTGCAAAAGGCCGAACGTGCGCATCACCAGCGAGAGCGGCCGGCTCGACGCTTCCCGCCGTGCCCGGGTCAGCTTGTCGTAGAATTCCGAGTCCTCGAACTGGGTCAAATCGAGGGTGAGCGCCTTTTCCAGGATCATCACGTTGACGCGCTGACCGAGTTGGGCGCGCAGCAGCGACTGCGCGAGCGAGATACCGCGCTGGGCCATGGCCGTGGCCGCCACGAGAACGGCCTCGCAGGCCACCAGGATCACCACGTGGGCTAGCGCCGTCGTGCCGGTGCGGGCGCGCAGGGAAGCGGCGTGAATGACGGCATCGACGATGAGCGAGCCGATGTACGCAACGCCCGCCGGCAATACTCCCGCGAGAAGCGTGAGCGCCGCGAGCAGCACCGAGAGCGTCTTGTTGGTGGTCCAGACGAGCGCCAGGGCGCGGCGGCCGTATTCGGCGAGGCCGAGGAGCCCGCGCTGAAGTGAGCGCTCATCCGACTCGCGCCGGGAGTCGGTCGAGAGGATCGTGTGGGGATGGGCCGCCACGGGCTAGCTCACCAAGCGCAGGCACAGCGGATAACGATAGGGCTTCCCATCGCTCACCTGGATCGCGGCAATGATAACGAGGATGAGGTTGGCGAGCGCCAGGATCCACAGGAGCACGAACCCGATCAGGATGACGGCCAAGGCCGCGCAGACGAGAGCTGCCAGGAACACCGTGATCTGGAAGTTGAGCGACTCCTTCGCCTGCTCAGCGACGAAGGGCATGGTCTCGCCCTTGGTGCGCCAGATGATCAAGGGTCCCAAGATGGTGAACAAGACGAGGGTGCCGAACGGGAGGAAGATGAACCCCGAGCCGCCCACGAGCCAGAGCAGGCCGCACAGGTGCGCAGCCATCGCCCAGTTTCGCTCCTCACGTCCGATTTCCATGCGCTTCTCCACGGCCGCCCCTGCGGGCCGCGCATGCGCAGCGCGGCTCGCGTCTATAATGCGCATTTTCATCGCACTGGCGGTGCCCCAGCACCCGGTATGGCGGAATTATCGTGAAATTCAAGTCCTTGCTCGAACGTTGGGGAAAGGACCTGCCCCCCGCGCGCACCGCGCAGGAATATGCCGTGCGGCTGCCGCTCGACGATGCGGCGCGGCTGCACGCGCTGGGGCAGCTCTTTCCCGGTCGCACGATCGAGGAGATCGTGACCGACCTCCTGCACGTGTCGCTCGATTCCATCGAGGCGGCGATGCCCTATGAGCGCGGCCCCAAGATCATCTCGCGCGACGATCACGGGGATCCAGTTTTCGAGGACATCGGCATGACGCCGCGGTTCGTCGATCTGACCCGAAAGTTCAAAAAGACCCTCGAGGCGAAACGCCCAATCGAGGCCGATTCGAGGCCGAAGCCTTCGGGGTGAAGCCCGCGCAAGCCGTCGGCGTGAAGCTCCCCGGGGAGACTTGACGTTGAGCGCTCCTGCCCGCCATACTCGCTCGAGGATGTTGAACGCAAGCGATCAAAATCAGTGGTGGTGGCGCACGACCCCAAGGGAGTGGGCGCTGGGCGCTTAAGCTTAATTTCATTCGATAACCAGAACCCATCCCCGCTCGACAACGGTGATGGGTTTTTTTTTAGCTCGTGAGCTCGCTGCATGAAGCCGCCCTTTGACATCGCCGCCGATCTCGACACGCCGGTCTCGGCGTATCTGAAGCTCGCGCCGTTTCGCCCGCGGTTTCTGCTCGAGAGCGTCGAGGGTGGAGAGCGCCTGGCGCGCTATTCGTTCATCGGATTCGGCGATTGCCTGGAAGTGCGGGTCGAGGCGTCGGGCCTCACCGTCGGCGGACGGCGCTCGCCCCGGCCGCAGACGCGCGAGGAGCTGCTCGGCGCGCTGCGCGAGGCGCTGAAGCTCGCCCCGCAACCGAAGCCCGACCTGGCCGGTGTGCCACTCTCCGGCGGGCTCGTGGGCTACACCGCCTACGATGCCGTGCGCTATTTCGAGCAGCTGCGCGGACGGCGCCTCGAGGAGTCCGTCACGCCGCACGCGCATTATGTGGCGCCTCGCTCGCTCCTGGTCTTCGATCATCTCACGCGCAGCGCCGCCTTGCTGCACGACGGGTGTGAGGCCGACCGAGCGCAGCTCAAAGCCGATCTCATGCGGGCACTGCGTGGCGGCGTGCCCGCATCGCTCGCAGCCGGGAGCTTTTCCCCCGCCGTACCCTCGCTCAGCGAGGAGGCGCACGCCGATGGGGTGCGGCGAGCCAAGGAATACATCGCCTCCGGAGACGTCTATCAGCTGGTCCTCTCGGTGCGATTCGAGGGTCGCCATTCGCTCGCGCCCTTCGAGGTCTACCGGGCGCTGCGCCTCCTGAACCCCTCGCCGTACATGTTCTTCTGCGAGCTCGGCGAGCTCACGGTCGTGGGCTCATCGCCCGAGGCGCTGGTGAAATCGCACGACGGCTGTGCGCAATTGCGGCCGATCGCCGGATCGCGTCCGCGCGGAGCAGACAGCGCGAGCGATGCTCGATTGGAGGCCGAGCTGCTCGCCGATCCGAAGGAGAACTCCGAGCATGTCATGCTGGTCGATCTGGCGCGCAACGATCTCGGCCGCGTCGCGCGCGCAGGCTCCGTGGTGGTCGATCCGTACCGCGTGATCGAGCGCTACAGCCACGTCATGCACATCGTGAGCGGCGTAAACGGCAAACTCGCCCCCGGTTACGATGCCTTCGACCTATTCGCCGCGACGTTCCCCGCGGGCACGCTGGTCGGTGCGCCGAAGGTTCGGGCGATGGAGATCATCGATGAGCTCGAGCCGGTCGGGCGGCAGCTCTACGGCGGGACGGTGGGATACTTCGGCCGGCGCGGCGACATGGATCAAGCGATCACCATTCGCACCCTGGTATTTCGCGGCGACACCTACAGCTATCAGGCGGGCGGGGGGATCGTCGCCGACAGCGCTCCGCAGAGCGAGTACGAGGAAGTGATGGCGAAGAGCGCGGTCTTGCGCCGTGCACTCGCCATCGCCGCGGAGGGACTGTGAGCGCGCAAGCGAGAATATTGCTGATCGACAACTACGACTCCTTCACCTACAACCTGGTGCAGGCGTTCCTGGTTCTCGGCGCCGAGGTCGACGTCCACCGCAACGATGCCATCAGCGTGGAGGAGGCGCGCGGACAGGGACACACGCACCTGGTCATTTCCCCCGGGCCCGGCACACCGCGCGATGCCGGCGTGTCGATGCGCATGATCGAGGCGTTCGCCGGGCGCATCCCGATCTTCGGCGTGTGCCTGGGGCATCAGGGGATCGTGGAGGTGTTCGGCGGCAAGGTGGTGCGCGCCGCGCGCCTCATGCACGGCAAGGTGTCGCCCGTGCGCCACGACGGCCGGGGAGTGTTCAAAGGCCTCGCCCAGGACTTTCCGGCCGGGCGCTACCACTCGCTGATCGCCGAGCCCGACAGCATCCCGGCGGTGCTCGAGGTGACGGCACGCACGCCGCAGGGCGAGATCATGGGCGTGCGCCATCGGAGCCTTGCGGTCGAGGGGGTGCAATTTCACCCCGAGAGCGTGCTGACGCCCGACGGAGCGCTGCTCATGGGCAACTTTCTGAAGACCTCCGGAGGCGCCTTTGAGTAGCCCGATGAGTGCGCGCGATGCGCTCGAGCGCTTGCTCGCCCGGCGCGACTTGAGCGAAATCGAGGCTGCGCGGCTGCTCGAGCTCATGACCACGGGCGATCTGGCGCCGGCGGTGTGCGGCGCGCTCCTCGCGGCGGTGCGCGCCAAGGGGGTGACCGCGACGGAGGTGCGCGGCTTCGCCGGCGCGATGCGCGCCCTCGCCAGAAAGCCCGCGCTGCCCGAAGCCCTGGACGCGATCGATATCGTGGGTACGGGGGGGGACTCCTCGGGGAGCTTGAATTTATCCACGGGCGCGGCGCTTCTCGCAGCCTCGTGCGGACTTGCGGTCGTGAAACACGGCAACCGCTCGGTGACCAGTCGCAGCGGCAGCGCCGATCTGATCGAGCAGCAGGGCTT
>DATHCO010000007.1:0-7016 GCA_035319505.1 Steroidobacteraceae bacterium | reverse complement strand
TGTTGTCCGCCGCGCCCACCGCGGCGAGGTCGTGTGGATTCCACCGATCGGTTCGTTTTGGCGCCAAACATTTCAAACTTACCCGGAAGTTACCCGGAAGGCTAATTGCCGTGGTTGTCCGCACGTAAGTCTTTGATTATTGGCGCTCCCTACCGGATTCGAACCGGTGTTACAGCCTTGAGAGGGCCGTGTCCTAGGCCTCTAGACGAAGGGAGCGACGCTTCGGAAGGGAAGCCGCCTATCCGCAAGAGGGCTGGTAGTATACGGGCCAATTTTTTTGACTCAAGCGGAACGCCTTATTTGAACTCAGCGCCGACCCCCCCAGTTCCCCACGTAACGATCCCTCGCGCCGAGCATCCGGTCTCTCGTGCCTCCCTTTCCCCGAATGCGCTGAAGGTGCTCTACCGCCTCAAGGATGCGGGCTACCAGGCGTTCTTGGTGGGAGGGGCCGTGCGGGATCTGCTCCTGGGGCTGAAGCCCAAAGATTTCGATGTCGCGACGAACGCGCTTCCCGAGGAAGTGCGGCGGCTCTTTCGAAACTGCCGCCTCATCGGGCGCCGCTTTCGACTGGCCCATGTGCACTTCGGTAACGAGATCATCGAGGTTGCGACCTTCCGCGCGGCGGCGGCGCCGGAGCGCGAGGATGCCGAGGACGAGGAATCGGAGAGCGAGGCCAGCGTGGACGTCGACTCGGAGCATCGTGCGTTCGATACGCGGGGACGGATCCTGCGCGACAACCTCTACGGCACGATCGAAGAGGATGTCTGGCGGCGCGATTTTGCCGCCAATAGCCTCTACTACAACATCGATGACCTCTCCATCTGGGACTTCGTCGACGGAGTGAGCGATCTCAAGGCGCGGTGCCTCAAATTGATCGGTGATCCGGAGACCCGCTATCGCGAGGACCCGGTGCGGATGCTCCGGGCGATCCGCTTTGCGGCGAAGCTCGATTTTTCGATCGACGCCGCAACCGAGCAGCCGATTCGTCGGCTCGCGCACCTCTTGGATGGCGTGCCTCCCGCGAGATTGTTCGACGAGTGCCTGAAGCTCTTTTTGTCGGGATTCGGCACGAAGTCCTTCGCCCTGCTCGAGCAGTACGGGCTCTTCGAGCATTTGTTTCCGATGTCCGCTGCGTCTTTCGCATTGTCGCCCTACGCCTATGCGCGCGAAATGCTCCAGTTGGGGCTTGCCAATACGGATGCGCGCATTCAGGCCGACAAGCCTGCGACGCCCACGTTCCTGTTTGCGATCTTGCTATGGGGTGCGCTGCTCAGGGAGCTCAACGAGCAAGGCGCGGGTCCCGCACCGGATCTCGCGCAGCTCATGCAAGCCTGCGATACCGTGCTCAGGGCACAGCAGTCGCGAGTGGCGATCCCGCGCCGATTCGCCGTGCCGATGCGCGAGCTGCTGATGTTGCAACCGCGATTCAATCGGCGCAGCGGCATCAAGACCTTAAGCCTGCTGCAACATCCGCGCTTTCGCGCCGCCTACGATTTTCTGCTGTTGCGTGCCCAAGTGGGCGTCGCGGACCCGGAGCTCGCCGAGTGGTGGACCCGCATTCAGGTCCTTCCGCAGGAGGAGCGCGTCGCTCTGGTCCAGGCTCGGTCGCCCGAGCCCTCGGCGGCGGGCGCTTCGGGCTCCTCGGGGCGCCGCCGTCGACGTCGGCGGGGGGGGCGGGGCACTGAGTGAGCGCATTGTGGCGGCCTGCCTACGTAGCGATCGGCAGCAACCTCGATCGGCCACGCGAGCGAGTGCTCGAGGCGTACGAAAGAATCCGCTCGATCCCGGCGACGCGGCTCGAAGCCCGCTCGCGCCTGTACCTGACCCGCCCCATGGGACCCCAGCATCAACGGGATTTCGTCAACGCCGCCGCGGGGCTCCTGACTCGGTTGGGACCGGCGCAGCTCCTCGCCTCGCTTCTCGAGGTCGAGCGCGCCATGGGGCGCATCCGGCGCGAGCGCTGGGGCCCGCGCCTCATCGACCTTGACCTCGTGTGGATGGTCGGAGCGGCGGCGGTGACCGGGTCCGAACTCACACTGCCGCATCCCGGAGTGTCGACGCGCAACTTCGTCCTGTATCCTCTCGATGATATCGCCCCCACGCTCGATATTCCGGGACACGGCCGTGTCATGGACCTCAAGCTGCGGGCCGGCGCCGAAGGAATTTCCGTTCTGGAGTGACATCGAGCCAGTGAGCGCAAGTCCACACCGCTTCGTCGTGATCGAGGGGCCGATCGGCGTCGGCAAGACGAGCCTTGCGCGGCGCCTCGCACAGTCCTTCGGGGGCCAGGCGGTGCTGGAGCAGGCGGATCAGAATCCGTTTCTGGAGCGGTTCTACAAGAACCCGCGGGCTGCGGCATTTCAGACGCAGCTCTTCTTCTTGTTCCAGCGGGCCCGACAGCTCGAGGAAGTGCGACAGGAGGACCTGTTCGGTGCGGTGCGCGTCGCCGATTATCTGCTCGAGAAGGATCGGTTGTTCGCGCGCGTGACGCTCGACGATGCGGAATACGCACTGTACGAGCGTGTCTACGAGCGCGTGGTGGTAGATGCCCCGAAACCGGATCTCGTCGTCTACTTGCAGGCGCCCGTGGACGTGTTGATGGATCGCATCGCCAAGCGCGGGATTCGCTACGAGCAGCACATCGAGCGAAGCTATCTCGAGAAGCTCGCTCAGGCCTACGCCCGTTTTTTCCATGGCTACGACGCCTCGCCCCTCCTCATCGTCAATTCCGCGGCGATCGATCCGGTGAACAACGAGGCCGACTATCGGCTGCTGTTCGCCGAGATCAGCAAGAAGCGGCGCGGCCGGCACTTCTTCAACCCCACGAGCCTCCTGCCGGTGCAGTGAGGGCTGCAACGCGGCCGCCTCAGCGATAACCTACAAGCCCGTCTGATCGACCGGCGCTGACGTGTGCGCCTCGAGCGCCCACCGAACGTGCTCGCGCACCAGGGCTGAGGGATCCTGCCGGCGCGCGCGCAGGGCGGCGATGACGGCGGGCGAGGTCGGCGCGTTTCCGAGGGCCACTGCCAAATTGCGTGACCAACGCTCATATCCGATCCGCCGGATGGCGCTGCCCCGGGTGTTTTCGAGGAATTGCGCCTCGCTCCAGGAGAACAATTCAACGAGGCCGGCGCGATCGAGGCCATGCCGCGACCTGAAATCCTCTTCCGCCGTAGGCCGCGTGAACTTGTTCCACGGACAGGCGAGCTGGCAGTCGTCGCAACCGTATATTCGGTTGCCGACCGCTCGGCGGAATTCGACCGGGATCGGGCCTTTGAGCTCGATGGTAAGGTAGGAGATGCAGCGGCGAGCGTCTAATCGATACGGTGCGACGATCGCGCCGGTCGGGCAGGCCGGCAGGCACGCGCCGCACGAGCCGCAGTGCGCACTCGCCGGCTCATCGGCGGGCAGCGCGAGATTCACATAGATCTCGCCCAGAAAGAAATAGGAGCCGGCACTGCGATCGATCAGGTTCGTATGCTTGCCGATCCAGCCCAACCCGGCGTTGCGCGCGAGGGCTTTCTCGAGCACCGGTGCGCTGTCGACGAAGGCTCGGTAACCGAAGGGACCCACCGCGGCAGCGATGCGATCGCACAGCCTCTGCAAGCGACGGCGCATGAGCTTGTGGTAGTCGCGTCCCAACGCGTAGCGGGATATGTACGCAACGCGGCGGTCGGCGAGGATGCTCGGCGCATCGGCCGCATCCGCCGGCCAGTAGTCCATGCGCGCGCTGATGCAGCTCACCGTGCCTGGCAGGAGCTCTGCGGGCCGCGAGCGCCTCGAGCCGTGACGGCGCATGTAGTGCATTTCGCCCGCGAAGCCGTCTCGCAACCAGTCGAGGAAATGCGCCTCGTCGGGGGTGAGATCGATGTTGGCGACCCCGATGCGGGCAAACCCGAGTTCGCTCCCCCAGCGCTTGATCTGGGCGACGAGGGCGGCGGACCCCGGCGGGTTCGCCGGTTGATTCGGGGCATGCTGATTCGTGCTCGAGACGCTCACCCTCCGAAGGCTACGCGCATGCCCCCTATAATGACCACAGGGCGCCCATGCGAGGAGGCCGCCCCACCCGGAAGTGCGCCGCAAGCAAATGTCTGATTTGAAGATCGAGCTCATACTGAAGGATCCTGAAGCGACCGAAGCCTTGGGTCGGGCGCTCGCGCGTGCGTTTCCCGGGGCACCGGAGGGCAGCGCGGCGCTTCATCTCACAGGCGATCTGGGGGCGGGCAAAACCACTTGCGTACGCGCCCTCCTGCGAGAGCTCGGGATCACCGGATTGGTACGCAGCCCCACCTTTACCCTGGTCGAGACTTATCAAACGAAGGCGCTCAGCTGCATCCACGTCGATCTCTATCGGCTCAAAGGTCCGGCGGAAGTCGATGAACTCGGATTGCGCGACTACATGAATCCCGAATGCCTGTTCCTGATCGAGTGGCCGGAGCGGGCCGGCGCCGCGCTGCCAACGGCCGATCTCGAGCTCGACTTGAGCTTTGCCGAGAGTGGACGGCGCTGTCGGCTCCGAGCGGGGACGATGCTCGGAGAGGGGTGGCTGAGGAACCTACGGCATGACACTAGATTAGCATCCTATCTATCTAATTTAACTTGAAAAAATAATCAACACTGCGGTAATGTATCGCCATGAGAGGGATGCGAACGGGCCTCATGGCGGTGCTGGTGGCGAGTCTTTGGGCGGCCCGGGCGGATGCCGTCGAGATCCGCGCCGTGCGGCTGTGGGCGAGTCCTGAAGGGACCCGCGTAGTCCTCGACCTCTCAGGCAGCGCTCAGCACAGCTTGCTCGTCTTGAGAAATCCGGATCGAATCGTCCTCGACGTCTCGGGCGCTCACCTCGCCGCTGGCGCGCGCGCCGACCCGCAGGCTGCGGGGGTGGTCAAGGAGGTGCGCATGGCACGCCGCTCCTCCGGCGAGCTACGCGTCGTACTGGACCTCGCCCGGTCGATGCGCGCCAAGAGCTTTCTCGCCACGCCGAACGATCGGTACGGGTATCGCCTCGTCGTGGACTTGAGCGGCCTCAACGCCGACACGCCCGTCAAGGTCGAGCATGCCCGCCCGGACGCACGCGATCTCATCATCGCCGTCGATGCCGGCCACGGCGGCGACGACCCCGGGGCGATCGGCAAGAACGGCACTCGCGAGAAGGATGTGGTACTCGCGATCGCGCGTGCGCTGGCGCAGCGCATCGGTGAGGAGCCCGGAATGAAGGCCGTGCTGACGCGCGACGGCGATTACTTCGTTCCGTTGCGCGACCGGATGCGCCGGGCTCGCGCTCTCGAGGCCGATCTATTCGTGTCCATCCACGCCGATGCGATCCGCGACCGCAGTGTCGACGGTTCCTCGGTGTACATCCTGTCCCAGCGTGGAGCGAGCAACGAGGCGGCACGATGGCTTGCCGAGCGCGAGAACGCGTCCGATCTCATCGGGGGCGTATCGCTCGAGGATAAGGGCGACATGCTGGCGTCGGTTCTTCTGGATTTGTCTCAGTCCGCGTCCTTGAGTGCGAGCCAAGCGGCGGCCGAGCGCGTGCTGCATCAGCTGAATCTCGTCGGCGAAGTCCGAAAACCCTTGGTGCAACAAGCAGGTTTCGTCGTGCTCAAGTCGCCGGACATTCCCTCGATGCTCGTCGAGACCGCCTACATCTCGAATCCCACGGAGGAGCGACGCCTGCGCGGAGCCGCCCAGCAGGTCAAGCTCGCCGCCGCCATCCACCAGGGTTTGCGCGAGTACTTCTATTCCGATCCGCCGGCAGGGACTCGCATCGCGCAGCTCGCTGCCGGGACGCCGCGGCCACAGCGCGCGGCGACCGAGCACGATTCCGGCGGCTAGGCCGCAGGCGCCTCGCACGAAACCCCCTCGCACAGGAGACGCTGTGCGAAAATGGCGTATTCACGAGGTGGCCCTTGCCCATTCAGATTCTTGCCGATGAACTCATCAATCAGATCGCGGCCGGTGAGGTGATCGAGCGGCCTGCCTCCGTCGTCAAGGAGCTCGTGGAGAATTCTCTCGATGCCGGGGCGCGGCGCATCGAGGTGGAGCTCGAGAGCGGCGGGTGCGGCCTCGTTCGCGTGCGCGATGACGGTATCGGCATCGACCCGCAGGAGATCGGGCTGGCGCTTGCGCGCCATGCCACGAGCAAGATCGCCTCTCAGCAGGACCTCGAGCGGGTCGCGACGCTGGGATTTCGCGGCGAGGCGCTCCCGAGCATCGCCTCGGTCTCGCGGCTTTCGCTGATCTCCCGCTCCTACTCGGCCGATCACGCATGGAGCGTCGAAGCGCGCGAAGGCGCGGTGGGCACGCCCGTGCCGGCTTCCCACCCGCCGGGAACGAGCGTCGAGGTGCGCGACCTCTTCTTCAATGTGCCGGCACGGCGCAAGTTCCTGCGCACCGAAACGACCGAGTATCAGCACATCCTGCGTATGCTCGAGCGGCTGGCGCTGTCGCGCTTCGAGGTCGGCTTTACCCTCGTGCATAACGGCAGGAGCGTGTGGACGCTGCCACCGGCACCGACCGAGGCTTTGCGCCTCGCCCGAGTGGCGAAGCTCTGCGGTGAGGAATTCGCGGCGCATGTGATCGAGGTGACCCACGAGACCCAGACCTTGAAGCTCTCTGGATGGCTCGCGCTGCCGACCTTCTCGCGAAGCCAGGCCGACTTACAATTTGCCTTTCTCAATGGTCGCTTCGTGCGCGACAAGCTCATTGCCGGGGCCGCACGCCTCGCCTACCAGGACGTCTTGTACAGCGGGCGCTTTTGCGCCTACGTGCTTTACCTCGATTTGGACCCGACGCTGGTCGATGTGAATGCGCATCCGCAGAAGCTCGAGGTGCGATTTCGCGAGTCACGCAGCGTTCATGAGTTCATGTTCCGCACACTGGAGCGGGCTCTCGCCGACACCCGCCCGACCGCTGCTTCGCCGGGCAGCGCCCCCCTGGATTGGCTCACGGGTAGCGCGCTCCAGCTTCGGCAGTCCGGACCTCAAGCGCGCTTCGTATTGCCAGAAAGGCCG
>DATHCO010000006.1:0-8179 GCA_035319505.1 Steroidobacteraceae bacterium | reverse complement strand
GGCCCCCGCTCGAGATGAGCAGCGTCCACATAGGGAGTCTCGAGAAAGCTCGGCTTCGCCTCATGGGCGATGAGAAGCGATTCGACTTCGGAGGACATCTCGGGATCCGCCTCTTGCAGTCGCTTCAGGAATCCCTCGCGCTCCGCCCGATCGAGCGACAGCGCTTCGTCGAACGTTCGCTTGATGTCTTTCCAGCGTTCCGGAGTCATGGACCGCGTGACCGCCGCCTGCCGAGGTGCTCCCTTTTCAGTACCCGTCGCCGGCATGAATGTCAATGGCGAGGGACTCCCTGCCCTGATCGTGAGAGCGGATCGCGAGCGGATCGAGGGCCGGTCGAAGGGTGGCGTACGGTGAGGCAGGCTAGAGAGGAAGGCGCAGCGCGCGCCGCACCCCGCTGCTCGAGGTCAGGTAGTCGAAGTCGGCAACGCGCACGAGATCCCGCCCCTCGTTCTTCGCGGCGTATAGCGCCGAGTCCGCGCGAGCAATGAGATCCTCGAGCGACTTCACCGTTTCATCATAGCTTGCAAGCCCGGCGCTCAACGATATCTTCAGACCGTTCCCGCTGACAGGCAGGCGTATCCCGAACATCAACGTGCGCAGCCGCTCGAGGCTCGACAGCGCCAGCTCGATCGGCGTATCGGGCATCACCAGCAGGAACTCCTCGCCGCCCCATCGCCCGAGGATATCCGTCTGGCGCAGCGCCTCGCGGCTCGCTCGAGCAAATTCCTGAAGAACATGATCTCCGGAGGCGTGGCCGTAGCGATCGTTGATGCTCTTGAAGTGATCCATGTCGATGATCGCGATGGTGAGCGGCTTTTGCACCGTGCGGGCGGTTTCCAGCGCGGCCGTCGCCAACTCGAGAGTTCTGCGTCGATTCGGTAGCCCCGTCAGCGCGTCCTGGCTGGCGAGAGTCACGAGCCTCTGGCGGTAGCTGCGGTTGGCGATCAAGAAATAGATCAGCAAGGCGATGACCCATACGCCGGCCACCACCACGACCGCGTTCCAGCGCAAACGCTGCGCCTGACGACTCGACTGCTCCTGAGAGTCTTCCAGCTCGCGCTTCAGATACGAATTTCGCTCGATTTCCCGATCCGTCTCGAAGCGAGCCCGCAGCGCGCCGGCCTGCTTGGTGCGCTCCGCTTCGTTGGCCGCCGCGTATCGATTCACGTACTCCTGCAAATCGTCGTACGCATCGCGATAGTTGTGCAAGGCCGCGTTGGCCCGGGCGCGCCACTCATACATCGGGCCGACGTGCCGCGGCGGGACATCGGCGCCGCCCCGATCGAGCACCTGATTCAAGGTCTTGAGCGCGCGCTCGGGGTGGCCCAATCCAAGATCGATGCGCGCCTGCAGAACCAAACTCTCCTTCACCGCATCGGCGGAGCTCGCCGTCCCGAAGATGCGCAGCGCCCTCGCGCATTCGCGCATAGCGGGCGTGAGGAGCCCGAGCTCGATGTGCGCCTCGCAGGTGCGCTGATCGGCGAAGGCCACGCCCTGCGAATCGCCGAGCGAGACGCTGAGTTCTCGCGCCATTGCGAAATCATCGATGGCCGCGTTGTAGCGACCCATCGCCATGTGGATCTGCCCTCGCATGAAGCGCGACACCGAAAGGCTCATCGTGGCATCGTGCGCCGCATCCCAGTCGATCTTCTCCTGATTGAGCGCGAGCGCCTGGCTATAATCGCCCATGCTGCGCATCACCAGGGATAGGTAATCGGCGGACATGATGTGCGCTTCGGCGGTGGCCCCGCCGGCGCTGGCGTGGTATGCCTGCGTCAGCGTGACGATCGCCAGGTCCTCCCGGTCCTGGCGATGCTCCAACAGGCCCCTGCCGATGAGGAGGCAGGTATCGGCCGGCGAGCCGGGAGGCTGCAGCGCGCGGGCCGCCTCGATCGAGCGAATAGAGGCAGCGATGCCGGAGCTGTCGTAGACGGCGTTCGTGTAGGCGAGCAGCAGCCCGATGTGCACGGGGTCACGCTCGTTCGGCGCGAGCGCCAGCCCTTTCTCGGCGCTTGCGCGTGCATCGGAATCCAATTCGAGGATACCGCTCGCCTCGGCCTTCACGGCGTACAAGGCTGCCGCGTGCGATGCGGCGCTCTTCGCGCCGCTCGATGTGCTCGGCTTGGGCTCGTGCTTCAATGCCTCGAGGAGCTTCTGCGCTTGCTTGAGTGCCTGTGTCGCGTTCTGCTGGATTAGATCTTGGAGCCGCTGGACCTCCGGGTCGGCATCGGGGAGACAACCCGCCGAAGCGCTCAGCGGCAGCCAGGCGGCTGCCAGCAGCACGCCGGGCCAACGGCGCCCCGATGTCGGCGTGTTCGAGGGATGTCGGCCCGCGTGCCTCGGCTCATGCATGCGCGCACTTTAAACGTGCAAAACCGGCCCGATCGACTCGCATTGTCACGGTTTTCTAACATGCAGGGCGGCAGCCTCAGAGATGCCTCAGTGAATCCCGGTACTCGGCTGGAATGTGACGCAGTTCACGGTGGCAAGTTTCGCAGACGGGGCGCATATTGCCCGCGATGCATAATATGAGGGGTTCGAAGAGTCGTGTGGCAGCATCGTTTCTGAGCCGAGCCAGCACGATTGCGCCGCCGGGCTACGACCGCTTTCAGGTACCTCCCACAGCGCTTGCGGTTCATCTGTCGATTGGTCAGGCGTACGCGCTCTCGATCTTCTACCTGCCGCTCACCAGGATCATCGGGATCACTCACTCGGCGCCCGGCGATTGGAGGTTGGCCGACGTCGGTGGAATCCTCACCGTCGCCATCGCCGTTCTCGGACTCTCGGCTGCCACCTTCGCACGTTGGGTGGAGCAGGCTGGCCCCCGCCTGTCCATGCTCGTCGCGGCCGTTTGCTTTGGCAGCGGGTTCATCGTGGCCGCGATCGGGGTTCACTACCATCTTCTGTGGCTCCTTTACCTGGGCTATGGGGTAATCGGGGGCTGCGGGCTCGGAATCGGCTACATCTCGCCCGTGTCTGTCTTGATCCAATGGTTTTCCGACCGTCCCGGGATGGCGAGCGGTATGGCCCTCGCGGGTTTCCCCGGCGGCGCCCTCATTGCCGCCCCCCTCTCCGTGCTCTTGATGAATCACTTCAGGACCGCGATCTCCAACGGCGTGCTCGAGAGTTTCGTCACCATGGGCGTCATGTACTTCATGTTCATGATGATCGGCGTGTACGCGGTGAGAGTTCCCGCCGACGACTTAAAGCCTGCGGGTACCTCGCCGGGATCCGCACCGTCGCAGTCCCAAGTTGCCATCGACGCTGCCTGGCGTACGCCGCAGTTTTGGCTCCTGTGGGGCGTCCTCGGCACGCTCGCGACCTCGGGAATCGGGGTCCTCGAGCAGGTCTCGCGCCTGATTGCGCAGATCTTGGACGGCCGAGTGACGCCGTCCGCCGACGCGGGTTTCGCGGGCTTGATCAGTCTTTGCAGCATGCTCGGCGGCTTTCTTTGGGCGAGTGCCTCCGACATCATCGGCCGACGAAAGAGCTTCACGATCCTCTTCGCGCTCGCAATCTTGCTCAATTGGGCGCTGCCGTGGAGCGCACGGCTTCACTCGACCGCGCCGTTCGTCGCCGCCTTCAGCGTCCTTTTTTCACTCTACGGCGGCGGGTTCACCACCATCGTGGCATACGTGCGCGATGTGTTCGGCAGCATGCATGTCGGCGCCATCCACGGCCGGCTACTCACGGCCTGGTCGGTTGCCGCCATCCTGGGTCCGGCACTGTTCGGATTCATTCGCGACTACGCGATCGATGCGGGCGTGGCGAAGGCGCAGGCCTACACCGTCGCCTTCCCTGGCCTGTCACTTCTGCTCCTCATCGGCCTCGTTTGTAATCTTTGCATGCGCCCGGTGAGCGAAAAGTACCATCATCGGGAAACGGCACCGAGCTCTCGAGGTCAGCACTCATGAAGGCACGGCTCGTCATTCTGTGGGTGGCGGTGAGCGCGCCGCTGTTGTGGGGCGTTTTCAGAGCCTTGCTCAATGCGATGCAGCTATTTCACTGACCCGCTCCCGCCGGGGAGTTCGATGAGCCTTAACACGAGCCTGAGCATGGCTCCACTTGCCGCGCTCATTGCCGGTTGCGGCCTACACGCGCGAGCCGCGGCGGCCGGTGCTGCGCCTGCCGGCGGCACCCGGGGCGGCGCCCGCTTGGCGGTCGAGCTCTCCGCGTAATTGCGCGGCCGCTCCGCTCGAGATCGCTCCGAGTGCAGCTTCGATGGCGGCCATGTCAGGCTTCGCTCCTCGTACATGAGATTCGAGCGCGCGGCGCATCACGCGCAAATGCTCGGGCGTCGTTCCGCAACACCCCCCGATGATCCGAGCCCCGGCGTCGAGCGCCAGACGGGCGTATTGCGCCATCAACTCCGGCGTGCCGTCGAAGCGAATGGCCCCATCGACATAGCGAGGGATGCCGCAGTTCGCCTTGGCTACCAGAACGGCGGATGAGTCCGAGGCGCCGGCGAGATTGACGATCGATGCGACGAGCTCCGAGGGGCTCACCCCGCAATTGCTACCGCACGCGGCCAGATGGTTCCGGCGGTTGAGCGCAGCGAGATCCGACGGCGTTACTCCCATCATGGTGCGGCCATTGGTGTCGAAGCTCAGGGTCGCCACGATCGGCAGGCCCGTGGCGCGCGCTCCGGTAATCGCCGCTTCAGTCTCCTCGATGGAGGACATGGTCTCGATCCAAAGAACGTCCGCGCCGCCTCGAGCGAGCGAGGTCGCTTGTTCCGTGAAAGCCTTTTCGGCATCGCGCAGGCTCAACGGGCCTAAGGGCTCCAGAATCTCTCCGGTCGGGCCCACGCTGCCGGCGACGAGCACGGGGCGCTCCGCGCGATCGGACTCACCACGAGCGATGAGCGCCGCCTTCTCGTTGAGCTCGCCGACCCGGTGAGCCGCATGATGCAGCTTCAAGCGATATCGAGTGCCTCCGAAGCTGTTGGTCAAAATGATGTCCGCCCCCGCCTCGATGAAGGCGCGCTCCAATTCGGCAATGCGCTCGGGATGATCCGAGCTCCAGAGCTCCGGGGCCTCTCCCGACCGCAGCCCTCGATCGAACAAATTGCTCCCCGTTGCGCCGTCGGCAAGCAGCCAGGGTCGCTCTGCTAATAGCGTTGTCAGTCGATCCGTCATGGCATCAGTTTACCTGCTTGCGCGGCACATCACCCATTGAAGCCCTCACGTCGGCTGCCTCATGCGAAGGGGTGCTTGCGAAAGATGGTCTGATGCCGATCGGGACCGGTGGAGATGATATCGATCGCAACGCCGAGAAGCGCCTGCAGCCGCTCGAGGTACTTGCACGCGTTCGGCGGCAAATCCTCGTAGCGCGTGACTCCGACGCTCGATTCCTTCCATCCGGGCAGATCCTCGTACACCGCCTCGCAATCGCCGAATTGCTGGGACAGCAGGGGCGGCGTCGATACCACGGCGCCATCGATCCGGTAGCCGACGCACACGCGGATGGTATCGAGGCCATCGAGCACATCGAGCTTGGTGACGCACAGCGAGGAGCAGCTCGAATGCACGATCGAGCGCCGCAACGCCACGGCGTCGAACCAGCCGCAGCGGCGTTGGCGCCCAGTGACCGATCCGTACTCGTGACCGACTCGCGACAAGTGCTCGCCCAGCTCGTCGAACAGCTCGGTCGGGAACGGGCCGCCGCCGACCCGCGTTGCGTAGGCCTTGACGATGCCGAGCACGGCATGAAAGCGGCGCGGACCCAGGCCGGTACCCGCAGCCGCCCCTCCCGCGCTCGTCGTCGAGGAGGTCACGTAGGGATAGGTGCCCAAATCGACATCGAGCATCGCTCCCTGCGCGCCCTCGAATAGAACGTTGCGGCCTTCCGCGCTCAATCGCTCGAGAATGCCCGTGACGTCGGCCACCAGAGGCTTGAGGCGCTCGCCGAGCTCGAGGTTCGTCTCCAGCACGGGCTGAAAATCGATGGGCGCGGCGTGGAAATAGCGCTGCAGGATGAAGTTGTGATAGTCGAGGATCTCGCCCAGCTTGGCAGCGAAGCGCTCGCGATGGAATAGATCCGCGACGCGCAGCGCGCGCCGCGCCACCTTGTCCTCGTACGCGGGTCCGATTCCCCGCCCCGTCGTACCGATCGCATTCGCGCCCTGGGATTTCTCGCGCGCCCGGTCGAGCGCCACGTGCGAGGGTAGGATCAACGGGCACGCCGGGCTCACACGCAGCCGATCGAACACCGGCACCCCCTGCCCGATCAGCATCTCGGCCTCCTTGAAGAGCGCCTCGAGCGATAGCACGACGCCGTTGCCGATCAGGCACAGCACGTGGGGGTGCAGGATTCCCGAGGGTATCAACGAGAGGACCGTTTTCTTTCCGCCGATGACCAGCGTATGTCCCGCATTGTGGCCACCCTGAAAACGGGCGACCGCGTGGGCCTGATCGGTGAGAAGGTCGACGACTTTACCCTTGCCCTCATCGCCCCACTGCAGGCCGATGACCACGAGATTCTTACCCATTGCGCGCCACCCACAGCAAGGCGAGTCCTATCGCGATACTGATCAGCCCTCCCCACCGCAGCTGCGCGGGCTCGGTCTGCGACAGCTTCGCCATGAGGCGCTTGGCGACGCCCGGATTGAAGAACGGCAATAGACCCTCGAGCACCAGGTACAAAGCGAAAGCGCCACCCAAATAGCGCCCCAATTCGGCCCAACCAATGTCCATCCCCATCTGTTCGGGCAGCTAGCGCTGGGGCTGGGGTTGCGGTTTATCGAAGTACTTGAAGTACGCGCTATCGGGCGGGATCACCAACAGATCCCCCGGCGTGCCCACCGCGTCGCGATAGGATTGCATGCTGCGATAGAAGCTGTAGAACTCGGCATTCTTGGAATAGGACTTCGCATACACCTCGCTCGCCAAGGCATCGCCCTGGCCGCGGGTCTGGCTCGCTTGGCGAGCGGCGTCGGCGAGGATTTCCGTCTTTTCCTTGTTCGCCTCAGCACGAATCCGATCCGAGGCCTCGACCCCTTCGGCCCGCAGCTTCGCAGCCTGCGCCTTGAAGGTCGCGCGCATGCGCTCGAACACGGAGTCTTGAACTTGCTGCGGCAGCTCGATCTTGGTGATGCGCACGTCGACCAGATTGACGCCCAGCTGGTCCGCGAAGGGCCGCGCGGTCTTCATCATGGCGTCCGTGAACTCCGAGCGCTCCGCCGTGACCACTTGTTGCAGGCTGCGCTGAGTCACCACGCTCTTGATGCTGTCCCTGATGGTCTCACGCAAGCGCGCGTTCGCGACATCCTCGCTGCCGCCGGTGGTCTCGTAATATCGGCGCAGATTGCTGATTCGCCACTTCACGTAGAAATCGATGGTGAGCTGCTCCTGCTCGCGCGTGAGGAAGTGCTCGCTCTGGTACAGATCGGTCAGGATCCGCGCATCGAACTTGGTGACCTCGTTCACCAAGGGAATCTTGAAGTGCAGCCCCGGCGGAAAGTCGGTATCGACGATCTCGCCGCCGGTCGACTTGATGGCGAGCTGACCCTCGCTCACCGTGAATACGCTCGCGCGCGCGACCAGGATGAGGATCACCAGGCTCAGCATGGCGTACAGGATCCTGGTTTGCATCAGCGCACTCCGCGCGCGCGCGCAGAATCATCGGGGGGCGACACCTGCACTTCGGGCGCGCGCGCGGAAGGCACCGTCACGGTGTCGGTGCCGCCCGATGCGGGTGCGGGCGCAACCAGCTTGTCGATCGGCAGGTACAGCATGTTGCCGGCGTTCTTGGTATTGACCACGACCTTGCGCGCGTTCTTGTAGACCTCTTCCATGGTCTCGAGATACATGCGCTCGCGCGTCACCTGAGGTGCATGCTCGTATTGCGCGAGTACCTGATCGAAGCGCGCCGTCTCGCCCTGCGCGAGAGCGACGACCTGCTGCCGGTAGGCTTCGGCATCGAGTCGCTCCTTGGAGGCCGCACCGCGCGCCCGCGGCACCACCTCGTTCCGATAGGTCTCGGCATCCTGCTGATAGCGCTGCCGGTCCTTGTCGGCCTTGATCGCGTCGCGCTGCGCGTCCTGCACGGGCTCGGGAACGAGCACCTCCTGGAGCGTGACACTGACGATTCGAACCCCCATGTCGAAGTTCTCCTCGAGGGCTCGCTGGAGCGTCGAGCGCGCGTGGTCGGTGATCGACGGGTCGAAGGCGAGCGCCTT
>DATHCO010000005.1:0-4667 GCA_035319505.1 Steroidobacteraceae bacterium | reverse complement strand
CGAGGAGCCCCCGGGGATGACGGCCTTGAGCTTGCGTCCCTTCCACACGCCCCCGGCGATCGCCAGAAGGTCGGCGAAGGGAATGCCCATGGGCAGCTCGATATTGATGGGCTTCTCGACGTGCCCCGACACCGAGAAGATGATCGTGCCGCCCGAGTTCGGCGGGCCGAGCCCGGCGAACCATGCCGCGCCTTTGCGCAGGATGGTCGGCACCGACGCAAAGCTCTGCGTATTGTTAACGGTGGTGGGCTTGCCGAACAGGCCGAAGTTGGCGGGAAACGGCGGCTTGTTGCGCGGCTTGCCGGGCTTACCCTCGAGCGATTCGAGAAGCCCGGTTTCCTCGCCGCAAATGTAGGCGCCCGCGCCGACGAAGGTGTACAGGTCGAAATCGATGCCGGAGCCCAAGATGTTCTTGCCGAGGAGTCCCGCCGCGTAGGCCTCCTCGAGTGCCGCCTCGAAGCGCGGGATGGGCTCGGCGAGAAATTCGCCACGGATGTAGTTGTACCCCACGGTCGCGTTCATCGCGTACCCGCCGATCGCCATTCCCTCGATGACCGAGTGGGGGTTGAAGCGCAGGATCTCGCGGTCGTGGCACGTCCCGGGCTCGGACTCGTCGGAGTTGCACACCGCGTATTTTTGCACGGGTGACGAGCGCGGCATGAAGCTCCATTTCACTCCGGTCGGAAAGGCCGCACCGCCTCGGCCGCGCAGGCCCGAGGCCTTGACCTCATCGATGATCTTCTCGCGCGGCGTCTTCTCGCGCAGGATCCTCTCCCAGGCTTCGTAGCCGCCGAACTTGCGATAGCTCTGCAGCGTCCACGGACGCTCGTGCTTCAACGCCTCGAACAACACCGAGTTCGGCTCGTAGCTCATGTCATCTCGCGGCTCATTTCAATGCATCCAGGATCTGGTCGATGCGCTCGGCGGTCAAGTTCTCGTGATACACGTGATCGACCATCATCATGGGAGCGCCGGTGCAGGCCGCCAAGCACTCCTCCTCGCGCTTCAAGTAGATCCGCCCGTCGGGAGTGCTTTCACCGAGCTTGATGCCGAGCTTCTTCTCAATCAGCGCGACCACCTCTTCGGCGCCGCGCAGCATGCAGGAGATGTTCGTGCATACCGAAACGTGATGCCGGCCGACGGGTTTGGTCTCGAACATCGAGTAGAAGGTCGCGACCTGGTACACATCGATGGGGGGAAGCCCGAGGTATTGCGCCACGGCGTCCATGAGTGCGGTGGTGAGAAAGCCGTTGTTCTCATGCTGCACGGCATGCAGCGCCGAGATCACCGCCGAGCGCTTGCGGTCGGGCGGAAACTTGGCGACCCACCGATCGATCTCCGCGCGCACGTGATCGGACAGGAGCGCGCTCATCGGTCGATCTCGCCGAATACGATGTCTTGTGTCCCGATCACGGCGACGACGTCCGCCAGCATGTGCCCGCGCACCATCTCGTCGAGCGCGGCGAGGTGCGCAAAGCCCGGCGGCCGCACCTTGAGCCGATAGGGCTTGTTCGCACCGTCCGACACCAGATACACGCCGAGCTCTCCCTTCGGTGCCTCGACCGCGGCGTAGACCTCGCCCTCGGGCACGCAATAGCCTTCCGTGAAGAGCTTGAAGTGATGGATCAGGGATTCCATGTCGCCCTTCATCTGCTCGCGCCGCGGCGGGCGTACCTTGCGATCTTCGATCATCACGGGTCCTGGATTCGCCTTGAGCCATTGCACGCACTGGTCGATGATGCGCGTCGACTGGCGTAGCTCCTCGATGCGCACGAGGTAGCGGTCGTAGCAATCCCCGTTCACGCCCACCGGGATATCGAAGTCCATGCGGTCGTAGACTTCGTACGGCTGCTTCTTTCGCAGGTCCCACTCGACGCCTGAGCCACGAAGCATCGGGCCCGAGAAGCCGAGCTGCAGGGCTCGCTCGGGGCTCACGACCCCGATGTTCACCGTGCGCTGCTTCCAGATGCGGTTGTCGGTGAGCAGCGTCTCGTAATCGTCGACACAGCCGGGAAAGCGCGCGACGAAGTCCGCGATGAAGTCGAGAAGCCCCCCCGAGCGGCGCTCGTTCAGCCGATCGACCTCCTTGTTGCTGCGCCACTCGCTGTACTGATACTTCGGCATCGCCTGCGGCAGATCCCGATACACTCCGCCCGGGCGATAATAGGTCGCGTGCATGCGTGTTCCCGACACGGCCTCGTAGCAATCCATCAGGTCCTCGCGCTCGCGGAAGCAGTACAGGAACACCGTCATTGCGCCGATATCGAGGGCGTGCGAGCCGAGCCACATCAGGTGATTCAAGATGCGGGTGATCTCGTCGAACATCACCCGGATGTACTGCGCGCGCCCCGGTGGCTCTATACCCAAGAGCCTTTCAATCGCCATGACATAGGCGTGCTCGTTGCACATCATCGACACGTAATCGAGCCGGTCCATGTAGCCGATCGTCTGGTTGAACGGCTTGCTCTCGGCGAGCTTCTCGGTGGCGCGGTGCAGGAGCCCCACGTGCGGATCGGCCTTCTGGATCACCTCGCCGTCCATCTCCAGCACGAGCCGCAGCACCCCGTGCGCCGCCGGGTGCTGCGGGCCGAAATTCATGGTGTAGTTGCGTATATCAGCCATCGAAGCACGCCGCTCAGCCTTTCGATTGCGGGGGCGCCGTCAGCGCGGGATCGTAGCGATTGTCGTGGCGTATAACCTTCGGCACGAGCACGCGCGGCTCGATGCTCACCGGCTGATACACGACGCGGCGCTTTTCCGGGTCGTAGCGCACTTCGACGTTCCCCGACAGCGGGAAATCCTTGCGGAAGGGATGCCCGATGAAGCCATAGTCGGTCAGCAGGCGACGAAGATCCGGATGCCCCTTGAACATGATGCCGAACAGATCGAACGCCTCGCGCTCGAACCAATTCGCCGAGGCCCAGATTCCGGTGACCGAATCCACCGCGGGCTCCTCGTCGCTCTCGCAAAACACTTTCAAGCGCAACCGCTGATTGTGCGCGATGGACAGGAGGTGATACACGACCGCGAAGCGCCGGCCGGGCGCCTGCGCATCGCCGGGCATGACAAAACCGCTCTCCGGGTCTGAAGGGCTCGCCCCGCCGCCCCGCGCGACGCCGCGGCTGAACCCCGAGAGCGTCGCGTGCTCTGTCTTCCACTCGGCGCGGCCGTACTCGAGATAGTCGACGCCGGCGACGTCCATGCACATCTTGAACTCGAGTCCCTCACCGTCGCGAAGCGCCGTCGCGACCGCGAGCAGCCGTGGCGGAGGCACTTCGTAGCTCAGCTCACCGCAGTGATTGGCGATGCGCAGCAACTGGCCGGGGAGCCTCTCCTCGATGAGCGCCCCCAGGCGCTCGAGCCGGCTGGCGCCGCTCGTGGGCGTGCTCGTCGACGCCGCGGTGCTGGTGGACGCGGCCGCGGTCCCGGGTGCCTCACTCATCGGATGATGGCCTTGTTGCGCTTGATCTTGTTTTGCAACTGAATGATGCCATAGAGCAGCGCCTCCGCGGTCGGCGGACAGCCCGGCACATAGACATCGACGGGCACGATGCGGTCGCAGCCTCGCACGACGGCATAGGAATAATGATAGTAGCCGCCGCCGTTCGCGCACGATCCCATCGAAATGACCCAGCGCGGCTCGGCCATCTGGTCATACACCTTGCGCAGGGCGGGGGCCATTTTGTTCACCAGCGTTCCGGCGACGATCATCACGTCGGACTGTCTCGGGCTCGGACGAAACACGACGCCGAACCGATCCAGGTCGTAGCGCGCGGCCCCTGCATGCATCATCTCGACGGCGCAGCAGGCAAGACCGAAGGTCATCGGCCAGAGCGACCCGGTACGCGCCCAATTGATGAGCTTGTCGACCGTGGTCACCTCGAAGCCGCGTACCGTGCCGGGGTCGGCCGACGCCGGCTCTAGTCCCATTCGAGCGCCCCTTTTCGGTAGTCGTAGACCAAGGCCACCACGAGCACGATGGCGAAAATCAGCATCGACACGAGGCCGAAGGTGCCGGTCGCATGCAGCGAGACGGCCCACGGAAAGAAGAACGCGATCTCGAGGTCGAACACGATGAAGATGATCGCGACCAAGTAGTAGCGCACGTCGAAACGCATGCGCGTATCCTCGAAGGCCTCGAACCCACACTCATAGGGCGAGAGCTTCTCCGGATCGGGGCGGCGCGGACCGAAGATCCAGCCGAGACCGAACAGCGCGAGCCCCAGACCTGCCGCCAGACCCATGAAGATCAGAATTGGCAAATACTGTCGCAGCATCACCCGTCCAGTAACACACAAGGCTTGCCCAGCGATTGTACAACTGTATCAGGCGCGAACTCGACCTTCACACCGTGGTGCCGACGGCCGGACTCGAACCGGCACAGGTTGCCCCACTAGCCCCTCAAACTAGCGCGTCTACCAATTCCGCCACGTCGGCTCTTTTAGCGATAGAAAACCTCAAGCTACTTTTTCTCAGGTGCGGGCGCTTGTGCAGGCACACCACTCGCAGGCGCGCCAGTTGCAGGCGGACCACTCGCAGGCGCAGCATTCGAAGGCGCACCCGAGGGCGCACTTGCCGGCGCGCCGCCCGAGGCCCGCGGGGCAGCTGTTTGAGCGTTTGCGGCGGCCTGTGCCGCACGCTCGAGCACCGTGCTCGGCTCGCCCGTC
>DATHCO010000004.1:0-6030 GCA_035319505.1 Steroidobacteraceae bacterium | reverse complement strand
CACACCTTCCAGTCCGACCTCGCGTCCGCGCCGAGCTTATCGCGCACCGCCTCGGTCACCATGACGACCGAGGTGCTCTCGATCAGGTAGCTCTTGCCGTCATGGAGCGCCGCGAAAGGCACGTAGCGCAGCGTGTCGTCGAGGTCGACCATCAGAGTCCTCGCTCCCGCCTGGCGTAGATCCTCGGCGATCGGCGCGACGAGCACTTGGTAGAGCGCTTGTGCCTGGGGTCTCGGATCCTCGGTGGGATCGCTCAGCGCCTTTCGAAAGGCGAGCACCTGGGCGTTGAGATCCTGACGTTTGATCCTCGATTCGCGCGCGACCACGGCGTTGGGCGAGGCCAGAACGATCGCAACCCGGTCGTCGAGGACGATGTACTGGGCGACGACGGCGTCGTGGCCCATGCTCTTCAGGGTACCCTGGAACGCCCGGCTGTAGTCGTTGATTTCCGTCCTGCGCCGGCGCTGCGCGTCGGGGTCGTTTGCGCTTTGCGCGATTTCGCTCACACGCTTCTCGAAAGCCGCTTGGGCCGTGTCCATCGCCTTGCGCAGCTCCTCGAGACGCGCGTGGTCGGCGGTGCTGAACTGATCGCCTTGCGCCTCAAACTTTTTCTTGAGCGCGCTGTAATCATTGCCCAAGCTCACGTAGGTCTTGTCAAGATCGTCCAGCTGCTTTTCGCTCGAATTGAGCGTGGCCACGGTTTTGGGTGCATCCGCGGGCGTGGCGCGCTCGACAAATTCGTAAAATTCCTGCTCCTTGAGCATCGCGACCACCTGCTCCGCCTCGGCGGGACGACCGTCGGCGATGAGGAGGCTCGCGAGCGTGCGGTAGACTTGGGCCACATCGGCCATGCTGAGGAAGCCCTGTAACGACTCGCTGCCGCTCGCCGAGAGGTTACCCCGCAGGCGCTGCAGCTCGTTGACCGCCTCCTTGCCGTAAAAGATCGCCTGCACCGGGTTTGCAAGCGGGCCGGAAGCGTAGATCTGCATCAATTGGCTCTCCACCTGCCAGGTAATCAGTCGCTGGCCGGTGGCGTGCGCGACGCTGTTCGCGTGGCTCAACGTCGCAAGCGCCTCCGAATCGCGGCCGGTGGCGTGCAGCAGCTTGGCAAAAAACAGCTCGTCGTAGGCAACGTTCGGGTGATCCGGGCCGAAATAGCGCGTGTTATTGGCGATCGCCCGCCGGAAGAGCGGCTCAGCCTCGGCATACTGTCCCGTGTCCTCGAGCACCTCCGCCAAGGTAACCAGCGCCTTGGACAGAGCCGGATGATCCAGGTGCTCGGCGCCCCTGACAGATTCCTCTCCGGTCAAGGTGGCACGGGCGAGCTTCTCCGCCTTCTCGTATTGGCCGTCGGTGCGCAGGGCATCGGCCAGGAAGACCGCGGCGAGAATGGTGGTGGGATTGTTATAGCCCAGCGCTTTCCCATCCATTTGCAAGGCTTGCGCCAGGGCCTTGATGCCCTTCTTGTACCGACCCGTGAGCTGGTAATAGGTCCCATACCACTGCAGGGTCGTGGCCAGGAAGACATTGTCTGGGTTGGGCCACTTCTTGTTGAGCGCGAGCGCCTCGGCCAGCGTGGTTTCGGCCTCGGCATAGCGGCCGGTGACGCCGAGCACGAAGGCGAGTCCGTTGAGCGTCGCGCCCCGCATCGGCGATCCGGGCCCGTAGGCTTTGTCACACACGACCAGCGCTCGGCGAAGCGTCGATTCGGCCTCCTCGTACAAGCCGTCGTTCGCGAGAGAGACGCCCACTTCACCCAGCGCGAGAGCGGCGCACATACTGTCGGGCCCGTAGCTCTTGTCGCAAACGCTTGCGGCGCTGCGGTAGAATCGGGTCGACATCGGGATGGTGCCGTCCTCGAAATGCACCTGCGCGATGTAGAAGTAGTAGGGGAGCAGCTGCGCATGATCAGGCGAGTAGCTCTGTTCCTTGACCGACAACACTTGGTGCAAGACGGGAAGGGCGGCTTTGGTTTTGCCTTGCAACCCCATGACGGTCGCCTGCAGGGCGCGTGAGTCCAGCTCGAATTGGCTCGCTGCATTCTCGAACGCGGCCCGATCGGTCTTGCCGCGGGCCCTCATGAGCTTGAGCTGCGCATCGACCAACGGGCAGCCGAGGATCGTGGCGAGCGTTGAGTTTCCCTGCAGCTCACTCACGTAGGTGCCGCCACTGGCCTGGCGCAGCGGCATCGAGTGGCTCGGCGTCGACTCGCCGAGATAGGCGAGCGACAGCTGGCTCAGCGTGGAACCGCGGATGACCCCGTGGAGGATCTGGTCGCCGTCGAGATAGGCCTCGATGCCTCCATGCTGCGGGCCCTGGTCGTGGCCGACGATCGTCACGCGGAAGGTCCCGGCCGAGCTCATCGAGCAGACGTTCTCGGCTGCGGGGTGAATCTGCATCTCGCCCTGATAGGTGAAATACTGCGCCCATGCCGGCGGGCAGAGGCCCCACGAGGCGAGTAGGGCGGCCTTGATGATCCGAGAGCTGCGCATCGTTGATGATCTAGTTATAGCCCTCAAGCGCCCGACGCAGAGCCCTCGCTTGCGCCGGCAGAGCGATCCTATCACGGGTGATCGAAATGCGCGCCGACCCGGCCGAGAGTGGCCGTGCCGCGCCCTTGACGCAGCGCGTGAGTTCGGCACCATAGTACATGGGTACCAAATGATTCGAGGATCGGCCGATGATCGAGGTAGAGCGTGTCCAGACAGGGGTGCGGATCGAGAAGCGATTGCTCAAAGTTCTCAAGGGACTCGCGGAGCTCAAGGATCTGAGCCTCGGCGACCTGCTCGAGGGCATCGTCCTGCATGCATTCGAAGGCAAGACGCCCTTCACGAAGGAGACGCTCGCCCAGGTCGCCGATCTGAGAAAGATCTACGGCCTGTCGCTGCGCGCCGCCGATAGCCATCAGCTGAAGGAGAAGTGAGAGGCGGGTGTCAAAGGCCGCCGCGCCTCGCGTCGGGGAGTCGAACGCGCCGGCGAGTCTCGACAAAGCCCCAGTCTCGACGCAAACTGAGCCAATAACATCCAACCGAGCCGGCACGCGAGCCATCATGGAAACGCCGCTGACACCTTTGGACTTTGCGAGACGAGCGGGAAAGCTGCATGCCGCGCGCGAGGCGGTGATCGACGGCGACCGGCGCTTCACGTATGCCGAGTTTCTCGGACGCTGCGACCGATGGGCCGCCGGCCTCGCGGCGCTCGGTGTGGGCAAGGGGGACCGCGTCGCGACGATCGCCCCCAACACCCACCAGCATCTCGAGCAGTTCTATGCGATTCCGCAGTGCGGGGCGGTCATCGTGCCGATGAATTATCGGCTCACCGCAGAAGATTTCGTTTATATGGTAAATCACAGCGGCGCGAAGGTCCTGTGTGCCCATTCGGATTACCTCGAGCTGATCGACGGTGCGCGGGCGCGTATGCCCGGCGTCGAGCATTTCGTCGCGCTCGAGGGTGAGGGAGCCGGCTGGCTCGCCTACGAGTCGCAGCTTCAGGGCCAAGCCCGTGGGATCGACCTCGATCAGATCGCGGAAACGGATCTTCTGTCCATCAATTACACGAGCGGCACCACCTCGCGCCCGAAGGGGGTGATGATCACGCATCGAAATGCGTGGATGAACTCCGTGGGCACCTTGGTCCATTGGCCGATGACGCCCGCTGACCGCTATCTGTGGACTCTCCCCATGTTCCACGCGAACGGCTGGACTTTCATCTGGACGGTGACCGCGGCCGGTGCGGCGCACGTGTGCCTGCGCAAGGTCGAGGCCGCGGCCATCTACGAGCAGGTCAACCGCGAGCGGGTCACGCACCTTTGCGCCGCGCCGACGGTACTCATCAGCATTGCGAACGGGCCCGAGCCGCTGCGGCGGCAGTTGCGAGGCGGCGTGCGCGTATTTACCGCGGGCGCGCCTCCCGCCGCCGCGACGATCGAGCGGTTCGAGTCCGATCTCGGCTGGGAAGTGACCCACGTCTACGGACTCACGGAGACTGCGCCCTTCATCTCCATCTGCGAGCCCTTGCCCGAGCACGCCACACTCGGCGCCGCCGATCGAGCGATGGTCAAGGCCCGCCAGGGGGTCGAGCTGATCACCTCGGGGGAGCTGCGGGTGGTGGACGAGCACATGAATGATGTGCCGCGCGACGGTGCGACGCTCGGCGAGATCGTCGCACGCGGCAATGTGGTGATGCGAGGCTACTACAACGACCCGCAGGCGACCGCCACCGCCCTCAAGGGAGGCTGGTTCCATACGGGCGACGCCGCTGTCGTCCAACCCGACGGGTATGTGGACATTCGAGATCGCTTCAAGGACGTGATCATCAGCGGTGGGGAGAACATCTCCTCCATCGAGGTCGAAGGCGCGCTGCTGCGGCACCCTGCCGTGCTCGAAGTCGCCGTGGTCGGTATGCCGCACGAGAAATGGGGCGAGTCGCCGCACGCCTTCCTCGTGCTGCGCCAGGGCGCCGCCGCGACGGAGGCGGAGCTCAGGGATTTCGCGCGCGGCGTGCTGGCGCACTTCAAGGTCCCGAGCGCCTTCCATTTCGTCCGCGAGCTGCCGAAGACGGCCACCGGCAAGATCCAGAAGTTCGTGCTCCGAGGCGGGGGAACGGCGATCGCCCGGCAGTGACCGCGTCGGCGGCGAGCGCAACGCAGACAACGGCGGCTCGGGCGGGCAGGTACATTTGGGAGGAGTTGCGATGGATTCATCGAGCAGTGCCGCCACCGTTCCCCCGCTCTTTTCGCCCGAGTTCCAGCGCGACCCCTACCCGACCTACCGGCATCACTTGAGCGGACCCACTTTGCAACCGCTCGCGCTGCGTCCCGGCGTGTGGATGGTCTTCGGGTACGAGACGTGCACCAGGATGCTGCGCGATCCGCGGCTGTCCGCGGCGCGTCCGCCCTCGCAATTGGTGGCCGTGAGCGAGGAGGCCTTGCGGGAGTTCGATGATGTAATCCGTCACATGAGTCGCTGGCTCCTCCTGCGCGATCCGCCACGCCATTCCGAGCTTCGAAAAATGATGAACCGTGGATTTACCCCCGCCGTGATCGAGGATCTCGCGCCGAAGGTGCAAGCCGTCATTGATCGGCTGCTCAACGAGGTTCGCGAGCGCGAGACCTTCGACCTCATCAAAGATTTTGCCTATCCCTTGCCGGTTCGTGTGATCTGCGAATTGCTGGGCTTGCCCGAGGAGCTCCATGATCGCTGCGTGGTTCTTTCGGATGACATTGCGCTCTGGATGGGCGATCCGCGCCGGCCCCCGGATCTTGCGCGCACGGCGCAGCACGCCGTTCGAGAGCTGGAAGGCTATTTTGCCGAGACCATTCGCCGCCGCCGAGGCACGCGCAACAACGATCTTCTCGGCCTGTTGCTCGATGCGGCCGCCGGTGGGGATGCGATGAGCGAGGAGGAGCTCCACGCGCAATGTGTCATGCTGCTCTTCGGCGGCCATGAGACGACTCGTAACTTGATCGGCAACGGCGTCTACACGCTTCTCACGCATCCCGAGGCGTGCGCAGAGCTGCGCAACGATGAGAGATTGTTGCCGTCCGCAATCGAAGAGTTACTGCGATACGAGAGCCCCGTGCAGGCGTTTGGCCGGGCCACGAAAGCCGATCTCGAGCTCGACGGGGTCAAGGTGCCGGCGGGCTCGGGGGTCATGTTCATGATCGGTGCGGCGCATCGCGACCCGCGGCAGTATGCCGACCCGGATCGACTCGACCTCGGGCGGCGCCACAATCGTCACCTGGCCTTTGGCGGCGACGCGCACGTGTGCCTCGGCAGCACGCTGGCGCGCCTCGAAGGGCGGCTCTCGATCGGCGCGCTGATCCGTCGATTCCCGGCGCTGCGTCTGACCGACGAGCGGCCCGATTGGGGCCGAAACTTCGCGTTCCGCGGATTGAGCACGCTGCGCGTCGCGAATTAGCGGGAGCTCCGGAGGGCCTCGATCTCGAGCGACTCACCCCGCCTCGTAGCGCCACTCGCCGGCGACCGAGATCTCGGAGCGGACCGAGTTGGCGATGTAGCACTCCTCGTG
>DATHCO010000003.1:0-2382 GCA_035319505.1 Steroidobacteraceae bacterium | reverse complement strand
AACCCCGGCCGATCCGACCCCGCCCCGATGCAGTGCGGCACCTGATAAAAACGGTTCCTGAGCGTCTTGGGGCCAATCTTCAACGGCTCAAATAAACAATCGTGCTTCGGATCGCGCGCCATAACTCCTCCCCTCGCATTGCCCCGCGGGCGACGAAAAGTATCATATTCGCGAACCCGCGGGCGCGCCAACCAGCGGCGCGAGCACGCGTCCCCTGCGGGACGGCGCTCCGAGTGGTTGCGGTTTCTGCGCAAAGCACCGCCCACCTGCAACCACTTTTGCGTCGGTCCCTGATTCGTATTTTCGAGGTCGCTCGGGTTCTTGCCGCTGCCGATGAATATCGATAAAAGGCATTGCCTGGAAAAGGAATCGACGCGTCCCCGGCGCGTTTGCGAGAAGACTCGAGTCATGAGGTATCCGATGATGAGCCCGCGGAATCCGACGAAGCGCATTCGCACCGCAAGATTGCTCGCGATGGGTGGGCTGATCGCCGGCGGGCTCGGCGCAACTCTCCCGGTGCTCGCGCTGCCCGACTATCGTCCGATCGATCCCACGCTGACCGAGCGGACGATCACGCTCTCGGGTCAAGACCTGACGATCGAGCAACTCGTCGAGGTCGCGCGCTACGGCGCCAAGGTGCAGCTGAGCGCCGAGGCCAAGCAGCGTCAGGAGGACAACTACGGCGTGCTGCTCGAGGCAGCCGCAGAAGGGATCGCCGTCTACTGGTTCAATCGCGGGGCAGGTGATCAGCGTGAGACGGTGATGTTCTCGGGTGACCCGATGTCGCCCGAGAACAAGGCGTATCTGGAGAAGAGCCAGCTCGCCGAATTTCGGATGGGAGGGATCGGCGGTTACGGACCGGAGGTCGATCAGGAAGAGATCGTGCGCGCGATGATGGTGGTGCGCGCGAATGCGATGACGTTCAATGCGCCGAGCCCGCAGCTCTCGCAGATGCTGATCGATCTCCTGAACCGACGCATCACGCCGGTGATCGAGTCGCGAGGCACGCTCGGCGAAGGCGATCTCGCACAACTCGGTTACGTGGGCGCGGCCATGGTGGGAGCGGGCGACGCCTACTACCAGGGCAAGCGCATGCGCGCCGCCGAGGCGCTCGCGAAGGCGGGCCTCAAGCCCATTCAACCATTTGCGGCCGACACGAATGCCCTGACCTCGAGCGACGCCTATGCCGCGGGCATCGCAGCGCTCGCGGTCGCCGATGGGCGCCGGGCGCTCGAGTGGGCTGATCTCATCTATGCGATGGACCTCGACGGGATGAACTCGAGCATCACGCCCTTGAGCACGGTGGTGCAACGTGATCGGCCGTTCAAATGGCTCAACTGGGACGCTGCGCGCGTGCGCGACATGCTCAAGGGGAGCTACGTCTTCGACGACGATCCGCACCGGATCATTCAGGACCCGGAGAGCCTGCGCGCCTCCTCCATCCGCCAAGCGTCCGCGTGGGAGGATTGGGCGGCGCTGCGCGATGCGGTGGTGCTGCAGATGAACTCATCGGATCACAATCCCGCGGTACGCACCGACCTGTCGCCCCAGGATTCGTGGGAGCTTGCGAGCCCGCAGATGATGAAGTACTACGTCAAGGGCGGAAAGCTGAGCCACGGCAAGCACGGCTATATCGTGTCCAATGCCAACTGGGATCCCTACCCCATGGCGAACAAGCTCGAGAATTTCGTCATCGCCTTGGCCAACATGGATATCGCGGTGTCGCTGCGCATCGATCGGTTCTTCAATCCCTTCTTCACGCAGGCCAATCCGGCCGAGGTGCTCAAGGTGCCCCCCGGCAACGGCTTCGCGATCTACATGGCAGGCGGCGGCGGGTTCACGCCGGTGGATCTCGAGCAGGAAATCCAGAGCCTGACCAATCCGATCGCGCCTTCCGGTCAGGCCATCGTCAGCACCGTCGAGGATCTTCAGGCCCAAACCCGCATCAAGGCCTACCGGGCTCGGCAGGCGGTGAGCACGACCTTCGACCTCTTGGCGCACGACCTCCTCACCGCGACTCTCTGGTTGGACGTGCGCAAGGCGCAGGATCCCGCGAGGCAGTTCGGCGACGCACCCACCGCGGCTTGGACGGCGTTTCGCAAGCTCGTCCCGACGCTTCCCTCCATGGAAGGGAACCCGACGCAATCGCGCTCGATGACCGCCGCCGCCTTCCTCGAGTCGACACCTGCCGACACGTTCTATCGGGGCGCGGAGCCGATGCCGAGCTCCACGGAGGGCCGATAGGCCGAGCATGCGCCTGGGCCCGATCATGAGACCCATGGCCCGACTATGAAGCCCATGGCCCGACTATGAGACTCTGCGGATTCCTGATCGCGACGATGTCGCTTGCCGGCGCGCCATCGGCCCAGGCCGCAGAGCCGC
>DATHCO010000002.1:0-11489 GCA_035319505.1 Steroidobacteraceae bacterium | reverse complement strand
CGAGCAGCTGGGCTTCGCGCTGCCGCTCGACGAGCAGCGCGCGGCCGAGTGCTTCACGGCGACCGGCTTCACGTTCCTGTTTGCGCCGTATTTTCATCCGGCGATGAAAGCCCTCGCGCCGATCCGCGCCGCCCTCGGCGTGCGCACGGTGTTCAATTTGCTCGGGCCCTTGACCAATCCGGCAACCCCGCGCTATCAGCTGATCGGCGCCTACGACGAAGGCACCGCGGAGCTGATGGCCGAGACCCTGGCCGGCATGCACACCGAGCGCGCGTGGGTCGTGCACGGCGCCGCGGGCTGGGACGAGGCGACTCCGGTCGGTCCCTTCGTCGCATTCGAAGTGGCGCAGGGCGGCGTTCGGCGGTTGCACATCGATCCGCAGGAATTCGGGGTGCCGCCTTGCCAGCCGGGCGATCTCAGGGGAGGCGATGCCGCCGTCAACCTCGCGGCCCTGCAGGCGGTCTTCTACGGCCTCGATCGCGGTGCGCACCGTGCGGCCCTGACGCTGCAGTGTGGACTCGCGCTCTACATCGCGAGGCGTGCCGCATCGATCGGATCGGGAATCGCGATCGCCACCGAGGCGCTCGACAGCGGCCGAGCGCGAGAGTGGCTCATGCAATTGCGCGCATTCGCGGCACGAGGTCGCCCGAGATGAGCGGCTTTCTTGCCGAGATGGAGCGCTCGAGCCGAGAGCGGGTGGCGCAAGCGATGCGCCAAGAGAGCGCGGAAGAGATCGAGCGCCGGGCACGCTCGGCCCCGCCCGCTCCGCCCTTGAGATGCTCGCCCGAGGGGTTCGACGTCATCGCGGAGCTCAAGCTCACCTCCCCTGCCGCAGGCGTCCTGCAACGCCCCGACCATGACTGGCTCGGGCGGGTTACCGGCTACGCCCGTGCGGGCGCCGCCGCGGTGTCGGTATTGACGGAGCCGTCGCGCTTCGACGGCTCGCTCGAGCACTTGCGCCGGGCCGCCTCCGCGCTCGCGCCCCTGGGCGTTCCGGCGATGCGCAAGGACTTCATCATCGATCGCTACCAGCTCTTCGAGGCGAGGGCCGCGGGTGCGGGGGGCGTGCTCCTCATCGTGCGGATGCTGCGAGGAGAGCGCATCGTCGAGCTCCTCAAGCTGGCCCTCGATCTCGGACTCTTCGTGTTGCTCGAGGCGTTCGACGAGGCCGATCTGCTGCGGACCCGCGAGCTCCTCGAGCACCGCGCACGTGGCGGCCCAAGCCCCTCGCGAGAGCCTGCGGTGCTCGTCGGCATCAACTGTCGTGATCTCGATACCTTGGAAGTGCTACCTGCGCGGTTCGCGCAGCTCGCCCCGCTCCTGCCCGAGAGCTCGATCGCAGTGGCCGAAAGCGGCGTGGCGACCGCGGCCGATGCCCGCAACGTGCGCAAGCTCGGCTACCGCATGGCCTTGATCGGCACCGCACTGATGAGAGGCGACGATCCCGGCCGGCTGCTCTCGGAAATCTTCGCCTCGACGTGCACCAAGTCCACCTAAAATGGCTACACTCGGTCTCATGTGGATCAAGATCTGCGGCATCACGAGTGCCGACGCGGTGAGCGCAGCGGCCGCCGCCAACGTCGATGCGATCGGCTTCGTCTTTGCGCCGAGCCCGCGCCAGGTCACGCCGGGGCAGGCGGCGCAGCTGGCGGCGCTCGCACCGCCGGGGATCCTGCGCATTGCGGTCGCTCAGCACCCGCTGCAAATGAAGGTGGATGAGATTTGCCGCACGCTGAAGCCCGACTATTTTCAGACCGACGTCGAGGATTTGCGCGAATTGAAGATTCCGGCGCAGATCAAGGTGCTGCCCGTGGTGCGCTTCGGACGCAAGACGCCGAACCCGCTCCCGGCGCGCATCGTATTCGAGGGTCCGACGAGCGGCATCGGCGAATTGGCCGATTGGGGACGTGCCGCGGAATTGGCGCGTCAGACCGAGGTGATTCTCGCCGGCGGGCTCTCGGCGCAGAACGTGGCCGAGGCGATCCAAGCGGTACGCCCGTTCGGCGTCGACGTGAGCAGCGGCGTCGAATCGGACCCGGGCGTCAAGGACCCCGACAAGATCCACGCGTTCGTGCGCGCGGCACGGGCTGCGAGGGCGCTGCTGGAGCGTGATTCGTGAGTCCGAGATCGAGCGCGGTCGCTTCGGGTCCCGATGCCAAGGGTCGATATGGCCTCTTCGGAGGCCGGTTCGTGCCCGAGACCCTCGTGCCGGCGCTCGATCGGCTGCAAGCGGGCATCGACCGCTACCTGCACAGCGAGGCGTTTCAAGCTGAGCTGCACCAAGAGCTCAGGACCTGGGTGGGTCGGCCGACCGCACTCTCGTTCGCCCCCACCCTCTCCAAGCGCTGGGGCGCGCAAGTGTGGCTCAAGCGCGAGGATCTCGCACACACCGGTGCACACAAGATCAACAACGCCCTCGGGCAGACGCTGCTCGCCAAGCGGCTCGGCGCCAAGCGGGTCATCGCCGAGACCGGCGCCGGCCAGCACGGTGTGGCGAGCGCCGCCGCGGCGGCGCGCCTGGGTTTGCCGTGCGTGGTGTACATGGGGGCGGTGGACGTCGAGCGCCAGGCACCGAACGTCGGCCGAATGAAACTCATGGGGGCGACCGTCGTGTCGGTCACGAGCGGCGAGCAAACCCTGCGAGCGGCGATCGATGAGGCTTTGCGCGATTGGGTCTCCGACCCGGACGGCACGTACTACGTGCTCGGCTCGGCCGTGGGCCCGCATCCTTATCCGTACCTGGTGCGCGAGCTTCAGGCCGTGATCGGACGCGAGGCGCGGGCGCAGATGCTCGAGCTCGCGGGCGCTCTTCCCGATGTCGCCGTCGCCTGCGTGGGGGGAGGCTCGAATGCGATCGGTCTCTTCCACCCCTTTCTGGCCGACCTCGACGTTGAGCTCCTCGGCGTCGAGGCCGGCGGACGCGGGCCGGGCCTCGGTGACAACGCAGCCTCGCTCACGTACGGCACGCCCGGCGTCTTGCAGGGGAGCTACACCCTCATCCTGCAAGACAGCTTCGGTCAAGTGCGCGAAACGCACTCGGTGTCCGCGGGGCTCGATTATTCGGGCGTGGGCCCCGAGCATGCCTATCTCAAGAGCTCCGGACGGGTCGTGTACGAGTCGGCGACCGACGATGAGGCGCTCGATGCGCTCTGCGAATGCGCGCGCTGCGAGGGGATTTTGCCCGCCATCGAGACGGCGCACGCCCTGTTCGGCGCACGCCGCTACGCCGCACGGCATCCCGGTGCACGGATTCTCATCGGCTGTTCGGGCCGCGGCGACAAGGACATGAGCATATTGCAGCGCACGGTAATCAAGTAAATGCGCGCGCACGAGAGCATCTCGCGAGCGATCACGCAAGCCCCCAGCCGTCCGGCCCTGGTCGGGTTCCTGACGGCTGGATTTCCGACCCGGCGCGCGTTCCGCGAGCATCTCAACGCCGTGGCGGCGGCATGCGACGTCGTGGAAGTCGGCGTGCCGTTCACCGACCCGATGGCGGATGGCTCGACGATTCAGCGCGCGAGCTTCGCGGCGCTCGCCGACGGGGTCACCCTGCCCTGGATCCTCGAGGAGGTCGGCGCCCTGCGCGTGCGCCGGCCGCTCCTGCTGATGAGCTACCTGAACCCCTTGCTCGCCTTCGGAATCGAGCGCCTGCCGGGCGCCGCAAAAGAGGCCGGGGTGGCGGGCTTCATCGTGCCGGACCTGCCCTACGAGGAGAGCGAGGATTTGAAGCGGGCCCTCGAGCGCGAGGGCCTCGCGCTCGTGCAGATGGTCACGCCGGTGACGCCCGAGTCGCGCTTGAGCGTGCTGTGCAGCGCCGCACAAGGGTTCGTGTATGCGGTGACGATGACAGGCACGACGGGCAAGTCAGCGGAAGTGCCCGATGAGGTGCTCGAGTACATGGACCGGGTGAAGCGCTGCTCGCGCGTTCCGGTGTGTGCCGGATTCGGTATCCGCTCGCGCGCGCAGGTCGAGCGGTTTGCGGCGCACGTGGACGGCGTCGTGATCGGCTCCGCGCTCGTCGAGGCGCTCGAGCGCGGCGAGGACGTCGGTGCCTTTCTCGCCTCCCTCAGGGGGCCTGTCTGAGTCATCCACGTGGCCCCCTGGTGGACTTGGTGGATGACTCACCCAGGCTCGAGGTGAGACGGCCTTGAAGCGCGTCTATCGAGCGGCCTCGCTGTTGCAGGTCGCCCACGCCCGCAATGTGCTGATCAGCGCAGGGATCCGCTGCGAGCTACGCAATCAGTACCTCGCCGGGGCTCTGGGGGAGCTGCCGATGCTCGAGACCTGGCCGCAACTCTACGTGGAGGACGGCGACGAGGAGTATGCGCTGAGCGTGCTCAAGCGTGCCGCCTCGGCACCGGCAGGTAACCCCTGGATCTGCGAGCAGTGCAACGAGCAGCTCGAGCCTCAATTCACCTGCTGCTGGCGTTGCGGGTACGAGCGCGGAAGCACGCTCTCTTAGCCGCGATAGCCACGATACGCCCCGGCGGTCGTGTCGGACAAAGCCCTACAGAAATTCACGCGAAGTCTGAGTTAAGGTTCAGCGACCATCCCTGGCCGCGACCTACGGTGCGGGTTACAAGACCCGCTTCGATGTAAAGCTGACACACTGCGGTTCGTGTGCAGGAGGAGCTTCCAGTCATGGGTGCTGCCAGCATTGACTTTCAAGAGCTTGCGCTCGCCGCCGCGAGCCCCTTGCTGGGTGCCTCTCCGGCCATGCAGGAGGTGTTTCGCTTGATCGAGCGGGTCGGACCCACCGAGACGAGCGTGCTGCTCACCGGGGAGAGCGGCTCGGGAAAGGAGCTGGCCGCCCGGTCGATTCACGACCGGAGCCTGCGGCGCGGCGGCCCCTTCATCGCCATCAATTGCGGTGCGATTCCCGAGGGACTCATCGAAGCGGAGCTGTTCGGCTACCAGAAGGGTCGCTCTACGGGCGCCGCGCGAGGCCACGCGGGCGTGTTCGAGCGAGCCAACGGCGGCACGCTCTTGCTGGATGAAGTGACGGAGATGCCGCTCGATATGCAGACCCGCCTGCTGCGGGTGCTGGAAAGCCGAACGTTCTATCGCGCCGGAGCCCACGTCGAGGTCTCGACGGACGTGCGCCTGATCGCGGCGAGCATTCGTTGCCCGCTGAAGGCGGTCGAGAGCGGTCGGTTGCGCGAAGAGCTGCTGTACCGATTGGCGGTGTTTCCGATTGCCATGCCCCCTTTGCGTAGCCGCGGCGATGACGTGGAGTTGCTTGCAGACCACTTCCTGGCGGAGCTCAACGCACAGGTGGGCACCCAAAAGCGCCTCACCGCGCTCTCGCGTATGACGCTGCGGCAACACCTCTGGCCCGGCAACGTGCGCGAGCTCAGGAACGCGATCGAGCGGGCTTTCATTCTCGCCGATCAGACGCTCGAGCTCGCTCCGCTGATCCGCAACATCGCGGCCGGCAACGAAAGCGAGCCGGGCCGCGAGCGGTTGGATATCCGCGTGGGCTCGAAAATCCACGACATGGAGCGCTCGCTGATCGAGGCGACGCTCGACTATTTCCACGGCAACAAGCGTCGGGCGGCCGACGCTCTGGGGTGCAGCCTCAAAACGTTGTATAACAAGCTGAACGGCTATTCGCAGAGCCAGGAGTGCGCGACCGGCGCCCGCTAAAACGGGAGGTTGACAGAGGTGTCACGAGTACTGATCGCCGACGATCATGCGGTGGTTCGGGCGGGCTTCAGGCAGTTCCTGGAACAGGATTCCACGATTACCGTGGTCGGCGAGGCGGCGACCGGCAACGAGACGCTCGATCACCTGCGCAAGCAGGAATGGGACCTCGTGTTGCTGGACATTCACATGCCCGACCGGAGCGGCCTCGACATCCTGAGACACATTCAGACCGGCCATCCGGGAGTGCGAGTGCTCGTCATGAGCGGATTGCCCGAGCAGCAATACGCCGTCAACGTACTGCGCGCGGGTGCGAGCGGCTACCTTTCCAAGGACTCCACGCCCGAGGAGCTCATGAAGGCCGTACGGACGGTGCTGTCGGGTCGCCGCTACGTGAGCGCCGCACTGGCCGAGATCCTGGTCGCGGATCTGGACGGGGATCCCGACAAGCCGCTTCACGCGCGGCTATCGACCCGCGAGTTTCAGATTTTCTGCAAGCTCGCGGCGGGACGCGGTGTATCGGACATCGCGAGCGAGCTCAGCTTGAGCGTGAAGACCGTGAGCACTTACCGCAGCCGGATACTGGAGAAGATGAGCTTCAACGCCAATGCCGACATCACTTCCTACGCACTTCGCAACGGACTCATACAATGATCGATCGCCGTGGGAAGCCTCCTACAGCGGGACCGGCGCGCGGGCGATGACGGCGCCGGATCGCGCGGGGCTATGCTTGCGCGCACGTGGCTCACGCCGGACTCGCTCACGTCGGAAGCTATCATGGCTCAGGACTTAAGAGTCTTACTCGTAGAAGACTCCAAGGTGCTGACCGAGCGTCTCATCGAGGCAATCAGACTCATACCCCGCGTGGAGCTGGTCGCAACCGCGGACACCGAGAGCGGCGCCCTGGCTGCGGTCAAACGCGGATCGATCGATGCGATCATCCTCGATCTGCACTTGAAGCAGGGCACCGGATTCGGCCTCATGCGGGCCCTCGCCGCCGCGCAACGCAGGCCGCGAATCGTCGTGCTCACCAACTACGATCTGCCCGAATACAAGAATGCCGCAATCGCACTCGGCGCAACGCATTTTCTCGACAAGGCGCGCGACTACAGCCGGCTCGGCGAAGTCTTGCAAGAGCTTTGCGAAGCGCACCTCGCGGAGCACTGAAACGCGCGCGATGGCCGCGATGGGCGCGATTTCCTGGGCCGGCGAGTTTCGTGTCACAATGCGCCGAGAACCAATAGCAAGAGTTCCAGGAGATAACCATGGAAAGGACGTTTGACCCGGCCGATGAGGAGTTTGCGGCGGGGCGGCGCGCGGGCCCCGCGGGGAACGATGCGGCGAGCGAGCTCAAGAATGCCGCGGCAGAGGAGATCAGGAATTTGATCGCCGACGTCGAGGAGCTGGTCGGGCGCATTGGGAACCTGCACGACGCCGACGTCGCCCGGGTGCGCAGCAAGGTAATGGCCGGCGTGGATGCGGCGAAGGAAAGGCTCGCAGAGCGCGCCGACGCGCTCAAGCGCCAGGCGCAAAGAGCGATGAGCGAGGCCGACGAGTACGTGCGAGAAAGCCCCTGGGTCGCCGTCGGTATCGCCGCGCTGGTCGGGGCTGTCGTGGGCATTTTGGTCGCGCGCCGCTCCTAGGCCTCGCACGATGCGGGTGCTGTGGCTACTCCCGAAGGCGGCGCCTGCGCTGCTGCGTCACATCGCGGCGTACATCGAGCTCGCCGCCTTCGATCTCGAGCAATCACGGCGCGACATCGCCCCGAGAGTGATCGCCTCCGTGGTGGCGGGCCTCGGCCTGTTCTTCGCCCTCCTCATGGGCTGTGCGGCCGTCGTCGCGGTCACCTGGGACACCCCGCATCGGCTCGCTGCGATCGTCTGGATGGGCTGCGGCTTTCTCGCCATCGCCGCGATCGCGGTGATCTATCGAGCGCGGGCGAGTCGCGAGCAAGCTCCCTTCCTCGCTTCGGTGCGGCGCGAGTGGCAGGAGGATCGGGTCATTTTGGAGCGACTCCTGTCGGAGCACGACGGATGAGCGCGAGCCGCCCGCCCTCACCCGCCACCCCCAGGCGCCGGCCGTGAGGCAGCACGACGAGGCGGCGCGTGAGGCCATCTTGGCGCGGCTCGCCGCATCGCGCGCCGAGATCCTGCGCGTGCTCGAACCGCCCGCCGAGGAAGCGGGTGGATTGGCGCAGGCGAGGGGATTCCCACGCAGCCGCACGATGCAGCTCATCATGAGCGGGCGCGGCATCGGCGGGCTCATCGCGATTGCAGGCGGCGTGCTCATCGCGCGTCCCGCTCTCGCGTGGCGGCTCCTGCGCCTGGCCCCGACCAGCACACTGGCGCGAATCGCGCTCGCGCGCATCCTGCGCGCGCTGCGGGGAGATTCGGCCACGTTGCGCACGAATCCCGAGGTGAGCCGCTTGGAGCCGGATATCGCCACGCAACCCGAGCCGCCCTCGACGCGCCCCTCCGCATCGAGATAGCCGCTCGCCTCATCCGAGCGTGATCTGCACCTCGTGGGCCGCGCCGTCCTCTGCGAGAGCGACGATGCACGGCTCGACGGGGATTTCCCGCCCATCGAGCAGCGCCCGCCCGATTCCGCGGCTCACGGCGCGCGGGTTCGAGATCTCGATGTGATAGCGCGAGGACCCGTGCCGGTACGCAATCTCGACCTTGCGCCAGCGGCGCGGCAGGCAGGGATCGATCGCCAGCGTCCCCGCACGCAGCGTGAGCCCCAACATGCCCTCAATGGCCGTGCGATACATCCACCCCGCCGAACCCGTGTACCACGTCCAACCGCCCCGGCCCACGTGGGAGGGCGCCGAGTACACGTCGGCGCAGACCACGTAGGGCTCGACCTTGTAGCGCTCGACCCGCGCGCGCGTGCTCGAATGGGTCAGCGGGTTGATGAGCGAGAAGAGCTCGTGCGCGCGATCCCCGTCCCCCAAGAGCGCAAAAGCGAGCGTGGACCAGAGCGCGGCATGGGTGTATTGCCCGCCGTTCTCGCGCAGCCCCGGCGGATAGGCCTTGATGTAGCCCGGGTCGTGCGCTGTCCGGTCGAAGGCCGGTGTGAACAGCTTCACGAGCGCGGCAGCGCGGTCGACGAGGCGGGCGTCGACCGCCGCCATGGCGCGGCGAGCGCGCTCGGGCTCTGCGCCGCCCGAGATGACGGCCCAGGATTGAGCGATCGAATCGATGCGACATTCCTCGCTCGAGACCGATCCGAGCGCTGTGCCGTCGTCGTAGTAGCCGCGCCGGTACCACTCCCCGTCCCAGGCCTCGCGCTCGATCGCGCGCTGCACCGCCAGGGCATGATCGCGCCATCGAGCCGCCCTCGTCGCATCGCCGCGCCGCTGCGCGAGGGGGGCAAAGCGCATGAGCGTTGCATACAAAAACCAGCCGAGCCAAACACTTTCGCCTCGCCCGGCGGCGCCCACGCGGTTCATGCCGTCGTTCCAGTCTCCCGTGCCGAACAGCGGCAGCCCATGGGCGCCCACGCCGAGGCTGGAATCGAGCGCGAGCGCGCAGTGCTCGTACAAGGGCTGCGTCGCGAGCGTGGGCTTGGCCGCCGCGAACAGCTCCCCGAGGCCCGCCGCGAGCGGGCCACCCTCGAGAAAGGCCACGGGCTCATCGAGGAGCGCGGTCTCGCCGGTGACCTCGAGGTACTGCGCGACCACGAAGGCAAGCCACACTCGATCGTCCGACACGCGCGTCTGAATCCCTTGACCGGTGACGGGAAGCCACCAGTGCTGCACGTCGCCTGCCGCGAACTGCCGTGAAGCGGCGCGCAGGATGTGCTCACGCGCGATTCGCGGCTGCGCCACCATGAGCGCCATCACGTCCTGCAATTGATCCCGGTATCCCCACGCACCGCTCGACTGGTAGAACGCCGTGCGCCCCCACAGGCGGCAGGCGAGGGTCTGATAGAGGAGCCAGCCGTTCAACAGCACATCCATGGATCGGTCCGGCGTCCTCACCTGCACGACGCCGAGGGTCTGCTCCCAGAAGTCGGTGACCGCCTTCAGGGCCGCATCGAGATCGACGCTGCGATAGCGCTTGATGAGCGCGAGCGCATCCTCGAGCGATGACTCCTCGCCCAAGAGCAGCACGATCTCGGCGGCTTCTCCGGGCGCGAGGGTGAGGAGCGTCTGCATCGCCCCGCACGGATCGAAGCCGCCGCCGACGCGATTCGTGAGGCCTGTCCCGCGAAGGAGTGCCGCCGGCTCGCGCAGCGAGCCGTAACGGCCGAGGAACTCCGCACGATCGCCCGTGGCCGTTTGCTGCCGTCCGCCCATGTCCATGAAGGCGACGCGCGATGGGAAGTCGATGCTCCACGGGCAGCGCGCGTTGAGCGAGCGCGTCTCGGCGTCGATGCCGGTGACGATGAACGGCGCCATGCGGGCGCGTTGAGCTCCGAGCACCCAGTCGACGTAGTACGTGATCGACAGTTGCTGCGGGCTCGATGAGCGGTTGAGGAGCTTGAGCCGCGAGATCTTGAGCGGATCGGCGAGCGGTACGAACGTGAGGAGGTCCACGGAAACGCCGCATGAGGTATGCTCGAACCGACTGTATCCGAACCCGTGCCGAACGAGGTACGCAGAGGAGCGCTCGCGAATGGGCAGGGGCGTCGCGCTCCACAGCTTCCCGCTCGCTTCGTCACGCAGGTAGATCACTTCCGCCGGGGCGTTGCTCACCGGATCGTTCGACCAGGGCGTCAGTTGATTCTGTTGTGCGTTGAGCGACCAGGTGCTGCCGCTGCCCTCGGCCGATACCAGGCAGCCGAACTGCGGGTTCGCGATCACGTTGATCCAGGGAGCCGGCGTGCACTCCTCGTTGGTGAGGCAGGTGAGGTACTCGCGGCCGTTTTCGCTGAAACCGCCGAGGCCGTTGAAGAATTCGACGGCCGACACGCCGGCGGGCACGCTCGCCGTGACCTCAAGATCGACACCCGCCGCGGCAAGCGCCGGGGGCTCCCGCCACACCGGCCGCCTCGGTGCCACCGTGGCGTCGGCGGCGCGCGGCGGCGCAATCGGCAAAGGCTCCGGGAGCTTCGCGAGCTGCCCCTCGAGGCTTCCGCCGGATCCGGTCAAGATGGCGCGGGCGGCACTCCTCAAGAGATCGAGGGCGGACGCAGCTAGGGCATCGGCGCGAAGCGCAAAGACCGTGCCTCGTCTCACGCCCGCGGTCCCCTTCGCCGGCGCGCTCGCGCGCGAGTCCTTCACGAGGGCATCGACAGAGGGCCCCGCGGCGCAGGCCTCTCGAGCGTCGATGAGGACGAGGTCGACCGCCAAGCCCTTGAGGGCCCAGAGCTCCTGCGCGCGCAGGAGGCGCCTGGCCAAATCGAGGCTGCCCTTCGTGTCGAGCTCGGCGAGCACGATGGGAAGGTCGCCCGAGATGCCGTGGGCCCAGAGCGCCGGGGGGCCCGATTCGTTACCCGCAAGAATGTGAGGCGCGGCGCGAAGCGCCGGATCCGAGTAGAGCACGCACCCCGCAAGACGCTGAAATCGGCGTGCCTCCTCGGCGTCGCAGCCGAGATCCTGTAAACGCGAGCGCGCCTGCACCGACGCAGCGGCCTGCGTGCGCTCGAACGCGCCGCCCTCGCGAAGCTTGTCGGCGAGATCGAGCGCCTGGGTGCGAGTCGCGGCCACGCCGCACCAGAAATCGATGCGCGCAGTCTCACCGGGCGCCACTCGCACCCGGCGCCGCAAGGCGATGACCGGATCGAGCACCGTGCCGCTCGTGCCTGCGAGCGCTCGAGCGTCGAAGATCGCGGCAGCGCTCGCGAGCTCACGTCCCCTTCCCACGAAGGCGGCGCGGTCGGTCTCGAATTCGAGCGCCCCG
>DATHCO010000001.1:0-7352 GCA_035319505.1 Steroidobacteraceae bacterium | reverse complement strand
TTAAGTGCCACACGCTGAGGCGAGTCCGGCAAGTCGAGTCGATACCGATCGATGGCCTCGTACACGGTGCCGGTGCCGCCTCGACCCAGCACGCCCTTGATCTCGTAGCGGCCGCGCAGGATGTCGCCCAGGGCGATATCTCGCGAGGCCTTTGGCATCGCGGCATCGGTCGTGGCCGCCCCGGTGGGTGCCTGCGCCTTAGCGGCCGGACTCCGTGCGGTCGGCGAGCCGTCTCGCCGAGGCGTAGCCGCCTCGGCCTCGGTGCCGAGCGAAGGCAGCTTGTCGCGAGCGGGAAGCGGCGTGCTCAGGTCGATATGGAGCGCCGGGCCGAGAAGGCGACTTCCGAGCTGGGATTTCAGGCGCCGGAACGTCTCAGCTTCGATCTTGCCGCGGCGGTAGTACTGATCGAGCAATGACAGCGAATCCCAGCCGACGTCCGGTGATTTCTCCGCCAGTGCGTGCACGGCGCCCAAGAACGCATCCTCGTCGCAGGAGCCGCGCGCGAGCGCGTCCAGCCACGCCTGCACAGGGCTCGCCGCCGCTCCGCTCAACCGGGGTTCGCTCGCCATCGCTTGGTGATTTCGCAGCCTCATTTCACGCGCTCATTTCGCGCTCATCTCGATGAACCAGTCCGGCCCGGACTCGATGCCGTGGGAGGCGGCGAAGCTCTGCTGGTTGAGCGCTACGGCGAGATTCATCAAGCTGTTGACGTAGACCAGGGGCTTGCCGACCGCGACATCGGCGAACGTGCGCGCGTACGGTGCAACGGTCTCGTCGACGAGGCGGTCGTCGTGGTAGATGCGCACCAGCACGGGGCTCCCTAGCTCGATGCGGAGCTCATCGAACAGAGATTTGGGTATGTTGGTCCAGACATTTCCGAACTGCACATCGAGCACGGGGATGATTCCCGTCACCTTGTCGCCTGATCGCTCCGACTTGCGGTAGGGGATGGAGACCAAGGCCTCGGGAGACAGCGCCGGCCCGACCTGATCGAAGCGAATGACCCCGGCGGCGAGGCGCGCTCCGGTGTAAGCGAACACGTCGCGGCCGTGAAAGGTATGCGATTCCTCAGAGCCTTTGCGGCGGTTGATCCGCTCGTCGATCTGGCGCAACTCCGCGATGCCGTCGCGCTCGGCGACCAGCGACAGCAGGCCGTTGTTCGGCCCGACGAAGTAATGATCGGTGCGCGTCTTGAGGACCACGGACAGGCGCGAGGTCCCGACGCCAGGATCGACGACCGCGACGAACACCGTGTCTTTCGGCCAGAACTGCTCGGCCTGATAGAGCCGGTAAGCTCCAACGAAGATGCTGGGATTCTCGTGACTCAAATCGGAGATCAGCAACCGCTGGGACACGCTGTAGGCGACGCCCTTCATTGCAGATACTGCGCCGTCTTGTGTGCCGAAGTCGGTCAGCAGCACGAGCGGCGCGTGCGCTCGGGCTTCGCCGCAAAGCAGGATTGCGCAAGCGAGCAGGGCAGCGCGCAGAAAGGCCTCACACCAGCGCCCGCTGGAACAGCCTCACGAGCTCGTTCCACGCGCGCTCCGCCTGCGATTCGTTGTAAATCGGTTTGCCATCGGGCGCGTTCGGCATGACGGGCTCGCTTATTTCGGAGGTTCGGGCTCCAGCGGATAGGTGCGCGGCGCTTCGGCGGGCGGCGCGGCGGCGGTGGCCGACGCGGCGTCGGGGGCGGCGGTCTGTGCCGCAGCGGCCGGCGTCTCGGCCTGCGGCGCGGGCGAGGCCCGAGCCGTCGTGTGAGTCGCTTGCGTCAAGCGGCTGAGGAATCGCTGAGCGGTCTCGGGCGGAGCGGGAGCCTGCCCGGAGAATATCTCGCTGGCAGTCACGCCTCTCTTGCCGTAGAACGCCGCATTGGCGGACCTATCGATCGCGATGACGGTGCCGTCCAGCGCGATACCGCCGAACAAGCCGCGCGTTCTCGCATAGGAATAGATCTCGGCCAGCGAGACGTCGGTCGCGGCCGATCCCTGGCGTCCGACCGGTCCCGTGGCAACCGAGGCGTCGGCACCGAGGGTGAGTTTGCCGCCCGCGACGCCTTCGATTCCTCTTTTGGTGGTGAACACCAAAATGATGTCCGAGGACTGCGCCCCCGCCTGCAATCCCCAACTGCCGCCCGTGAGGGAGATGAACACCGGGTTGCTCCAGGGCGAGCTCAGCGTGTCGCGCACCGCCATCACCCCGTTCCCGTGCCGTCCGCCAAAAATGAAGGCGATCTTGGTCACATCCGGGATCACGGCGATTCCATAAGCGCGTGCCAGAAGCGCATCGGGGACGCGCTGGTCCGGCATGCCCTGCACGTCCTCCAGTACCTCGGTTGCCGTGAGGAGCCGTCCTTCCTCGCGCGCGGTACCGGCGTTTGCACAATTTACAAGCGCCGACAAGCCGATCAGGACGGACAGAAAACACCATGCGGCCTTGAGATTCATTATGATGGCTCCCCTGTAGCCCTCAATACCCTATCAATGCGGACCCCGTCTCCGGGGCTTAAGTTCCGCAAGCTTAGCGTTTGTCGGGGCTGGCGAGAACCAGGGCCTCCGCGTCGCGGTGGCGTTTGCGATAATACTCGGCGAGCCGCGCGGTCACCTGCTCGGTGGTGCTGTGCTGCGGCCCGAGGGTGGCGAGGAGGCGGGTGCGCGCTGCGACCAGCATGGGCTCGCCTTCGGGCTTATCGAGCTGGATCAACGCCCAGCCCAAGCTGGCGCTGCTTCGCGCCGTGCGCCAGCTATCGACACCTGCAAGCGCAGAATTGATGTCGACGGAGGCGCGAAGCTCGGTTTCGGCCGCCTCGAGCAAGCCCTGACGCTGCGTCTCGTTCGCCTCGAGCAACCCACGACGCAGCAGAATCTCGCCCAGCGTCCATCGGCCGGACGCGACGAACAGATGCTGCGACGCTAAGGATTTGGCGAAGATTGCCAAGCACCGCCGGGAGGTGGCTTCCGCCGCGGACAGATCGTTGCTCTCCATATAGAGCTCCGCCAAGGCATCCAGGTAGTAGCCCGTAATGTAGTGATCGGGCCCGAGGCGTTTGCTCGCAACCCGTATCGCATCCTCCAGGATGGTCACGGCGCGCGCCATGTCGCCCCGCCGCTCATAGAGAAGACTCAGCTGCGACTCGACCAGGGCAACGCGGACGCTGTCCTCCCCGAACACGGCGCGCTGGATTTTCATCGACTCCGTGAGCAGCGGCTCGGCTTCGCGGTACTCACCGCGCTGCGTGAGGATGTAGCCCAAGGTGGCGAGCGCCACGGCGTAATCCGGGTGGGTGGCAGTGACGGTCGCGCGAAATATGTCGATGGCCTCCCGCTGGTAGCGCTCGGCGGACACGTAGTCGCCCGTCCACGCGGCCGTGGAGGCGAGGCCGGTCAGGGCCGCGGCGGCGGCGTAGTGCTGTTCTCCCAGCACGTCGCGGTAAATCCCGAGTGCCTCGGCGAAGAGCTCCTTAGCTCGTACCGGATCGCTCTTCGCGTTGAGCGCGAACTGGGCGGACTGAATGAGGATATTGGCGGTGCGTTCGGATGGGGTCTTGTTGTCGGCGCTGCGTGACATCTCGAGCGCCTGCCGCAGGTAATCCTCGGCGGATATCAGCTGGCTGCCGTCGGTGAGCGCCTGGGCCAGGTTCGCGAGCGTCGCTGCCATGTGCCCCTTGTCGTATGGCCGATCCTCGCGGCGCGTGGCGACGGCTTGCTCGAACAACAGAATCGAACGGTCGAACAACCCCAGCCGTCGATAGGCGACCCCGATGCTCTCGAGGAGCTGTGCGCGTACCTCCGCCTGCAAGGACGTGTTGCTGGCGATCTTCGCGGCGCCGCGCTCCAGCAGCTCCTTGGCCGTCGGATCGTGGCCCTGCGACGTGAAGGGATCGGCCTCGGAAAACACCTCCAACAGGAATGCGGAAACTTGCTGAGCAAGCGCGCGCTCCTGATCAGCCTCCTTGCGCTGGAGCTCGATCTCGCGGTTCTTCAAGATTGTCACGCCGGCGATCGCGGCCAAGCCCAAGAAAACGGCACTGACGCTCAAAACCGCCAAAAGATGCCGGCGTACGAATTTTGTCGCGTTGTAGCGCCAGTCGCCCTGACGCGCCTGCACGGGTTTGCCGAGCAGATGCCGATTCAGATCGTCGGCGAGCGCCTCGACCGAGGGGTAGCGGCGCTCGGGCTCTTTGCGCATGGCCATGGCAACGATCGCATCGAGGTCGCCCTGGAGCCGTGCGCGTAGGCGCTGCGGAGAGAGACCGCCGCGCCGTTCCGAAATGCGGCTGCGATCGGCGTCGGTTTCGTTGTTGAGCTTCGCGGCGACGATCTGACTCGGCCGCACCGGATCGTCCATGCAGATGGCGCGCTCGAGCTGCAGTTGGCTGTAGCTCAAGAGCCGATAGGGCGAGCGCCCGGTCAACAGCAGGTAGAGCAATACGCCCAGCGCGTAGATATCGGTTGCCGTCGTGATCGGACGCCCCAGCACTTGCTCCGGAGAGGCGTTCTCCGGCGTGAGGATGCGTTCCTGTATCCGCGTCACCGGCACCGTGTGCGAGAGGCTTTCGGGAGCCAGCAGTTTCGCGATCCCGAAATCGAGCAGCCGCGGAGTGCCGTCGGCAGCTACGAGGATATTCGCCGCCTTGATATCGCGGTGCACGACGAGGTTGCGATGGGCGAACTGCACCGCCGAGCACACTCGGATGAAGAGCTCGAGACGTTCGCGAATGGATAGCGCGCACTCATCGCAGTATGCGTCGATCGAGTCACCGTCGACATGCTCCATCACCAGATAGGGCGTACCGTCCTCGAGGTCGCCACTGTCGATCAATCGCGCAATCGACGGATGAGCGAGTGTCGCGAGGATGTGCCGCTCGCTGTGCAGGCGGTTACGAAGCCTCGGATGCAGCGTTGCATGGTGCAGCACCTTGATGGCGACGGTCTGGCGATACTGATCATCATCGCGCTCGGCGCGATAGACCGTGCTCATTCCGCCGTGCCCGAGAATGGACGCCACGCGATAGTGGCCGATGCGCGTGCCCACCAGCCGATCCTGATGCTCCGCGAGCAGCGACCCGGCCGCCTCGCCGATCGCGTTCAGCAGCGGATCCTCGGTCCTCTGATCGGAGGCGAGCAGCGCCTCGACCGAGCGCCTGAGATCGGTGTCGGCACCGCAGGAGCTCGCCAAGCGGCGGTCGCGCTCGGCGGGTTCCGCATCGACCACTTGCTCGAACAGGGACTGGATTTGCTGCCAGCGCGCGCGCGGAATCATGCGGTCGAGCGTCCGGCGATCTGGTGCAGCAGCCAGGCCCGGGCGAGACGAATCTCGCGGTACACGGTCGTGACCGATGCCTCCTGCGCCGCCGCGATCTGGTCGTAGGTCAAGCCGCCGAAATAGTGCAGCTCGATGACTTGAGCGAGGCGAGGCTCCAGTTGCTGCAAGCTCCCGAGCGCCTCATCGAGGGCGACGACATCGACGTCGCTCGCCGGTGTGACGGTGTCCTGCGGAGTCGAATCCGCGACGGGCGCTCCGCGCTTGCGCCGAGACCGCGACTTGGCATGATCGACGAGCACACGCCGCATGAGGCGCGAGGCAAGCGCGAAGAAATGAGCCCGATCCTGGAGCGCGACATTCGTTTGAATGAGCCGCAGGAACGCCTCGTGCACCACTGCGGTCGCTTGCAGCGTGTGACTTTCCCGCTCTCCACGCATGTAGCCGCGCGCAAGCCGGCGAAGCTCCTCATAGACCAGGGGGGTTAGCCGCTCCAGCGCATCAGGGCGTCCCTCACGCCAGTCGGTCAAAAGCTGCGTGAAATTCACCGGGGCCTGCATCCAGTCTTCTCGTTTGAATCAAATCAAGGTCTTGTGCGTTTCACTGCGGGGTCGGGCGCTCGCTTTAAAATTTTGCGTCGCATCATGAAGGGATTCGCGTGCGGATGTCGCTTTTACATTGGGCGGCCACAATTCGGCTGTCGGGATTTGTTCGCTCATTAACCAACCAAAACGGGAGCAATTTCACTATGAAGGCAAGTCTAATCGCTTTATTCACCTGCTGCGCAGTGTCGGGTAGCGCATTCGCGTTACAAGACGACCCGGGGGTGACCCCTCCGCATCTCGCGCTCGCGGATGATCCAGGGGTCACGCCCCCGCATACTGCGATGGCCTGAGGTGTAAGTCATGATTCGCGGCAAAGTGATTATGACAACCGGGGCGGTCTTTGCCATCGGGTTGGCGTTCGCCGCACAACCGACGTCCGTCCGTGCGGATCGGCTCACTGGGGAGCTGCGACAGCCGACTCCCTGGGCGCCGGGCACGGACGGCGTCATTGCGGCGCTCGATACGAGCACCTACCTGCTGACACCGCCGCGCTAGTCGAGCGCACGCGCGAGCACCTGCAGCCCCCGAGGCTCCTTGTCGGAGCCTCGGGCAGGTGCGCTAGACTGTCGCTCATGCTTCGATACGTGTCACGTGCCTGATCAGTCGCGCGTCCTTGTCATTGCGCATCGAGGGGCGAGCGGCGAGCGTCCGGAGCACACCCTCGAGAGCTATCGACGCGCGATCGAGCAAGGCGCGGACTACATCGAGCCCGATCTGGTCATGACCAGCGACGGAGTGCTCATCGCGCGGCATGAAAACGAGATCGGCGGCACCACCGACGTTGAACAGCACCCGGAGTTTGCGCATCGCCGGCGCACACAGGTCATCGACGGGGAGACGGTGAGCGGTTGGTTTACCGAGGATTTCACGCTTTCCGAGATCAAGACTCTGCGGGCCCGCGAGCGTTTGCCGCATCTGCGGCCGGCGAATCGAGACTTCGACGGCCGCTTCGAGGTGCCGACGTTCGAAGAGGTCCTCGGGCTCGCACGCAACGCAAAGTCGAGCGACAAAACCACCATCGGCGTCTATCCGGAGACCAAGCATCCCGCGCATTTCGCCTCGCTCGGTCTCGAGCAGGAGGAAGCCGTACTCGAGACCTTGGCGCGCTTCGACTATGAGAAGGCGGGGTCGCCGGTTTTCATTCAATCGTTCGATCCCAAGAACCTACGTCAATTGCGCCGCATGACGCACTTGCCGCTCGTGCAGCTCCTCGAGCACGAAGTGGGAGACCTCGGGGTGATCGCCGAATACGCAGATGCGATCGGCATCGCGAAGACACTGGCGACCGAGGAAGTCGTGGCGAGCGCCCACCGCCTCGGGCTTCTCGTTCACGTGTGGACCTTTCGAGCTGAGAACGAGTTCTTGCCGGCCGACTTGAGACGTGGGCGGGATCCTGCGGCACACGGCGATCTCGAGGCTGAAATCGTGCGCTATCTGGCGCGCGGCATGGACGGCTTTTTCACCGACTTCCCCGCGATCGGCGTGCGC